>NZ_JBFTPD010000003.1:0-310000 GCF_056398305.1 Rhizobium sp. 01T444
GTCAAGGACAGCCCGGTTCTTCGCGGCGAGCGCATCCCGCGCTGGGCAGCACCCTCGCTCGTGATCCGAGACGGCAAGTCGATGCGTTATCAATATGCCGGCCGCCTCAGGGAAAACGATCTCGTCTACCTTTTCATCGCACCCAGCTATTCGCGCCTGCTCGACCGGCTCTTCGCCAGCCGCGCACCTGTTGATGAGGACGACGCGGAATTCTTCGGCGCCTTCGCGCTGTCGCCGGCCCGTCCCGCCGCCGATCTCGATGCTGCCTATGGTCCAGGCCTTCTCAATGAATCCGAGAAGGGTCTGACGATCGCCGAACTGATGAAACAGCGCCTCGGCGGCAAGGCGGACTATGCCGATCGCGTCCGTCTCGGCTCACTCATCCTCATCGTCCGTGATCTCGACGACCAGGATCACATCACCTCCGTCGGCATGTCGTTGGAGGCAGTGGAGCCTGCCATTACGCTGCCGATCTTCATCAATCTGCACGAGATTATCCAGCGCACCCGCGAGCGTATGAAGGGCCGCAAAAAGCATGAGGCAACGGCTGCGGAAAGCGCTGCCGGACGTGACGAAAGCCCGCGCTAAAACGGCCGCCGACTGCCTTGCGTCTCCCCCGATCCTTGCTATGGTCGGCGCAATTTACGCCAACCACGAACGGATCCTCCCATGGCAGCTTTCAAGACCCTCGACGACCTCAACGATATCGCCGGCAAGCGCGTTCTCGTCCGCGTCGACCTCAACGTCCCGGTCAAGGATGGCAAGGTTACGGACACGACCCGCATCGAGCGCGTCGCGCCGACGATCCTTGAACTGTCGAAAAAGGGCGCCAAGGTCATCCTGCTCGCCCATTTCGGCCGCCCGAAGGATGGCCCCTCGGCAGAATTCTCGCTTTCGCTGGTTGCCCCCTCCGTCGAGCAGGTGCTTGACCATGCCGTGTTGACAGCATCCGACTGCATCGGCGAGGCAGCCGCTTCCGCCGTCGCGAAGATGAACAATGGCGATATCCTGCTCCTTGAAAACACCCGCTTCCACAAGGGCGAGGAAAAGAACGATCCTGATTTCACCAAGGCGCTCGCCGCAAACGGCGATATCTATGTGAACGACGCCTTCTCGGCCGCGCACCGCGCCCACTCCTCCACCGAAGGTCTTGCCCATCATTTACCGGCTTATGCGGGGCGCACCATGCAGGCCGAACTTGAGGCACTGGAAAAGGGCCTCGGCAACCCGGTCCGTCCGGTCGTCGCAATCGTCGGCGGTGCCAAGGTCTCCTCCAAGATCGACCTTTTGATGAATCTCGTGAAGAAGGTCGACGCGCTCGTCATCGGCGGCGGCATGGCCAACACCTTCATCGCCGCCCGCGGCACCGATGTCGGCAAGTCGCTTTGCGAGCATGATCTCGCCGATACCGCCAAGCAGATCATGATCGAAGCCGCCACTGCCGGCTGCGCCATCGTTCTGCCGGAAGACGGTGTCGTCGCCCGTGAGTTCAAGGCAGGTGCCGCCAATGAGATCGTCTCCATCGAAGCCATTCCTGATGATGCCATGGTCCTCGATGTCGGCCCGAAGTCGGTCGATGCCGTCAAGGCTTGGATCGAACGCGCCACTACACTCGTCTGGAACGGTCCGCTCGGCGCCTTTGAAATCGAGCCCTTCGACGCAGCGACCGTCGCCGCCGCGAAATATGCCGCCGAGCGCACCAAAGCCGGCAAGCTCACGTCAGTCGCAGGCGGTGGTGATACGGTCTCGGCGCTGAACCATGCCGGCGTTGCCGAAGAGTTTAGCTATGTTTCGACCGCAGGCGGCGCCTTCCTTGAATGGATGGAAGGCAAGGAGTTGCCGGGTGTGGCCGTTCTCTCCGCTAACCGATAAGCCGATTCGGCAGATATTCCAGCAGGATAGACCGCGGAGCAAACGCTTCCGCGGTCTTTTGCCCAAGAAGAGAAAAAATTCCCGAACTTTCAAACGATTGAAATCATTTCAATCGTTTCAATGACTTAGCACTCCCTTTTTTCTCCCTATAAACTTCTGTTATCCGGGTTCTATATTATCAAATTCTACCGGGTTTCATTGTGGAGAGAACGAGATGAGCGAACGACTGGAAGACATTGCAGTTAAGATGGTTGCTGGTGGCCGGGGCCTGCTTGCAGCCGATGAATCGACCGCTACCATCAAGAAGCGTTTCGACGCGATCAATCTTGAATCGACGGAAACCAGCCGGCGCGATTATCGCGAGATGCTCTTCCGCTCCGACGAAGCGATGAAGAAGTACATCTCCGGCGTCATTCTCTATGAGGAAACCCTTTTCCAGAAGGCGGCCGACGGCACGCCCTTCGTCGACATCATCAGGACCGTCGATAGCATTCCAGGCATTAAGGTCGATATCGGCGCCAAGCCGATGGCAAAATACCCGGGTGAAACCGTCACCGAAGGCCTCGACGGCCTCGCAGACCGCCTCGCCAAATATTATGAGGCCGGCGCCCGCTTCGCCAAGTGGCGTGGCGTCATCGCCATCTCCCAGACCCTGCCGAGCCGCGGGTCCGTCCGCGCCAACGCCCAGGCGCTGGCTCGCTATGCGGCGCTTTGCCAGGAAGCCAAGATCGTACCGATTGTCGAGCCGGAATGCCTAATGGACGGCAAGCCGGGCGACCACAATATCGACCGCTGCGCCGAAGTGACTGAGGCCACGCTGCGCATCGTGTTCGAGGAACTGGCCGACGCCCGTGTCAGCCTCGAGGGCATGATCCTGAAGCCGAACATGGTCATCGACGGCAAGAATGCCCGCAAGGCCTCCGTCGCCGAAGTTGCGGAGCGTACCGTCCAAGTCCTGAAGCGCACGGTCCCGTCATCGGTTCCGGGCATTGCCTTCCTCTCCGGCGGCCAGACCACGGAAGAGGCCACCGCCCATCTCTCCGCAATCAACTCCGGTTATGAGCTGCCCTGGTTTGTCACCTTCTCCTACGGCCGCGCCCTGCAGGACAGCGCGCTCAAGGCCTGGAACGGCAAGCAGGAAAACGTCGCCGCCGGCCAGCGCGAATTCTCTCATCGCGCCGAAATGAACAGTCTCGCCGCCAAGGGCAACTGGAAGGCCGAACTCGAAAAGGCTGCATGAGCCTTTTGATATTTGAGAAAATGAGACGGACGGCGAACATCTTCGCCGCCCGTTTTATTTGCGCTTGCCCGTCGCGAAGGCGATTTGTCATGGCGACAAGATAATCCTTCGCCGCAATCGCTGGCCTCGCTAATCATGGCGCCTTAACCATTGGAGCCGCCATGAACAGCCTGCCCTACATCACCGTCGACGTCTTCACCTCCACCCGCTTCGAGGGCAATCCGCTCGCGGTCATGAGCGACGCCGGGGGCATCAGCGACGCGGCAATGCAGAAGATCGCCGCCGAATTCGGCTATTCAGAAGTCACCTTCGTGCTTCCTCCGGAAAACCCTCAAAACACGGCAAGGGTGCGCATCTTCACGCCGACGATGGAGATACCCTTTGCCGGTCATCCCAATGTCGGCACTGCCTATGTACTCGGCCAGCAGAGCGAAATCTTCGGCCGCCCCATCGGCGATACGTTGCGGCTCGAGGAGAAGGCCGGCCTCGTCGAGGTCGCTCTGCAGCGCAGCGAAGGTCGTGTCACCGCAGCGACGATCCGCGCTCCACGACCGCTTGAAGTAGAAGACACGATACCCGATGCGGTCATTGCCGGCTGCATCTCCATCGACCCGGCGTCGATCCGCAAGGACACGCATGTCCCGGTTTTCGTCTCAGTCGGCCTGAAATTTGCCGTTGCCGAACTCGAAAGCCTCGAGGCTCTGGCCGCGGCAAGCCCTAATATCAACGGCTTCCAGGCTGCGGCCAGGTCTGTAACCGGCAGCCATGATTTCTCCCTGTTTCTCTACGTTCGTCCCGCCGCTACGCCATGGAAGATCCGCGCCCGCATGTTCGCGCCGCTGGACAACGTCATCGAAGATCCGGCGACCGGCAGCGCTTCGGCAGCCCTTTCCGCCTATCTCGTCTCACTCCTGCCGGAGGCGGACATCAGCCGGCACGTGACCATCGAACAGGGCGTGGAAATGGGCCGGCGCAGCATCATCGAACTTGATGTGGTCAAGAAGGCCGGCACAGTCACCGACGTGACGATCTCGGGAACCTGCGTGCCGGTCATGAAAGGCGAGATCATCCTGCGGGACTGAACCAGTCCTATTGCACCAGGAAATCGCGCACCAGCAGCGCCACCGCCCAGATAGCAAAAGCAATCAGCGCGATTCTCCAGAAATCCATCCGGCGGCGCAGCCCCGGATAGCCGAGCGGCTTGATGATCTGGATTGCCATGGCAAGGATGAGTAGCAAAGCTATCAGCTTTGTCATGGCTTTATTTTTTCCATCTATCAGAATGTCACAGGACGGACATTTTTTCACGCGAACAGAGAATATCTACTCGCCGTAAAGGCATTCCGGGACACAATCAACATTCTTATGGACTGGGCAGATACAGGTCTCGCCTTATGTCCTTTTTCAAAGCGAACACGCCGAGTGTGGGGATATGACAAGAAATCTGCTGTCCGTCGCTGCGCTGCTCTTTGGCACGCTCTTCCTTTTCATGGGCAACGGACTGCAGGGCATTCTGCTTCCCGTACGCGGAAATCTCGAAGGTTATGCAACGACCACACTGGGCCTGCTCGGCACCTCCTGGGCGGCGGGCTTCGTCATCGGCTGCCTTGTCGCCCCGAAGATGGTGCGCCGCGTCGGCCATGTACGCGCCTTCTCCGGCTTCATTGCCATTATCGCCATCATCGCGCTGGTCAGCGGCATCATTATCGACCCGGTCTGGTGGGTCATCCTGCGCGCTGTCACCGGCTTCTCAACCGCTGGCACCTCGATGATCATCGAAAGCTGGCTGAACGAGCGGGCGAACAATGAAAGCCGCGGTGCGATCTTCTCGCTCTATATCGGCATCACCCTTCTTGGCGTCGTGGGCGGCCAGTTGATGATCCCGCTGGAAGACGTGCGCACACCAGTGCTCTTCATGATCTGCGGCATCTTTTACTGCATCGCCATGCTGCCGACGACGCTCTCGACCGCCGCTTCGCCGCAGCCACTGAAAGCGGTGAAACTCGATCTGCCTGCGCTCTATCGCAATTCGCCCGTCTCCTGCCTTGGCATCCTGCTCGTCGGCATCGCCAACGGTGCCTACGGTACACTCGGCGCCGTCTTCGGCGCGGGTGCCGGCCTCTCCGACACCTCGATTGCGGTGATGATGAGTGCCACCATCTTTGCCGGTGCCATCATGCAGCTTCCGGCTGGGCGCCTCTCCGACCGCATCGACCGCCGTTATGTGCTGGCGGCCATGTCAGCCATCGCAGCGCTCGCCGGCCTCCTGATCTTCGTGCTGCACCCCTCGTCCCCTGTCTTCCTGATCGGCCTCGTCATCCTCTACGGCGCCGTCGCCAATACGCTCTATCCGATCGCCGTCGCCCATGCGAACGACTTTGCCGCATCGGAGGATTTCGTAAAGGTCTCGGGCGGCCTGCTGCTTCTTTACGGCATCGGCACCGTCATCGGTCCGACGATCGGCGGTCCGGTCATGTCGATCATCAGCCCGCATGCGCTCTTCCTGGTGACGGCGCTCGCCCATCTTCTGATCACCGGCTATGCCATCGTCAGGAGCCGTATTCGCGCAGCCATTCCGGCAAGCGACCGCGATGCCTACACGACGATCCCGACAGCAACATCTCCTACGCTCACGCCGCAAAGCATGTCGCTTGCCGATCGCGGCTCCAACAAGTCTCCCGAAACCGGCGATCCTGCTGTAAAGTTCGGCTGACGAACTGACGCATGTTGCGCAAACTGTGCAGCGGTTTTGCGATAACGACATGCCGGAAACGGAGACTTAAAGCGTGGAGGCGAATCTGAAAGATCGCGACACGGTTTAAAGGAGGAGCGACAATGAGCTTGATGGATGACGACAGGCCTCAGAAGAAGACTGCACACGAGATCGGCTCCGATCTCTCCCTGCTTTCGGTGGACGAGCTGAAGGCGCGCGTGGAACTCTTGAAAGCCGAGATCGCGCGGCTCGAAGCCGAGGCGACCAAGAAGGCTTCCGGCAGATTAGCCGCCRAAAGCCTTTTCCGATCATAAGACTGTGAACGAGCAACTATTGCTTCGAAATTACTTTCGTTAAGTCTTAAATTGGAACGACATTAATAAAAAATTAAGCTTTATAAGATATTACTCAAGCTGTTCAGATCCTTCTGAACCTCAGACAGTTTTCCAAGCGGTGAATTGGTCTGATTTTTCTCCCTGTTTTACCTTGAGAGCCGCTTTTGCGGCTCTTCTTTTTTGCGCTGCCTTAGACCTTTCCACGAAACTGTGGAGATTAACCTTTTCTTAAGAAACGGCTTGCGCAATTAGGCTAAAGATACCATCTTGAAATCATAAAGACCGGCCTGGGAAACTTTTCCGCGGAAACCGGCGTTACCTGATAGTAGATGCGTGCAACAGGGATTCTTTCGATGTCGGAACTTGGATTGAATACAATCAGTTTTGCGGGCCGCGCTGCCGCATCCTCGCAGTTCAAGACGCTGTATGCAGAGGGCATGTCGCTGGTCGAAGAAACCGCATCCTACCTCGACGGCCAGGGCCGCGCAGCCGCTAAGGTGCTGCCGCGCATGGCCTCGGTCCTTTACGCGGCTGAATCGATGCGCCTGACCACCCGTCTCATGCAGATGGCTTCCTGGCTGCTCCTGCAGCGCGCCGTCAACAATGGCGAAATGTCCCGCGATCAGGTTCTGGCAGAGAAGAATAAGGTTCGGCTCGACGGCTTTAATGTCGACCGCAACGCTCCGGGCTGGGGTGACCTGCCGGAATCCTTCCGCGATCTCGTAGAGCGCTCGCTCCGCCTGCAGAACCGCATCGCCTTGCTCGACCGCGAAATCTATCGCCCGACAGAAGCTGCGATCGTTCCTGATAACCAGAACAGCGTCCAGGCTCAGCTTTCCCTGCTGCAGACGGCCTTCGGCAACAACTGATCTTGCATCATAGAATTTCATGAAGCCGGCCGCGGCAACGCGGCCGGTTTTTTGTTTGCTCACCGGTATAGGCCCGGAAAACAAAAAGCCCGGCACAAGGCCGGGCTTTTGAATATTCCGCCAAGCGGAAGCGAATTAGAGGCCGAGGCCGCCGAAACGCTTGTTGAACTTCGAAACACGACCGCCGCGGTCCATCAGCTGCTGGTTACCGCCGGTCCAGGCCGGGTGCGACTTGGAGTCGATTTCGAGGTTCATGACAGCGCCTTCCGAACCCCAGGTCGAGCGGGTTTCGTACTCGGTGCCATCGGTCATGACTACCTTGATGACGTGGTAGTCGGGATGGATGCCTTCCTTCATGACAATCTTCCTGCGATGCCGGGGTTCAATTTGCCGCAGACAGTTGCGGGGAAAGAACCGATTGAATAAATGAAGCCGCAGTCGTGAAGGCTACGGCTTCCCATTAGGATGCGGTGCCTATACATGAAGGGCGCCGGGATAACAAGGGCCAAGGAGCCGCAATACGCGGTCTTTGAGGGCGATCGGAGACGATTTGGCAGAGCAGGCAGAGCTTGGGGAAAAGAAGTCGCGTTCGCTAAGGCCGCTCGGCAGGTTGACACCTTATGTGGCGCGTTATCGCGGCCTAGTCGCGGGCGCTCTGGTTTCGCTGGCGCTCGCCGCCGTCACATCGCTTGCTATACCGCTTGCCGTGCGCCGCATGATCGACCACGGCTTCACCCAGGCCGATGGTACCTTCATCAACAGCTACTTTGCCATGCTGATGATCATGGCCATCGTGCTCGCCGTCGCCAGCGCTCTTCGCTATTATTTCGTCATTACCATCGGCGAACGCATCGTTGCGGATCTGCGCCGTGACGTCTTTGCGCATGTCACACGGCTCTCACCCTCGTTCTTCGACGTCAACCAGTCGGGCGAGATCGTCTCGCGGCTGACGGCCGACACCACGCAAATCAAATCCGCCGTCGGCGCCACGGCTTCCGTGGCGCTCCGCAACCTGATCCTCTGTATCGGTGCGCTCGGTATGATGATCATCACCTCGCCGAAGCTCTCGAGCCTCGTCATCGTCGCAATCCCGATCATCGTCTTTCCGCTGGTCGCCGGCGGACGATCGGTGCGCAAGCGCTCCCGCGCGGCACAGGATATGCTGGCAGAGGCCTCCGCCTTCGCTAATGAGACGATCGCTGCAACCCGCACCGTGCAGGCCTTCAACGCCGAAACCGCCGCAGCGGACCGTTACGGCTCGGCTGTCGAATCCGCCTATCAGGCCGCACGTTCCGCCGTCTCCTCCCGCGCCCTGCTGACAGGCATCGCCATTACCCTGATCTTCGGCAGCGTGGTCGCCGTTCTCTGGTTTGGCGCCCATAGTGTCCTCGCCGGCACGCTTTCGGCCGGCACGCTCGGGCAATTTTTGCTCTATGCGGTCATCGCAGCCGGCTCGCTCGGTGCGCTCTCGGAAGTCTGGGGCGAGCTTTCGCAGGCAGCAGGTGCAGCTGACCGCCTGACTGAGCTTCTCGACGAAGTCTCGCCGATCACCGCCCCCGCAAATCCGCAGCCACTGCCCTCGCCTGCCCAGGGCCGCGTGGAATTCGACGGCGTGCACTTCGCCTATCCGTCTCGTCCAGGCAAATCGGCCCTGCACGGACTGGATTTCACGGTGCTGCCAGGAGAAACGGTGGCAATCGTCGGTGCATCCGGCGCCGGCAAGAGCACGGTCTTCTCGCTGCTGCTGCGCTTCTACGATCCGCAACAGGGTAGCGTGAAGATCGACGGTATCGACGCCCGCCAGGCAGATCCGGACGCGTTGCGACAGCGCATTGCTATCGTACCGCAGGATGTCACCATCTTCGTCGCCTCGATCCACGACAACATCGCTTTCGGTGTTCAAGGCGCCACGCGCGAGCAGGTACGCACCGCTGCGATCGCGGCCCAGGCCGATGAGTTCATTAATCGGCTGGACAAAGGCTACGATACACAGGTCGGCGAACGCGGCATCACGCTGTCCGGTGGCCAGCGCCAGCGCATCGCCATCGCCCGCGCGATCCTGAAGAACACACCTATCCTGCTTCTGGACGAAGCGACCTCGGCCCTTGACGCTGAGAGCGAAACGCTTGTGCAGAGGGCGCTTGACGGGCTTATGCATGGCCGCACTACGATTGTCATCGCCCACCGTCTCGCCACTGTTCTCAAGGCCGACCGCATTCTCGTCATGGATCAGGGCCGTGTCGTCGAGGAAGGCACACATCAGAGCCTGATCCGGCACGGCGGCATCTATGCAAAGCTCGCCAGCCTGCAATTCGATGCAGCCAACGAGGATGTGCTGGCAGCCGCCAAATAGCTGCCTCATACGTCATCGCGACTAAAGTCTGATCGCATAGCTCCCCGGACGCGGTTGCCTTTGCGGCAACCTGCCCTAACCTCCCTATGCCCGAGGTAGGGCCCTTGCTGTTGAAATCTGTGGGAGGAGATTCGAATGGCGCTTTCTGATATTACCCGTCGCATGAGCCTGGCGCTCGGCCTTGGCCTGCTCGCAGCCGCCACAGGCACGGCCGCATCGGCTCAGAGCTTTCCTGACCGATCCATAACCATGATCGTGCCTTTCGCGGCCGGAGGCTCGACCGATGTCGTCGCACGTATCGTCGCGCAGAAAATGTCCGAAGATCTCGGCCAGCAGGTCATCGTGCAGAATGTTGCGGGAGCCGGCGGCAATCTCGGCGCTGACAACGTCGCGCGTGCTGCGCCGGACGGCTATACGATCCTGATGGGCACTGTCGCCACCCACGCGCTCAATCCGCTGATCCTGAAATCGACGCCTTATGATGCCGAGAAGGATTTCGCGCCGATCTCGTTGCTCGTGGTCGTTCCGAATGTGCTGGTCGTCAATCCGGAACTGCCCGCAAAGAACGTGCAGGAATTGATCGCGCTGCTGAAGGCCGATCCGGACAAATACAGTTACGCCTCATCCGGCAACGGCACGCCGCTGCATCTTTCCGGCGAACTTTTTAAAAGCATGGCGGGCGTGAATATGCAGCATATTCCCTACAAGGGCGCTGGACCGGCACTGAACGACGTCATCGGCAATCAGGTGCCGATCATGTTCGACAACCTGCCCTCGTCGTCTAGCCACATCAAGGCCGGCACGCTGCGGGCACTCGCCGTAACGACCGCCGAACGCGCGTCATCCTTCCCTGATATTCCGACCATCGCGGAATCCGGTATCCCGGGATACGAGACCTATACGTGGAATGCGCTCTTTGCACCGGCCAATACGCCGGCCGATGTGATCACCCGCCTCAACGCCTCCGCCAAGAAGGCGCTGACCGATCCGGCCGTTGCCGAGCGGATGAAGGAATTCAGCGCAACGATCGTCGGCTCCACGCCGGAAGAACTCGGCGCCCACGTGAAGGCCGAGCTTGCGAAATGGAAACCGGTCGTGGACGGCGCCCATATCCAGATGGAATGAGCACCAGCGTGCCGTTAGCCCCTTCTCCCGCGCCCGATCCAACCGGCGGCAATTGGACATCATGCAATTGAATTCTAATTAAGGTAGTGGAAAAGCTCGCAATTCTGGGCTAGCTTTCGGAAGGCTGATGCATGATTTCAGCTTACCAGGAGGGATCCATGTACAGATTTGAAGTTTACAAGGATAAGGCCGGTGAATTCCGCTTCCGCTTCAAGGCGTCGAACGGCGAGACCATGTTCTCGTCCGAAGGCTACAAGGCGAAGGCATCCGCAATGAACGCCATCGAATCCATCAAGAAGAATTCGCCTGGCGCTGAGGTAGTGGATCAGACAAAGGCGGAAGCCTGACTGGAAGCGGAGGCGGCATTAGTCGCCTCCAGCACTTTCCGCTCAGCGTATTTTTCGCACGCATTTCCATCTGATCGATTTTTTTCGACCGCAATGTCGAAATGAGGACGACTGAGACCTCATTGTTTCGGAACGGCTTGAGGCCGCGCCACCGGAGCATTGCAGCATGGGCGAATTCGGCTTTAGATGCTGTCTGCCCGGTCAAACGCCCCTAGAGGATCAGGAGTTTCCGATGCAATACGCACTTATCATCCGTGAATCCGCAGAAGACTTCGTCCGCCGCAGCGACCCTGCCTACCGCGACGGCTGGACGGCCTATACCAAGGCACTGGTGCAAGCCGGGATCTTGACCGCTGGTGCCGGCCTGACCCCGCCTGAGACAGGCACGATCGTGCGTCGCAAGGGCGAGAACCATGATGTACAGGATGGACCCTACCCAGAAGGTAAGGAATCGCTCGGCGGTTTCTACGTGATCGACGTGCCCGATCTCGATACGGCGCTCGAATGGGCCACGCGCGTTCCCGTCTCCGAACAGGGCTCGGTGGAAATACGGCCCCGGCTGCAGGTCGCGTGAGGCCGTTGTGACATCAGATGTGGGCCGTGCCGCCGAGAAGGTGGCACGGCAATCCTACGGCAAGCTCATCGCCTTCCTTGCCGCCCGCTCTCGCGATGTTCCGGCGGCGGAGGACGCCCTGTCTGATGCGCTGGCGGCCGCGTTGCGGGTCTGGCCCGAGCGTGGCATTCCCGACAATCCCGAAGGCTGGCTGCTGACTGCAGCCCGCCGCAACCTCATACAGGCGGCCCGCCATCGAACTGTCCGCGACAATGCCAGCGAAACGATTGCGCTGGCCGTCGAGGAAGCCGAGGAGCGTATGAACGATGCACGAAACGCCGACTTTTCCGATGAACGGCTGAAGCTGCTTTTTGCCTGCACGCACCCGGCAATTGACCGGTCCATTCATACGCCGCTGATGCTTCAGACCGTACTCGGCATTGATGCGAAGACAATCGCACAGGCCTTCGTCGTCTTGCCGGATACCATGAGCCAGCGCCTAGTACGCGCCAAGGTCAAGATCCGCGACGCCGGCATTCCCTTCGCCATTCCCGAGCGGCAGGTTCTGACGGAACGGCTGGCAGGCGTGCTCTCGGCAATCTATGCCGCCTACGGGCTCGGCTGGGACGGTCTCGATGGTGAAGGAGACAGTCGCACGGGCTTAACCGATGAGGCGATCTGGCTTGGCCGCGCCCTCATGACCATTCTGCCCGAGGAGCCGGAGGTCATCGGGCTGCTCTCACTGATGCTTTATTGCGAGGCGAGAAGACACGCGCGACGTGATGGCGAGGGCGCCTACATACCGCTTGAGGAGCAGGATACCGGTCTCTGGAACGAAATCATGATGGCCGAAGCCGACGTGTTGCTGCGCAAGGCGGGCACTTTCGACCGCTTCGGTCCGTTCCAGTGCCAGGCGGCGATCCAGTCCGTCCACACCACGCGCCGCCGGACGGGCGCGACGGATTGGAAGGCGCTCGTCACCCTCTACCGAGCGCTCATCGCGATGAAACCGACACTCGGTTCAAAGGTCAGCCATGCCGCCGTCATTGGCAGGGTCGACGGCGCGGCCCCAGCCATCGCCCTGCTGGACGGGTTGGAACAACCGGGCATCGCCAGCTACCAGCCTTACTGGGCGGTGCGGGCGCATCTGCTGGCAGACCTTGGCGAAAGCGATGCCGCGGCAGAAGCCTACAGGATAGCGATCGGCCTCAGCGACAGTCCCGCCGTCCGCACCTTCCTCACCAGCAAACTTCAGGCCGTTATTTCTCGGTCAGCTTGAGCTCGATACGGCGGTTGGTGGCGCGCGCTTCCGGCGTATCGCCGGGTGCGATCGGCTGGAATTCGCCAAAACCTGCCGCAACGAGCCGGTCTGCGGGCACACCCTGCGCGATCAGAAACTTCACGACCGAAATCGCGCGGGCGGATGAAAGCTCCCAGTTGTCGCGGTAGCGGCCTGAGCCCGACAGCGCGACATTGTCCGTATGCCCGTCAACACGCAGCACCCAGTTGATCTCAGGCGGAATTTCCTTGGCAAGGTCGAGCAAGGCGGCGGCAAGCTTTGCCATTTCCGTTTGGCCATCCGGATTGAGGTCGGCTCCGCCAGACGGGAACAGCACTTCCGACTGAAAGACGAAACGGTCGCCGACGACGCGAATGTTCTCGCGATCGGACAGGATTTCGCGCAAGCGGCCGAAGAAGTCCGAGCGGTAGCGATTGAGTTCCTGCACACGCGCAGCCAGCGCCACGTTCAGGCGGCGGCCGAGGTCGGCGATTTTCGTCTGCGAAGTCTGATCCTTCTCCTCGGAAGCCTGAAGTGCTGCCTCGACAGCAGCGATCTGGCTGCGCAACGCCGCGATCTGCTGGTTGAGGAGCTCGACCTGGCTGAGGGCGCGGTCGCTGACCTGCTTCTGCTCATCGAGCTGCTGCGTCAGCGTTCCGATCTGCTGCTTTGCCGCATTCTGGCCGCCGGTACCGGCGCTGAGAAGCGCCTGCAACCGCGTACGCTCGCCCTCGGCACTCGCAAGCGACGCCTGCAGATTGGCGACGGAATCCTGAAGATCCTGATTGCTGCCCTTCTCGAGCGCCAGCAACTGCGTGAGCTCGTTGATCTGACCGTTCAGACGCGTCAGCACCTCGTCACGACCGCTGATTTCGCGGCTGAGAATGAACTGGCCGACAACGAAAACCGTGAGGATGAACATGATGGCGATGAGCAGCGTCGATAGAGCATCGACGAAGCCCGGCCAGTAGTCCACCGCGCGTTGGCGGCGGTTGCGGCCAAGAGGCATGGCTTACTTGCCCTCGCTCTTTTCGACCTGGCCGGACCGTTCGCGCGCTCTGTCGCTGCCGCGGTCTTGCACACCGATGCGTTCAGCCAGACGATCGAGCGTGCGGCGCATCGCCTTTGCCTCGTCCTGCTGGACCTCGATCCAGTCGCGCAGCATCTGCTGCTCGTTGCGCATGTTCTTGACGAGACCCTGAATGCCTTCGGCAAGGCTTGCCATGGCGGCGACCGACCGCTGGCTGGACGCGCCGTCCCCTTCGGCGACCTTTCGCAGATATTCCGACAGGGCCTTCATATCTTCCGATGAGCCACCAGAAACGCCATCCAGCGCCGGCACCGGAATGTCGGAGCCGACATCGGTAACCGAGGAGAGCCAGTTTTCCAGCTCCGTATAGAAACGGTTCTGGGCACGTCCGGCCTGCAGATCGAGGAACCCGAGGATCAGCGAGCCCGAAAGACCGAGCAGCGAGGACGAGAAAGCCTGGCCCATGCCGGAAAGCGGCATCGCAAGCCCTTCCTTCAGCGTCGAAAGCACATCGCCCGTGCCATTCGAGCCGGCATCGAGCGACTGGATGACAGAGCTGATGGAGCCGATCGTGCCGATAAGGCCCCAGAAGGTGCCGAGCAGGCCGAGGAAGACGAGAAGGCCGATAAGATAGCGGGAAACGTCACGCGATTCGTCGAGGCGGTTGGCAATCGAATCCAGAATGGAGCGCAGCGCGGTGGTCGATAATGCAACCCCGGACCTGCTACGATTTCCAATCAGCGCCCGCATCGGCGCAAGCAGCCGCGGATGGCGGTTCACCTTGTCGGCACTGCCAGCAGCACGGAAAGAATTGAACCAGCGTACTTCCGGGCGAAGCGACAGGACATGATTGAAAACGAGAATGATTCCAACGGCAAGAACGCCGACGATGAGACCGTTCAGGCCCGGATTATGCATGAAGGCAGTCTGCGTCTGCCGGAACAGGATCGCCGCGATGAAGCCCACGATGATGAGGAACAACACCATCGTCCAGAAGAACGACATGGGGCTGGAGAGTTTGTAAGTGTAGCCACCGGCCGTCTTCTCGGTCGAGCCGAACTCGGCCACATTCACATTTTCCATAGGTTCCTCGGCCTCCGGACTCATTACAGCCGAAGACTAGATCAACATTGTGCCGAATTGAAGTATGCGCAGGCGAAAAGCCGGACTTTACAACAGGCTGTTGCCCAGATCGTCACTTGGTCGGAACCGGCCGCTTGACGACTTCCGTGAGCGCTTTGTGGATGTGCTCGTTGCCGGCAATGATCGCACCGGTCTCCAGAATTGACGCCCCCCCGTCCCAGTCAGTGGCATAACCACCCGCTTCGCGGATGAGCAGAATGCCGGCCGCCATGTCCCAGGGCGACAGCGCCACTTCCCAGAAGCCGTCGAAACGACCGGCGGCCACATAGGCAAGATCAAGCGAGACTGCCCCCATGCGGCGGATGCCGGCAACTTCGCCCATGACATGGCGCAGCTCGATCAGGAACTTGCCGTGATTGCCGCGGCCGAGATGCGGCACGCCGCAGCCGATGACGCTGTCGGAAAGCACCCGGCGCGAGGCGACGCGCAGGCGGCGATCGTTGAGGAACGCGCCGCCGCCACGCTCGGCAGTGTAAAGCTCGTCCGTCGCCGGATTGAAGACCACGCCTGCGACGATCTCATTGTTGCGCTCGAGTGCAATGGAAACGGCAAAGGCCGGGATACCGTGCAGGAAGTTGGTCGTGCCATCGAGCGGATCGACGATCCAGCGGTGCGCACCATCGGTACCCTTGATCTCTTCGCTCTCTTCGCCAAGGAAGCCATAGGTCGGACGAGCCTTGAGAAGCTCTTCCTTGACGATCTTCTCGGCCTTGCGGTCGGCATTCGAAACGAAGTCGCCCGGTCCCTTCACGGATACCTGCAGGTTCTGCACTTCCCCGAAATCACGCCCCAGCGACTTGCCTGCCTTGATGGCAGCCTGAACCATGACATTGAGAAGAGCTGAACGGGCCATGTGGGCATTTTCCTTGGATAATACGGGACGCGCTGTCAGGGGCGGGATATGTCCCTGAACGCCGGAAGCGACAGCGCTGCATAGATTGGCGGCCTCAAGACCACAAAATCAGGGAAATTTCAAGGGGAATGCCGCATGGCAGGGTTGCAGCAGGAAAGGATAGTTCCTAAATTATTCTGGACAGATCAGTCTGGAAACCTTATTGAGGCGTCATGGCAAGGCATAAGGAATTCGATCGCGACACCGCACTCAAGGCTGCCATCACCGTGTTTACCGAACACGGCTACGAGGGCACGTCCACGGATGCGCTGCTCTCGGCCATGAAGATCAGCCGGCAAAGCATGTACGATACTTTCGGCGACAAGCGCAGCCTCTATCTGGCAGCGCTCGACCGCTACAATCTCGACAGCGTCTCTCAACTCGTGGCCGATCTGCACCGCGATACGACACCGTTGAAAGCTTTGGAAGAGACGCTCATCGCCTTTGCCTCCCGTCCGGAAACCGAAGCCGGCCGTGGCTGCCTTGGCGTCAGCGCCGTATGCGAGTTCGGCCGCACGGACAGTGCGGTCTCTGATCTGACAGACAAGGCATCCCGCCTGCTTTCATCCGCCGTGCAGACAATCCTTGAGGAAGGCAAGAAGCGGGGCGAGGTCGCGGATGATGTCAATACCACCGATGCCGTGCAGTTCCTCGGCTCGACCCTGTCAGGCATGAAGGTCAGCGCCCGCAACGGCGCCCCCCCCGAAGCACTTCGCGGGATAGCCCGCCTCGCCGTTCGAAGCCTCCGGTAAAAACTGGAAGTCCAAACCCGATTTCGCGTGTCCAATTCCAGACTAAACAGTCCAAAAAAGGAAGAAACCCACAATGTCCCAACCACTCTCCGGCAAGATCGCCCTCGTAACCGGTGGCTCGCGCGGTATCGGTGCCGCAATTGTCCGCCGCCTCAGCAGCGACGGCGCGGCCGTTGCGTTCACCTATTCCGCCTCTGGCGACAAGGCGAAGGCCATCGTTGCCGAAATAGAGGCGAAGGGTGCGAACGCGCTGGCCATCAAGGCAGACAGCGCTGATCCGAAGGCCGTTCAGGATGCGGTCGATGAGACCGTCTCGACGTTCGGTGGCATCGACATTCTCGTCAACAGCGCCGGAATTCTCATGTTGAATTCAGTAGAGAATTTCCCCCTCGAGGACTTCGACCGCATGTTTGCGGTCAATGTCCGCGCCGTCTTTGCCGGTACGCAAGCGGCCGCGCGCCACATGAAAGCAGGCGGGCGCATCATCACCATCGGCAGCATCGTCGCCGAGCGGAGCGGTTTCCCGACCTCCTCGGTCTATTCCATGACAAAGGGTGCAGTGGCCGCCATGACACGCGGCCTTGCCCGCGATCTCGGCCCGCGCAGCATCACGGTCAACACTATTCAGCCAGGCCCGACGGCAACGGACATGAACTCGAACGAAGCCAGCCATGAGATGCTGAAACAGTTGATGGCGCTCGGCCGCATCGGCGAGGACAAGGAAATCGCTAGCTTCACCGCCTATCTCGCCAGCCCCGAAGCCTCCTTCATCACCGGCGCCAGCCTTACGATCGACGGCGGTTATCTGGCCTGATGCAGACAATGGAACGGCGGCGCAGATACGCCGCCGTTCCACTGCTTAATGTCCGAAACTCAGGATTTCTGCTGTGTGATCAGCACTTCGCGGGCGATCTGGTCGAGCGGCAGAATACGGTCGACACCGCCCTTGGCGATCGCTTCCTTCGGCATGCCGAAAACAACCGAGGTCGCTTCATCCTGCGCGACGGTATAGGCACCGGCCTGATGCATTTCCAGCATGCCGCGCGCACCGTCGTCTCCCATTCCGGTCATGATGATGCCCATCGCGTTCGAGCCGGCCGAACGGGCAGCGGAACGGAAGAGCACATCGACGGACGGACGGTGGCGGGAAACCAGCGGCCCCGGCTTGACGGACACGTAATAACGCGCCCCCTGACGCTCCAGCAACATATGCTTGTCGCCGGGCGCAATCAGCACATGACCGCGCAACACCGGATCGCCGTCGGCCGCTTCCTTGACCTCGACTTCGCAAAGACCGTTGAGGCGCTTGGCAAAAGCCGCTGTGAATTTTTCCGGCATGTGCTGAACGATGACCATGCCTGGCGCGTTGGCCGGCAGCGCTTCCAGAAATTCGCGCAGGGCTTCCGTTCCGCCCGTCGAAGCGCCGACGCAGACGACCATTTCCGTCGTCTTCGCCATTGCCCGGCCGGTTGGCGGCGGCAACATCGCATCGGCCGTCAGCTTCTTGGCCGGCCCTTCCGCCGAAGCCGAACGGATGCTGCCTGCAGCGCGGCGCACATTGGTAAGCCGCGCATGCGAGGCGCTCTTGACCACTTCACGGATGCGCATGGCATCATCGGCCAGGCTATCCGCCGCACCGATCTTGGATTTCAGGATGACGTCGACGGCACCCGCCTCAAGCGCCTGAAGCAGAGTTTCCGAACCCGCCTCTGTCAGCGAGGAGCACATGACGACCGGGATCGGCCGCTGCGACATGAGCTTGCGCAGGAAGGTGATCCCATCCATGCGCGGCATCTCGACATCGAGCGTGATGACATCAGGGATCTCTTCCTGGATCTTGCGCGCCGCCATGAACGGGTCGGAAGCCACGGCCATGACTTCGATCTCCGGGTCTTCTTCCAGAACCCGAGCCAGCGTCTGCCTGACACTGGCGGAATCGTCGATGATGAGGACGCGGACTTTTTTGGCCATAGGATCCCCTCAGATGCGCTGGAACACCGTATTCGAAACCTGCTTCAAGGGAAGGTCGAAGCCGGTGATCGATTCCGAGTGACCGATAAACATGTAACCGCCCTTCGCGAGGCAATTGCAGAGACGGGTGAGCACTCCGGCCTGCGTCTGCTTGTCGAAGTAGATCAGCACGTTGCGGCAAAAGATCAGGTGCATCATGTCGCCAACAGGATATTTCTCATCCATCAGGTTCATGCGGGCGAAGCCGACACGGCTGCGCAGCTTCGGCGAGATGCGAACCTCGCGGCGGCCCTGCTGCTTGGCCACCATGACATATTTCTTCTGCAGATCACGCGGCACCGGAGCGACCAGATCTTCCGCATAAATGCCCTTGCGCGCTGTCTGTAGCACATCGGTGGAGAGATCCGTCGCCAGCACATTGTAGGAGACATCGCTGCGGTTCTCGACGAACTCGGCCAGCACCATAGCCATCGTATAGGGCTCTGCACCCGTCGAGCAGGCAGAACTCCATGTGCGGATCGTCCGCAGGCCGCTGTCGGCGAGCGTCGGTAGGGCGACCATCTGCATATATTCGAAATGTTTGGCTTCCCGGAAGAAGTCGGTCTTATTGGTCGTCACGACGTCGATCAGGTAGACAGTCTCCTGGTCGAGACCATCCTCGTTGAACAGGAAATCACAATAGTCGTCGAAGCTCGCATGGCGCGTGGCGCGCAAACGCCGGCGCAGCCGGCCCTCCAGCATCGTCAGCTTCGTCGGCGGCATCTTGATGCCGCTATAGTCATAGATGAACCGTGCCAGCTTGTCGAAATTACGCTTGCTGATCCTGTCACCCGGCAATTGGGTTTCTACCGCTGCCATACTCATAAAACGCGACGCTCCGAACAGGTCTTGAGGGCCTCAGGCGGCCGATTGCAGGACAGTTGCATCCTCGCGCGACAGAAGCCGGGCGAGGTCGACGATGACGACGAAGCCGTTCTCGCGGCGCACGACACCAGCAATATAATCCGACCGCCAGCGTACGCCGATATCGGGTGCAGACTCGATCTGATCGCGACGGAAGGGCGTCACTTCGAAAACGCGGTCGGCAACGAGGCCGAGCGTCAGAAGGCGATTTTCCATCGGAACGTCGAGAACCAGCACCCGCGTGTGCGGCGTCGGCACTGTCTTCGACATGCCGAGCTTCAGGCGCAGATCGATCGTCGGAACGCCCTGGCCGCGCACGTCGCGCAGGCCGAGCAGATAGTCGGGACCATTCGGAATCTTGAATGCTTCCGCATAGTCGAGGATTTCGCGCACCACCTCCACCGGAACGGCGAAGATCTCCTCGCCGAGGCTGAAGGTCACGAATTGGGCTTCCAGAGATGTTGTTGCCATGATCAACCGCTTTCCTTGGATTCGGGCGCCCCGATTATCGGAGACGCCTGTTAACATATTGAAAGGACCCGGATGCTCAGGCGCTTTCCTTGAACTCGGCATCCCCATCATCAGGGCCACCCATGGAGAGGTCGAGAGCAAAGCCCTTGGCGCGGGCCTGCTGGGCGGCGACCGAATTGGCGGCCGTGGTCTTCTTGCCGACCGGCTTGCGGCCTCCGGTCGGAGCGGGCGTGCGCACCGTGACCTTGGCAGCCGGAGCGCGGGACAGGCGGTTGCCGGCCATGTCCACCTTGAAGAAGGCGATGGAGGCCTGCAGTTCCTCAGCCTGGGTCGCCAGCTCTTCGGAGGTCGCCGACATCTCTTCGGAAGCGCCGGCATTCTGCTGGGTCACCTTGTCGAGCTGCTGGATCGCTTCGTTGATCTGGGCTGCACCAATATCCTGCTCGCGGCACGCCGAGCTGATCTCGGAGACCAGTTCGGCAGTCTTGCGGATGTCAGGAACCAGGCGACCAAGCATGTCGCCGGCTTCCTGCGCTGCCTTGACTGTATCGCCGGACATCGCACTGATCTCAGCGGCGGCCGACTGGCTGCGTTCTGCAAGCTTGCGCACTTCCGAGGCGACAACCGCAAAGCCCTTGCCGTGTTCACCGGCACGCGCAGCTTCGACGGCGGCATTCAGGGCGAGCAGGTCGGTCTGGCGGGCGATTTCCTGAACGATGCCGATCTTCTCGGCAATCGTGCGCATCGCAGCCACCGCACGGTTGACGGCATCGCCGGAATTCTCCGCATCCTTGGCGGACTGGCGGGCGATCTTTTCGGTCTGGGCGGCGTTGTCGGCATTCTGCTTGATGTTTGAGGCCATCTGCTCCATCGAAGCAGAAGCCTCTTCAGCCGAAGCCGCCTGTTCGGTTGCGCCCTGCGAGACCTGCTCGGAGCTGGCTGACAGTTCCTGGCTGCCGGACGAGACGTTTTCCGCAGCGGCGATTGCATCAGCGACGACACCACGCAGACGCTCCACCATCTGCTCCAGAGCGATACCCAACGTATCCTTTTCGGACAGAGGTTTCGGAGACACGGTAAGGTCGCCGTTCGAGATCTGGTTGGCGATCTGCGCCGTGTTACGCAGGTTGCCGGTCATCCTCGTCATGGAATTGACCAGGTCGCGGATTTCGTCATTGCTCTTATGCTCGATGTCCTGTTCGAGCTCGCCGATGCTGACGGCATCCGCGAGCTGGACTGCACGCTTGAGGCCACGGGAGATATTGAGCAGGATCCAGATGGCAGCAGCAGAGGATATGATGATCAGACCTATCGTCATCATCACCAGCATGTTGCGCGACTGGGCATACTGGTCGTTGGTAGCGGCGTCGGTTTCGGCGACATTGCCGGTCACGGTGTCGTTCAGCTTGGTGAGAATGCCGAGAAGCTGGGTCGTCACCGCCTGGCCTTCGCCCATCGAAATGACGCCGGCCTGGGTGTTGGATTCGGTGGTGTTCTGCTTGGCGAGGTCGGCAACACGATCCTGCAGCGCCGTCCACTTGCCGTAGAGATCGCCGAACTGAGCCATGCCATTCCTGATGTCAGGGTCTTCCGAAGCGGCAAGGCGAGCCTGCAGTGTCTTGATCTGCTCGCGCTGCTGCGAAATCTCATCGACATAGCCGGCGATCTTGGTCGCATCGGTATTGATGATCGCATCCTTTTCGGCGCGGATGGAACGCATCACGGCATCGGAGAGATCACCGGAATCGCGCAGATTGGCGACCGGACCGGCAACCATGACCGAGATGTCGCTATTCAGCGACGAGAGATTGTAGATCGAAAGACCGGCCATCGCGCAGGTCAGGAGAACGATGAAACCGAACACCAGGCCCAGTTTGAGTTTAATCGTGAAGCGCATTCCAAGACCCCTTTAGGACTGCAGCGGATATCCCGCGAAATGACACATTGTGCCGCCGTAAAAACGCTTCATGCGTTGCCGGCCGAGCCGGTGTGCCCCGGCGCTTCCATGCGCCGGCCGTAACGGGGCCGCTGTTGCCGCGGCCCCAATGCCTGTCCGCCGGGAAGCGCTTACGCGCTTTCCCGGAAATCATCGTCCGCCGTGTCCGGTCCACCCATGGACATGTCCAGGGCAAAACCCTTGGCGCGGGCTTGCTGAGCGGCAACGCCGTTGGCGGCAGCCGCCTTGACAGCCGGCTTGCGAGCTGCGGATGGAGCCGGGCTGCGTGTGGTCACCTTGGCAGCCGGTGCGCGGCCCTGGCGGGCACTCGTTGCGATTGCCTTGCCACCCGCCGTATCCACCTTGAAGAAGGCGATAGACGTCTGCAGTTCCTCGGCCTGGGCAGCGAGCTCTTCGGAGGTTGCAGACATCTGCTCGGAAGCACCCGCATTCTGCTGGGTTACCTTGTCGAGCTGCTGGATCGCCTCGTTGATCTGCGACGCACCGACATCCTGCTCGCGGCATGCAGAGCTGATCTCCGCCACGAGTTCCGCCGTCTTTCTGATGTCAGGCACTAGGCGGCCGAGCATGTCCCCGGCTTCCTGGGCGGCAGTGACGGTATCGCTCGACATGGCGCTGATTTCCGCTGCCGCCGACTGGCTGCGCTCTGCAAGCTTGCGCACTTCCGAAGCGACGACCGCAAAACCCTTCCCGTGTTCGCCGGCACGGGCCGCCTCCACCGCGGCGTTGAGGGCAAGAAGGTCGGTCTGGCGGGCAATTTCCTGAACGATGCCGATCTTCTGGGCGATCGTACGCATGGCTTCGACCGCGCGGGAAACAGCACTTCCGCTCATCTCCGCATCCTTGGCGGATTGCCGCGCGATCTTTTCCGTTTGGGCGGCATTGTCGGCGTTCTGCTTGATGTTGGCTGCCATCTCTTCCATCGAGGAGGAGGCTTCCTCGGCCGCCGAAGCCTGCTCGGTCGCGCCCTGCGATACCTGCTCCGAGCTCGCCGAAAGCTCCTGGCTGCCGGCCGAAACATTCTCGGCGGCTGCAATTGCGTCGGCGACGACATCGCGCAAACGCTCCACCATCTGTTCGAGCGCAGTGCCAAGTGTATCCTTGGCCGAAAGCGGCTTCGGAGACACCGTCAGGTCGCCGGCAGCAATCTGCGTAGCAATATCGGCAGTGATGCGAAGGTTGGCGACCATGCTTTGCATCGCAATGCCGAGCGTATCCTTCGCCGAAAGCGGCTTGACCTCTACCGAGAGGTCGCCTTCTGCGATCTGGTTGGCAACATCGGCGGTGGCGCGCAGGTTGTTCACCATGCCGAGCATGGCGATGCCGAGCGTATCCTTGTCGGAGAGCGGCTTCGGCGTGACGCTGAGGTCACCGTTCGAAATCTCGTTTGCGATGCCAGCGGTATTGCGCAGATTATCCGTCATGACGTTGATCGTGTTCACCAGATCCTTGATCTCGTCGTTGCTCTTGATCTCGACCTTCTGGTTCAGATCGCCGATGGCAACGGCGCTGGCGACGTTCATGATCTTGCGCAGGCCGCTGTTGATGCCGAGCGCGATCCAGAGCGCGGCAGCAAAAGCGATGACGGAAGCGCCGATGGCGATGCCGATCAGCAAATTTCTGGTGTTGCCGTAGAGGATTTCCGTATCGTCGTCGGCCTGGGTCATCGACTTCTGCTGAAGCGCGACGAGCGCCGTAAAGACGTCTTCCAGCTCCGTGACGATGGCGCGAACCTCTCCACCGGAATAGGCCGTGGCCGCTGCCCTGTCGCCACTTTCCTGGATCAAGGCAACTTTGTTGGAACCTTCCACGAAACGTTTGCTCAGCTCGACCAGCCTATCCCACGTCGGCTTGCCGTCAGCCGTTGCAAGCTGCTGGCCGCCTGTCGCGAATGTGAGCATTTCATCCATGCTCTTTGCCGAGTTTTGGAAGTGTTTCTTGGCTGCTTCAGGATCCATTTCCAAAAGGGCGTTCTTCTGCCACCGGATGGCATCGAGTTCGGCAGCTTTGGCTTCCAGCGCCAGCTCCAGTCTTTTTGAAGGACCTGCGATCAGGTTGCCGACGGCATCGTTCAGCGAGCTGAGGCTGATAATTCCAAAGACTGCACTACCCACTAGCAACAATATGACAAAGCCGAACGCGGCTGCGAGCTTGAGCTTGATCGTGATACGCATCGCAATACCCCTATTTGAAAGCGACGGAATAAGTGTGGACCGGTGGTTTCCTGGGCGCGGCGTCACGCAGCAAAAACATTCCGGAGGCGAAGACAGTTATCGAAGAAATTGCGATCTTGCGTCCGGCGTTCCTGGGCACCGAATGCTTGTGGTCAGGGGCCATAAGCCTGGTCCCTGACGGTATTGGAGCGAGAAAGCGCTCAGGCGCTTTCGCGGAAATCATCGTCGCCGGCGTCCGGGCCGCCCATCGACATATCCAGGGCAAAGCCCTTGGCGCGTGCCTGCTGGGCGGCAACCGTATTGGCGGCAGTGGTCTTCTTGCCGGCAGGCTTACGGATTGCTGCCGGAGCCGGGCTGCGGACCGTGACCTTGGCGGCCAGCACGCGGGACTGGCGGTTGCCGGCCATGTCCACCTTGAAGAAGGCGATCGACGTCTGCAGTTCCTCGGCCTGGGAGGCGAGCTCTTCCGAGGTTGCGGACATCTGCTCGGAGGCACCGGCATTCTGCTGCGTCACCTTGTCGAGCTGCTGGATCGCCTCGTTGATCTGGGCAGCCCCGATATCCTGCTCGCGGCACGCCGAGCTGATCTCGGAAACCAGCTCCGCCGTCTTGCGGATGTCCGGCACCAGGCGGCCGAGCATATCGCCCGCCTCCTGGGCGGCTTTCACCGTATCACCGGACATGGCGCTGATTTCAGCGGCGGCCGATTGGCTGCGTTCGGCAAGCTTGCGCACTTCCGAGGCGACGACCGCAAAACCCTTGCCGTGCTCACCGGCACGCGCCGCTTCGACGGCGGCATTCAGCGCGAGAAGGTCGGTCTGGCGGGCGATCTCCTGGACGATGCCGATCTTCTGCGCGATCGTGCGCATGGCGTCGACGGCGCGGGAGACGGCTTCGCCGCTGGCTTCCGCATCCTTGGCCGACTGGCGGGCGATCTTCTCGGTCTGGGCGGCATTGTCGGCGTTCTGCTTGATGTTTGAGGCCATCTCTTCCATCGAGGCCGAAGCCTCTTCGGCGGAGGCGGCCTGCTCCGTCGCACCTTGAGAAACCTGCTCGGAGCTTGCCGAGAGTTCCTGGCTGCCCGCAGAGACGTTCTCGGCAGCCGAAATCGCATCGGCAACGACGCCGCGCAGGCGCTCGACCATCTGCTCGAGCGCAGTGCCGAGCACATCCTTTTCCGAAAGCGGCTTCGGTGAAACGGTCAGGTCGCCGTTCGAGATCTGGTTGGCCACTTCGGCAGTTGTGCGCAGGTTGGTCACCATGCTCTGCATGGCGATGCCGAGAGCATCCTTGTCCGACAGCGGCTTTGCGTCGATCGAGAGGTCCCCCATGGCGATCTTGTCGGCAAGGGCCGCAGTGCTGCGCAAGTTGGCGGTCATGATGTTGACCGTGTCGATCAGATCCTTGATCTCATCATTGGTCTTGATCTCGACCTTCTGCTCGAGATCGCCTTTCGAGACGGCTTCCGCGATGAAGGCAACCTTCTTCAGGCCACGGTTGATACCGAAAGCGATCCAGACCGCGATGGCCGTCGAGAAAACGAACAGCACCACCGCCATGCCGATCAGGGCACTGCTGGAATTGTCGTATTGGACATTCGTCGCTACATCGGTGGCGTGAAGATCTTCAACGATATGATTGTTGAGTTCACCCAGGATCTTCAGGAGATTATCGGTGATCTTGGCACCTTCGCCCATGGAAATCTGAGCGGCATGCGCGTTGCTTTCAGCAGTGTTCTGGGTCGCCAGATCAAGGATCTGGTCCTGCATCCGTGTCCAGTTCGGATAGACCGAACGGAATTCTGCAAGCTTGCTGACGACTGCCGGATTGGTCTCCTTGTCGAGCTCGGCCAGCCGGTCGTCGATAGTCTTCCGTTCCTGCGCGACCGTGTCCCGATATCCGGTGATGGCAGCCGGATCCGTGTTCATAACGGCATTCTTCTCGGCGCGGATCGATGCGGCGACCGCATCAGAAAGCCCGCCCGAATTCAAAAGGTTCTTGGCAGGACCAGCAACGATATCGCTGATGGCGGCATTGAGTGAATAAAGATTGGAAATGGCAAGACCTGCCATCCCAAGCGCCAGTAATATTACGAGACCAAAAGCAATACCTAGCTTCATTTTAATGGTGAAACGCATCTCTATCCCCTGAAAGCGGAAAATACTGTCTCGCAAGGCGGCCCGTGAGCAGATCGCCAGTAAGTAAAACCAATGAAGAGCCAAAAAAGGGGGACAGCGAGTGATTCACTTCYCAGCAGTCGGACATCTAGTGATCACGACGCTAACGCATACACACGTTGCGGGATATTTCGGTCCAAGGCCGCCGAAGCGGCCGCGGAGAGTTTCGGTTGACTGCGAAGCCGCTTAAGCGCTTTCGCGGAAATCGTCGTCACCGGCGTCGGGGCCGCCCATCGACATATCCAGAGCAAAGCCCTTGGCACGTGCCTGCTGGGAAGCGACGGTGTGGCCGTGATTGTGGTTCTGCGTAGCCGGAGCTGGCTTGCGTGGGGCAGCGGCCGGAGCCTTGACCACCTTGGCAGCCGTCTTTGCAGCGATCTTCCGTACGCCAGCACGGGTCGCGCCTGCCGTATCGACCTTGAAGAAGGCGATTGAAGCCTGCAGTTCCTCGGCCTGAGCAGCAAGTTCCTCCGAAGTAGCCGACATTTCTTCCGAAGCACCGGCATTCTGCTGCGTCACCTTGTCGAGCTGCTGGATCGCTTCGTTGATCTGCGAAGCGCCGATATCCTGCTCGCGGCAGGCGGCGCTGATCTCGGAGACCAGTTCGGCAGTCTTGCGGATGTCAGGAACCAGGCGGCCGAGCATTTCGCCGGCATCGCGGGCGGCCTTGACCGTGTCGCTCGACATGGAGGAGATCTCCGCGGCTGCCGATTGGCTGCGTTCCGCGAGCTTGCGCACTTCCGAGGCGACGACCGCAAAGCCTTTTCCGTGTTCGCCAGCACGAGCGGCTTCTACGGCGGCGTTCAGGGCGAGCAGGTCGGTCTGGCGGGCAATCTCCTGAACGATGCCGATCTTCTCGGCAATCGTGCGCATTGCATCGACGGCGCGGTTGACGGCATCGCCGGAAGCTTCCGCGTCCTTGGCGGACTGGCGGGCGATCTTCTCGGTCTGAGCGGCGTTGTCGGCGTTCTGCTTGATGTTGGCAGCCATCTGCTCCATCGAAGCAGAGGCCTCTTCAGCGGAAGCCGCCTGTTCGGTCGCACCCTGCGAAACCTGCTCGGAGCTGGCCGACAGTTCCTGGCTGCCCGAAGAAACGTTGTCGGCGGCAGACAGGGCATCGGCGACGACACCGCGAAGGCGTTCGATCATGATATTGACGTTGCCGAGCAGTTCGCCGATTTCGTCATGCGTGGTGATTTCGGCCATCTTCGTCAGGTCGCCTTCGGCAACTTCGCGGACAACGGTGTTGGCACGGCTGAGACCCTTGCTGATGGTATTCGCAATCCAGAAGGCAGTGAGGACAGCAATCAGCAACGCTGTCGCGGCAACCGCGATCATCATCGTGCGCGTCGTGCCGTACTGCTGCTCGGCGTTGTCATCCGCATCCTGCATGCGCTTTTTTTCTAGCGCCAGAATTTCATCGAGTGTGGAGTCGATCGCGTTGGCTGCCTGGCGAGCCGTCGTGACCGAGACAGTGTTGGCACCATCCGTATTGCCGCCCTTGATGAAATCGCGGATCTGGTCGTCGGCGTCATTGAATGTCTTGGAGAGTTCGGCAACGCGTTCCCAACGCGCTTTGCCTTCCTMGGTCGCAAGCTTCGTCACGGCAGCGAATGCATCGGCGAAGTCCTTGCGGGCCTGGTTGCCCTTTTCGATTGCACCGGAAGCATCGTCGTCATTGCGTGCTGTCAGAAGGTTCTTCTGCTGGCGGATGGCTTCGAGCTGGGCGATATTGATCTGTTGCGCCAGGTCCAGGCGCGCGGCGGGGCCTGCAAGAAGATTGCCGATCGTATCGTTCAGCGAACCGAGGCTGAAGATACCGTAGGCAGCGGTGCCTATCAGCATAAAAATGATGAAGGTGAACGCGCTCACCAGTTTGGTCTTGATCGTCAATCGCATCGTCTTAACCCCTCAATGATTGGCCCCCGGCTAGTTGACGGCCCCCGCCGTCTCATGCCTCGATGAGAAAATCGCCTGCAAATTCGGAAGGATGATGAACTCGCCCCCCCTCTTGACCAGGCAGTTGATGTAATCTGCGCGCCAGCGCATACCCACGCTTGGCGGCGGTTCGCTGGCGCCTTTCGTCAAGGTCGTCACCTCGTTCACCTTGTCGGTACGCATTCCGACGAGAGTCTGCTCCCCCTGCAGATCGACCTCGATGACGATGATGCGGCTATCGATCGTCGCTTCCGAAGCTTCCATCCCAAAGGCGAGACGAAGATCGGCAAGCGGAATGACCTTGCCGCGGAAGTTGATGACGCTGGCGACGAAGGGCTGGCTGCCCGGCACCGCAGTCTCGGGAAGCAGATCCAGGATCTCCTGGACTATGACCGCTTCCAGCGCGAAGGTTTCGCCATTGAGATCGAAGGTCAGAACTTCGATTTCGTCGGCGTAATTCCAGTGCTTGTCGAATTTTTCGGCTGTTGCTGCTGTGCTCATCCTGCCACGCGCAATTGCGCCTCCTGTTGCTGACCCGCGGCAACGAGATGCCCGACGTCAAGAATGAGGGCGACGCTGCCGTCGCCGAGAATGGTGGCGCCAGAGAAGGTCGCCACGTCGTTGTGCAATTTCGACATCGACTTGATGACCGTCTGGTGGTCGCCGATAATCTGATCGACCACGAGGCCGACACGTTCGGTGCCCGTCGAGATGACGACCACCTTCTGATGCACGTCCGGCTTGGTGCCGGTGCGGAAGAGATCGCGAAGCCTCAGGAACGGCACCAGGCTGTCGCGCAGCGAGATGAAGCTGCGCCCACGCGAGCGGAGGTCTTCTTCCAGCGACAGTTCGAGGCATTCCTCGACCGCCGAGAGCGGGATGACGTAACGGCCGGAACCGACACGAACGAGCAGGCCATCGATGATGGCGAGCGTCAGCGGGATGCGGAGAGAGACTTCCGAGCCCTGCCCCGGCAGGCTGACGATCTCGATCGCGCCACGCAGCGCCTCGACTGTCTTCTTGACGACGTCCATGCCAACGCCCCGACCGGAGAGATTGGTGATCGTTGCAGCAGTGGAGAAGCCCGGCGCGAAAATGAGCTGCAGCAGTTCCTGATCGGAAAGCGGCTGGCCGGGCGCAATCAGGCCCGAAGATTCCGCCTTGGCGCGAACCCGCTCGCGGTTGATGCCGCGGCCGTCATCCTTGATCGAGATGATGACTTCGCCGCCGGACTGGTGGGCGGACAGCGTCACGGTACCGGCTTCCGTCTTGCCTGCGCCAAGGCGTTCGGCTGGCGGCTCGAGGCCATGGTCGATCGAATTGCGGACCAGATGGACAAGCGGATCGGCAAGACGCTCGATGACGGTCTTGTCGACTTCGGTCGTTTCGCCCTCGGTGACGAGTTCGATGACCTTGCCGGTTTCGCGGGCGAGATCGTGTACGAGGCGACGGAAGCGCGAGAAGAGCGTTCCGACCGGCACCATGCGCAGCACCATCATCGTGTCGCGCAGCTCACCGGAGAGACGTTCGATTTCTTCCGAAACCGAGCGTAGGGCAATATCCGAACTGGAGCTTGCCAGCTGGCTGAGGCGCGACTGGGCAATGACGAGTTCGCCGACACGGTCCATCAGCTCGTCGAGCCGCTCTGCCGGAACGCGGACGTTTTCCTGTGCCTTTGCCTGGGCTGCCGCCTGAACAGGCGCTGGCGTTTCACGCTTCACCGGAACCGCCTCGACCGGGCGGAATTCTGGAGCAGAGGCGGGCACCGGTGCGACAGGTGCTGCGGCAACCGGAACGTCCGGAGCAGGAGCGACGTCCGTCTTTGTCTCGGCCGGTGCGGCTTGCGGGCCGGAGATTTCCTGAACGTCGAGCTCCATGTCATCCATGACGAAGATGAACACGTCGTCGATGGCCGAACGGTCCTGTTCGCTTGTCAGAATGACGTCCCAGGAAACGTAAAGCTCAGTCGGGACCAGATTATCGAGCGGCGGAATGCCTGATGTGTTTGCACGGACTGTGCATTCGCCGAGATCGCGCAGTTCATCCAGAAGGCCGAGCGGGTTGGTGCCGTTGGCCATGGAATTTGCCGGCAGGCTGAAACGGATGCGCCAGGTCGTTTTCTTCTTGGTGGGAGCGGCGACGGCAGGGGCTGCAGCGGCAAGCGCGACAGCCTCCTTGACTTCGGCCTTGCCGCCGACGGCGGCCTGGAGCTGGGCAAGCAGCTTGTGGCCGGTATCGCCGTGATCGGCATCGGGCTGTTCGACGAGGGCGCGCATATGATCCTGCGCGGCAAGAACGGCGGCGACGAGCTCGGCGGTTGCCGGAACCTCACCCTTGCGGACACGGTCGAAGGCCGTTTCGCAATGATGGGTGAAAGCGGCAAGCGCCTCGAAGCCGAACATCGCACCCGAGCCCTTCAACGTATGAAGGCCGCGGAACACGGCGTCGACGAGGTCCTTGTTTTCGAGGTCGTGGTTGAGGTCGAGAAGGCCGGCTTCGATCGCCTCGAGGCATTCGGCCGCTTCGGTACGGAATACTGCGACTGGATCAAGCGAGCTCATCTGCCAAGAACCTTCTTCACGATCTTAACGAGATTTTCCGGATCGAACGGCTTGGTGAGCCAGCCAGTGGCACCGGCGGCCTTGGCGCGGGCCTTGAGGTCCGCATCGGATTCCGTCGTCAGGAAGATGATCGGCACGCCGGCCTGAGCGGGCAGCTTCCGCAATTCTTCGATCATCGTCAGCCCGTCCATGACAGGCATATTGAGGTCGGTGACGATCAGGTCGAAATTGCCGCTCTTGGCTGTTGCCAGACCCTCGGCGCCATTGACGGCTTCGGTGACCGTGTAGCCGGCATTGGTCAGCGTGACCTTGGTAGTCAGGCGGATGCTGGCGGAATCGTCGACGGTCAGGATGTTTGCGCTCATAACGTCACCTCTTTATGCAACCAGAACTTCTTGTCTTCTTCATCGAAGGCCTCGGTAAATCCGGCCCGCTCAAGGACCTTGAGAAGCGGACCGCTGGCCGGAGCCGAAAGGGTAAAAGTCTTGCCTTCGGCCTTTGCCTGACGGCGGGCGGCTTCGATGAGCTGAAGAAAACTCAGATCCGCTTGCGTGTTTTCGGGAAGACTTAGAGTAATATTATTATTGCCGCGAAATCGATCAATAATATTCGAATATACTTCCGAAGCATTACGAATGCTCAGAACTTCCGGAAGGGATATAGATTCACAATATTGTGCCTGAGTATCCAATGCAGCCTCCATGGTCGGAGAAATACTTAACGACCATAAAAGGACTCTCATGACAGGCTTAACAGTGCGTAAACGGCGGTTGTAGGAAAGTGCAATTACCGCGAGTCTGGACTCCCTGAATTATCATCCAGGATAACTTATACTGAAGCTTTCTCATATGGTAAAATACCATGAAAAAACAGATAGATAAGCTGGACCCGCCGCAGAACCTATCAATTCTTGCCGAATGCCTTCATAGGTTGTTAATCACAACGTTTACGAGTCTGTGGCGTTTACCTGCCGTTTCCATCCTGCCCGTAAAAATAGAGTCAAATTGCCTGTGTTTATAAGTAAAGGTACAAAAGTGGCAAACGCGACGGCATCAGCACAGACTGCGCACTACGCATCAGGTTCGGATATCAGCCGCACCCTGGAATCGGCCCGCGCCCAGGTCGAGGAACGCTTCCTCGAAGGTGGCACCGTCCTGCTGTCCGTGATGGATGTCCTCAATCGTCTGTTGACGTCACTGGATCAGATCACCAAGGCGCTGGACAACAATGAGGCGAGTGACACCAGCGCCGATCTCAATGCGACCGTCCAGAATCTGATCGAACTTCCTGGCGCTGAGGAAAACCGCCAGCAGGCTCTGGCGGCACTTGCCCAGACCGGCTCGGAACTGCACCGGCATGTCGCGGATATGCAGGAAACGATGCGCTATTTGCGCACCTTCGCGGTCACGGTAAAGATAACGGGTGCAGGCCTCGCCGAATTCGCGGGCTTCGCCCAGGAAATCCTCGAGCGCATCTATTCGGGGACGGACGAAGTCAATCGCTTCGCCACCCATCTCGACAGCCTGCAGAAGGAGGTTAAGCTCGCCCTCTCCTTTGGCAACAGTCTCTCCAAAAGCTATGCCGACACGGTTCCTGCCGTCGCCAGGGCGCTTAAGGACGACGCAAAGAAGATTGCCGATCACCGCCAGAACCTCGGCGCCATCGCCCGAGACGTAGGCGCCATCGCTCGCGGCGTACAGGGCAAGGTCGCATCTACGCTTTCGGCGCTGCAGATCGGTGATATCACCCGTCAGCGCATCGAGCATGTGCAGAACACCTTTTCGCTGCTGGAGGATTTCTTCGCGAGCGAAGACGGCGCCAAGCTTGATGGCGATGCGCACAAGCGGCTGCAGAACGTCATTCACCACCTGACGGCCGCGCAGATGGCAGACATGTGCACCGACTTCCAACGGGATTCCCGCAATGTCGTAAAGACCATCGCGAGCTTCAGCCAGGATACGCAACAAATTCTGAGGTTGCGCGACCAGATGAGCGGTCAGAGCGACGGCAGCGGCGGCAATTTCATGCGTGCGCTGGAATCAAGCGTCTCTGCTGCCCACGAGATCGTCAAGCAGGTCGATACGGCAAGCCGTCAAGCCGACCAGGTCAGTCAGTCGACGCTCGGCACGGCCGCAACGCTTCTGCAGTCCATCGAGGCGATCCGCGCGGTCAAGACTGATATCCACTATATGGCGCTGAATACCAACCTGCGCTGCAGCCGTCTCGGTGAAGAAGGCAAGTCGATCAACGTCGTTACCGCCGAGTTGCGCATCTTTGCCGGCAAGCTCGATGATTCAGCCGATGCCATCGTCAATGGCCTGCCGGCGCTCGAGGCTTCGGCCGGACGTGTCGCCCCTGCTGCCGGCACCAAGAATGGAGGCCTTGCCGAAAGCCTCACCTCGGCCGTCGGCACGATCCGCGCTGCTGCCAACCTCATGGAAGACGAGCTCAAGGTACTTGCCGAACATGGCCGCGAGGTCGCGACCAAGATCAACCTGCTGATCGGCAAGCTCGATTTCCAGCATGATCTCGGCGACGTGCTCGCCCGCTGCGCCGACGTGCTGGAAACCGTGGCCGGCGACCAGATCGCCGATATTTCCGACATTGCCGAAGCAATCGCCCCGCTCGACCGCAGGATCTTCAAGCTCTACACCATGGTACAGGAACGAAATGTCCATCGCGACATCATTCCCGCCACCGAGGAAACAACCGCAGCGGCTCCTGCTGAGCCCGCCAAGGCCCAGAGCGACGAGGATCTGTTCGAGGACGCCCTTTTCTAGAAAGACCGCGGGTTAGTTGATGCGGCGGAACTTGTTCGCCGCTTCAATCGCCGCCTTCTGCTGGTCGTCCTCGATGCCGAGATAGAAATCCTCGAGCGACGGGTCGCTCAACCCTGCCCGCCGCGACAGGACATACCATTTGGCAGCCTCGACCGGATCTGGCGCCGTACCGATCGCATTGATGTAGAGATGCGCGAGCTTGTTTTGTGCAGCGACATTGCCCCTATTGGCGGCAATCTTCAGCCATTCGAAGCCGCGCACGTAATCCTTCGGCCCGCCGACGCCGTTGACCAGCCAGATACCCATGTCGAGTTGGGYCGTATCGAAGCCCGCTCGCGCCGCGCGCGCCATCCACTCGCGGGCCAGCTGCTTCTTGTCTTCGGGCAGGTCTGGTACCTGCTGATAGATCTGCGCTACCGCATATTGCGCGTCTGCGATGCCCTGCTCCCCCGCCTTTTCATAATAAGGCAGGGCAAGTTTCAATCCCTTGTCGCCGGGATTGTCGGCAACGAGCGTCTGCGCCCAATTGAATTCTGCGGATGAATTTCCGGCATCGGCCGCCTTGCGCATATATTCGTCGGCCTTCGCCTTGTCGCGCGTGACGTTATTGCCCTCCATGAGGAGCAACGCATATTTGAACATGGCAGTCGGATCGCCGCCCTCCGCCGCCTTGCCGTACCAGAAGGCGGCGTTCTTCATGTCCCGCTTAACGCCGAGGCCCTGCGACAGGATTTCGGCGATCAGGGTCTGGGCCGCTGGATCGCCGAGTTGCGCCCGTGGCAGCGCCTTGTCCATAGCGGTCAGATAATAGCCACGCTGATAGGCGCCGAACGCCTCGTCGATTTGACCCTTATATTCCTTTTCAGGTGGCAGGTCGGGCAGCTTCGCGCCCATGCGATCGAAAACCCCGACACCATCAGACGGCACAATACCCTGCGGCTGCGCTCGGTCGGTACGGAATGTCTGGCTGGGTGTCGCCGAGGGCTCGGTAGTCGCCTCATTTGCCTGCGCCGGCGCAAATTCCGGCCGGACCGCCAGCAAGACGGTCATACAAAGGAGAGCGCATCTCGAAAAGCGGGCGGGGATCGGCATAGGCGCGATATCAATCCTCAAACCGTGGCGCTTTTTCGTCAAGCAAGGCATTGATCTGAGCCACGATCGAGGGCGCCTGAGCCGGCTCGGCAAACACGCCCATGCGCATCGCCACAAACTCGGCCCCAGTCTCCGCAACGGCAAGCGCGGAAGCCGGATCAGTGCCGCCCATGACGATGCACGGGATTTCGATCATCGACGCCCACCACTCGGCAAGCGCCAGGTTCTTCGGATGCGCCTCCGGCTTGATGTCGCCGTCGAGCTTGCCGAAGAAGATATAGTCGGGCCGTTCCTCGCCGACTGCGAGCGCTGTATGCCGGTCGGCGGCATTGCCGCCGCCGACGATCAGCTTGTCCGCATAACGATCGATCGCGTCGGCAATCTCGCTTGCCGGTCCGGCAATGTGCAGGCCATCGGCCTTCGAACGGCCGACAACGCGGCTGTCGCCTGCGATCAGCGCCGCGGCACCAGCATCCTGAATGACGGGCACGAGCTTTTCAGCGTGTCTCTGGAAGCTGCCGTCATCGAGACCGTATTGCGGCAGGATAACGGACGCAACATCGCCGCCCTTCAACGCATCGGCAACGATCTTCGCCCTTTCATCGGCATCGGCGATATCAGGCACAACGAGAACAAGGCGGCAGCGGTTTTCCGGTTCGGTCATGAAGTCTTTCCATCTGCGGCGGTTTTTCCTGCTCTATGGCGGATCCGCACTCGTTTTGAGTGAGTAATTCCGATAGAGGGGGCTTGCAAGGGGAGGAACTTCAAAAGCATGCCGCAAGATCTGTCATTCTACTACGCCGCAATCCCGGCTGTCATTCTTGTCGGGCTTGCCAAAGGCGGGATGGGCGACGCTTTGTCGCTGATCGGCCTTCCCTTTCTCGCCCTCGTCGTAGCACCCGTCGAAGCCGCCGCGATCCTGCTCCCCATCCTCGTCTTCATGGACATGATATCGCTGGTCATCTGGCGCCAGCACGGCGACTGGACGACGCTGAAGATCATGCTGCCGGGCGCCCTTCTCGGCATTGCTTTCGGCTGGGCCACCTCTGCTCTCGTGCCGGGCAGCATGCTGCGCATTCTCATCGGCGCCGTCACCGTTGCCTTCTGTCTGCGTTATTTCTGGAACAATTTCGGCCCCGGCAAAGGTATAGTCATCCCGCCACGACCTCAGCGCCCGGTGCTGGCAAGCCTTTGGGGCACGTTTTCCGGTTACGGCAGCTTCGTTGCCCATGCCGGCGGCGCGCCTTTCCAGATCTACGCCCTGCCGCTCAAGCTGCCGCCACGCGAATTCACCGGCACCAGCGTGCGCTTCTTCGCCATTCTGAACGCTGTAAAGCTCGTTCCGTATTTTGCGCTCGGCCAGCTCGACACCCGCAACCTTCTGGCCTCTGCCACGCTCTTGCCCTTCGCCCCGCTGGCAACGATTGCCGGTGCATGGTGTGTGCGGCGCATGAAGCCGCAGATATTCTACCCCTTCATGTATGTCATGGCGCTGATCGCTGCTTTCCTGATCCTGCGCGAAGGCTTGCTCGAATAGGGTTGTGTTCCGTTGCGATGCACAATTTCCTTGCTGCAAGAGCCTGTTTGACGTAGCTTTTTGTGATGTCGAACACGGACCCCTTCGCTGCGATTGCCGATCCGAACCGGCGGTTCTTGCTGGAGGAATTGCGGCGCGCGCCGAAGACGGTCAATGAGCTTGCCGAGGGCCTACCGATCAGTCGTCCTGCCGTGTCGCAACACCTGAAAGCGCTGCTCGAAAGCAACCTCGTTTCCGTGACCTCGGAAGGAACGAAGCGCATTTACACGGTCAATAACCGTGGCTTCGACAAGCTCAATCTCTGGCTGGATCAGTTCTGGGCCTAGGGCGCCCCTCATCGTAAAAACGCCAGCCCGATGCCGCATGCAAGGGACTGGCGCTTGATTTCGGTTATTCACCGGGTCTTGCTTGATGGTCTAGAAAATTGGGGAATTTACCTTTTCTTTCACAAGACAGATGTCCGGCGATAGCCTGGAAAGATCAATGGACGGATGACTTGAGACGCTCGATCTCGTCCTTGATGCGCAGCTTACGGCGCTTGCATTCGGCAAGTTCAGTATCGGAAATAGAGGGAGATGTTCTCAGGGCATGCAACTCCTCCTCGAGAGCGACATGCTTTTTCTGGAGCGATTCAAGATGAGCTTGAACAGTCATTTGACCCTTCCTTCCTCTTACCCTTCCCCAGCCATCCATTGCTGGAGATCCAAGGTGTCAACCAGCGGACTGTGACACATTTTTAAAGGCTTGTCGAAGGCCAAAAGATGGAGACTAAGCGGCAAATTCATGATCAACACTAACTTCCCGTTACCTCTATTTGGTGATAGGAGCTTGCGGAAATTATCGGCAGACCGGACAAGGTCCGAAGACGACTATGGGGAATATAAATGGCCGATCAGGAACAGGCGGAAATCAGGCTCATGGTGGCGCGTCTGCGCCAGGAGCACGAGGATTACGACGCCGCGATCAACGCCATGATTGAGACGGGCTGCGATGCCCTGCGCATCCAGCGCATGAAGAAGAAGAAGCTGGTCATCAAGGACAAGCTCTCCAAATTAGAAGACCAGATCATCCCTGATATCATCGCCTGAAGGAACGATTGTGACGATGACAGACAGACCACCAGTCGCCATTATCATGGGCAGCCAGTCCGACTGGGAAACCATGAAGAATGCTGCCGATACGCTGGAGGCGCTGGAAATCGAGTATGATGCGCGCATTATCTCGGCTCATCGCACACCCGACCGGCTCGTAACCTTCGCCAAGGGCGCACGTGCCGAAGGCTTCAAGATCATCATCGCAGGCGCAGGCGGCGCGGCGCACCTTCCGGGCATGACGGCGGCAATGACGCCGCTGCCGGTCTTCGGCGTGCCCGTGCAGTCAAAGACAATGTCCGGCCAGGACAGCCTGCTGTCCATCGTTCAGATGCCGGGCGGCATCCCCGTCGGCACGCTTGCCATCGGCAAGGCCGGCGCGATCAATGCAGCACTTCTTGCTGCGGCAGTCCTTGCCCTCTCGGACGAGGAAATCGCAGAGCGCCTCGACGAATGGCGCGAGCGCCAGAGCGCCTCCGTCGCCGAATATCCGATGGACGATCTCTGATGGTCAGGACAATAGGCATCATCGGCGGCGGCCAGCTCGGCCGCATGCTTGGCATGGCCGCAGCCCGGCTGAACTTCCGCACAATCATATTGGAGCCGCAGGCCGACAGCCCTGCCGCTCAGCTCGCCAACCAGCAGATCGTCGCCGCCTATGATGACCCATCAGCGCTCGCCGAACTGGCTGGGCTCTGCGATGTCGTAACCTACGAATTCGAGAACGTGCCCGTCGCCGCTGCCGAAATGCTGGCAAAGAGAGTGCCCGTCTATCCCCCGCCGAGGGCATTGGAAGCTGCGCAGGACCGGCTCGTCGAAAAGCGCTTCATCAATGGTTGCGGCATCCCGACGGCTCGTTTCCATGCCATCGACAGTCAGGCCGATCTCGATTCGGCGCTAGCGGATTTCGGCAGCCAGGGCGTACTCAAGACCCGCCGCCTCGGTTATGACGGCAAGGGCCAGAAGGTCTTCCGGTCAGCAGCCGACAGTGCTGAGGGCGCCTATGCGGAACTTGGCTCGGTGCCGCTCATCCTCGAAAGCTTCGTCGCCTTCGAACGCGAGGTCTCGATCATCGCCGCCCGCGCCACCGACGGCACTGTGCTCTGTTTCGACCCGGCCGAAAACGTGCACCGCAACGGCATCCTGCATACGTCGACAATTCCGGCGACAATCTCCGCCGCCACCGCCGATGCGGCGCGCAAGGCTGCCGAACAGATTCTCACCGCGCTCGATTATGTCGGCGTCATCGGCATTGAGTTCTTCGTGCTGGCCGATGGCAGCCTGATCGCCAACGAGATGGCGCCGCGCGTACACAATTCCGGCCACTGGACGGAAGCCGCCTGCATCGTCTCGCAATTCGAGCAGCATATCCGCGCCGTCGCCGGCCTGCCGCTCGGCAATCCGCGCCGCCATTCCGATTGCGTGATGCAGAACCTGATCGGTGACGATATCCTTGCCGTTCCGGACTGGCTGAAGCGTGACGACACGCTGGTGCACCTCTACGGCAAGACCGAGGCGCGCGTCGGCCGGAAGATGGGCCACGTGACGACGCTGACGGGCAAAGCCTGCTGAGCCGTTTGCCCGGCCGGCACCTGAAACCCACGGAAAAAAGCCTTCACGTGGTTGACACAAGGCGGAGGTCGGGTTATCTGCTCCCCCACCTAAAGAGCGCGCCCAGCCGGCGCGCTTTTGATTGTTAAAAGACACGGGCGAATGTGAATTCCCCCAGAAACATCGCGGATCAGAAAAATGAAGATCAAGAATTCGCTCAAGTCGCTCAAGGCGCGTCATCGTGACAACCGTCTCGTTCGCCGCAAGGGCCGCATCTACATCATCAACAAGCAGAACCCGCGCTACAAGGCTCGTCAGGGCTGATTGCGCGTATCCGGTTTGCCTGCCCTCAGGCGGGCATATCGGTTGGTCGCTTCGGTGATCACGCCAAATTTGTTTGATCTTCAGCGATGGCGGGCTAATATGTCCGCCATGCGCTTTTTTGCCTTGACCTCAGCGGCTCTGCCGCTTGCCCTCACCCTGTTCGCTCCTGCTCTTCCCGCTATGGCTCAGCAGAAGGACGTTATCGTCGAACAGCCGGCCGATTCCGATTCGTCTCCCAAGCAACGGCTCGACCAGCTCTATGGGCAGCTGAAGCGTGAGCGCGACCCCGACAAGGCAAGCAGCATCGCCAATCAGATCCGCATGGAATGGAACGATTCCGACAGCGCGACGATCAATCTCCTGATGCAATGGGCCGACAAGGCGATCGAGGAAAAGCGCAATCCGGCAGCGCTCGATTTTCTCGATGAAGCCATCGCCCTGAAACCCACCTATGCCGAAAGCTGGAACCGTCGTGCAACGCTGAACTTCGTGCTCGGCAACTATCGCAAATCGATGGCCGATATCGAACAGGTGTTGAAGATCGAGCCCCGCCATTTCGGCGCCCTGTCAGGCATGGCGGCTATCCTCGCCACCACGGGCAATGACCAGATCACCCTCAAGGCCTGGGAGCGCGTTCTGGATGTCTACCCCGCCGATCGCACCGCGCAGGAGCAGGTCAGCACGCTCTCGGAAAAGCTTGCCGGCAGCCGCACCTGACAGATCCGGCGCGCACTTGACGGCGTAGGAAGGCGCACAATCTTAGCTCAATGATATCGTCACTGTGCGGTTAGTGCCATGCTTGCCGAAATCTCTGCCCTCCTCGCCCCCATCGCCGCCGCCATCGGCTATTCCTCCTACAAGGCCCGCCAGTTCGAACACGCCTATCCCAATATCGGCGAACTGACTGATATCGGCGGCTATAGCTTGAATGCCGTGCATGTTCCGCGCCCAGACACTGCCGATCTTCCGCCGCTGGTCTTCATTCATGGAGCAAGCGGCAATTTGCTAGACCAGACCGGCGCCTTCCGCGAACCACTGGAGGGCCGCGCCGAGATGCTCTTCGTCGATCGACCCGGTCACGGCTACTCGGAACGTGGCGGGCCGGAAAACGCGCTGCCCTCAGGCCAGGCCGATGCCATTGCCAAGCTGATGGAAAAGCGCGGCATCGAAAAGGCTGTTATCATCGGCCATTCCTTCGGCGGCGCAATCGCCGCGGCCTTCGGTGTCCACCATCCCGACAAGACAGCCGGCCTGCTGTTCCTCGCGCCGGCCTCCCATCCATGGCCAGGCGGCATCGACTGGTATTATCATGTCGCGACAACACCGCTTGTCGGCTGGCTCTTCAATCATGCGGTCGTCGTGCCCCTCGGCCTGCAGCGGTTGGAACGCGGGACGCTGAACGTCTTTCATCCCAATCCGCGACCCCTCGATTACGTCGCCAAGACTGGTCCGTCGCTGGTGCTGCGGCCGCGCGCCTTTTACAACAACGCCACCGACTTCAAACGGCTCCATGAATATCTGACGGCCAACGCGCCACACTATTCCGAAATCTCAGCGCCAACCGTCATCATCACCGGTGACAAGGACGAGATCGTCTGGGAGCATCTGCATTCGCGTGGATTGGCGCGGGATATCAAGGGGGCGGAACTTATCATGGTCAGGGGCGTCGGCCACAAGCCTGACTATCTTGCAACCGACGTCGCCATTGCCGCCATGGAGAAGATTGCCGGCAAGGCGCGTGACCTTGCGGCGATTGCCCGCAAGGCGGAAGAGCGGCTTGCCGGCTCTTCCATCAATCAGACGGTTGGAACGGTACCGCCGTCGATCGTATATTCCGCGCCATGAATGGAGGCGGCGCGGGGCGAGGCCAGGAACGCCACGAGCTCCGCCACCTCTTCCGGGCGGCCCGGCCGGCCGATCGGTATGCCGCCCAGCGATTCCATCAGCAGCCTGCGGCCACCATCTTCATCGGTGCCCGCCTCATCAGCGATGCGCCGGATCAGGGCGGTGGCAGCCGTGGTCTCGATGAAACCCGGCGCGATCGTATTCACCCGAACGCCCTTCGGCCCGACCTCTTTCGACAATCCCTTGCTGTAATTCGACAATCCTGCCTTGGCCGCCGCATAGGCGAGTGTGGCTTCATATAGCGGCAGCCGCCTCTGGATCGAGGAAATATGGATGATGACGCCGTGGCCGCGCTCGATCATGCCGGGCAGGAATGCCCTGTCGAGCCGCACCGGCGCGAGCAGATTGGCATTGATATCCGCCTGCCAATGCGCATCCGTCAGCGCAGCAAAACCGCCGCTTGGTGCCGATGAACCGCCGACATTGTTGACGAGAACATCGAGACCGCCGAAGACCTCCAGCACCCTCGACGCGACGCTATTCACGCCTTCCGCCGTGCCGATATCTGCCTGAATGAAGAGCGCCGGCACCTGCCCCTCGGGCAGCGGCGAACGTGCGGTCGTCGCGACCCGTGCGCCGGCTGCGGAAAGTCGCCGCACGATCGCTTCACCCATGCCCTTCGTGCCGCCTGTGACAAGAACACGCTTGCCGATGAACTCGTTCGGATCGAACGAAAATGCCGATACGACAGTCATGCACTGATCTCCAGATGCGTGATTATGCCGCCGGCAAGCGTGAAGTGATAGTATAGTGTGACAGGGCTACCCGGAAAATTCCCGGAGACCAGCGCAGCCACAACCGGCTTGTCTGCGTCGCCGGAAATCTCCCTGGCATCGACCGTCACACCATATTTGCGCGTCGTCTCCTCCATCCATTCGCGGATGTCGACATGACCGCGCCTGTCGTCGCCCTCATCGCGCACGCTGGCATCTGCCGCAAAGCAGGCAAGCATGCCGTCGATATCCTTCTGATTCTTGGCGGCGTAATAGGCGGCCAGCGGTTTCGGAAGCTCGATACTCATTCGGAAACTCCTCTTCGGTTGCTTCGCGAAAAGAATGGGCATAGGCTTACCAGATGACAAGAACCTACAAAAAAGTCAGGTACTTACCTGAAAGTAAGGTACTGCGATGACACCCTATTCCGCAGCGACCGGCGTCGAAAACGTGCTGAAGATTCTGGAAGGGCGATGGAAGCTCATCATTCTTTTCCACCTCTTCGGCGGCAAGGTGCTGCGCTTTTCCGATCTCGAACGCGCCATTCCCGCCATCTCGCAAAAGATGCTGATCCAGCAGCTCCGCCAGATGGAAAACGACGGTATCGTGCTGCGCATCGTCCATCATCAGGTGCCGCCCAAGGTGGAATATCGCCTGACGGATTGGGGTCAGGCCCTTTGCCCCGCTTTGGACGCCCTGCTGAAATGGGCGACCCTGAGGGACAAGGACCTGACCGGCATGGTTTTCGCACCCGAGGAAGCCGTCGACGGTACTGTCTGAGCGTTCAAGCCGCGAGGTGAATGCCACCATCGCAGGTCAGGACGTGACCGCTCACGAAGCCGTTCGAGACCAGGAAAGCGACGGCCTTGGCGACATCATCGGGCTGGCCGATGCGACCGACCGGCGTGCGCCCGGCAAAATCCTGGAACACTGCCTGACGCTGTTCGGCTGGCAGGAAATCCCACCACGGCGTATCGATCACACCAGGCGAAACGCCATTCACGCGCAGTGGCTTCAACTCGGCAGCAAGCACCCGCACCATCGCCTCGATCCCCGCATTGATGGCGGCAAGGCCTGCAGTTCCCGGCATCGCGGCCTGCGCACTAACGGCGGACACGAAAGTAATGCTGCCGTCTGGCCGCAGGAACGGCAGAGCCGCCTGCGCCGTCGCCGCATGCGGGATGAGCTTCGTCTGGAAGCCGGCAACCAGGTCGGCCATGTCAAGCGTCGCGAAGGGACCGGCGCCATGGCCGCTGCCCAGCGCCAGCACGAGATGATCGAAGGATCCGAGACTTTCGAAGGCCTGCTTCACCACGACGGGATCTCGGGCATCGATGGCGATCATTCCGATCTCGCCGGAAAGATGATCAGCCGATGCCTTGAGCTTCGCCTCGTCCCGTGCAGCGATGGTGACCCGAAACCCTTGTTCCAGAAGCAGTCTCGCCGAGGCGAGGCCGATACCGGAAGAGCCGCCGATAACGACTGCGTGCTGCAATGACATGAGAATACTCCTTTGGATGATCGAACTTCCGGCTTTCGTTGCCGGGTGCGCTCTCATCTTGCGGAGTCCCAAAATCGCAAATAGGCCTGATTTTATCCTGGTATCGATACTGATATGATCGTTGCGATGGATCAGAAGCTGGACACGTTCGAAGCCCGCCGTCGCGAATTCGCGGCCTTCCTGCGCTCGCGCCGTGAGCGCCTCCGCCCGGCCGATGTCGGCCTGCCCGACGGTTTTCGCCGCCGCACGCCGGGGCTCAGGCGCGAAGAGCTCGCCATGATCGCCGGTGTCGGCACCACCTGGTACACCTGGCTGGAACAGGGGCGCGACATCCGCCCCTCCCCGCAGGTGCTGAATGCGCTCTCGGATGCGCTTCGTCTTGATGAGGCCGAACGCCTGCATCTCTTCACCCTAAACAGCCGCCAGTCGCCGCAGCCGCTTTCGTCAGCGGCGGAAGTGGTCGATGAGCCGCTGCGCCGGATGCTGGATAATCTGACTCAGCAGCCGGCCTATGTGCTGGGTCGCCGCTGGGACGTGCTGGCCTGGAACCGTGCCGCCGATCTGCTCTTCGGCGGGTATGACCGGCTGGGGCCGGACGAGCGCAACACCATGCACCGGCTGTTTGCCGATGATCTCCATCGCAGCCTGCTGGTCGACTGGGAGGCCGTCGCCCGCGTCTCGCTCGCCATGTTCCGCGCCGACAGCGCCCGCTATGCCGGCGACCCGGATTTCGAGCGCCTCATCGCCCTGCTCAAGCAGACAAGCCCGGAATTCCGCGCCTGGTGGACGCGCCATGAGGTTGTGGCTCCGCTCACCGGCGTGAAGCGCCTGAACCATCCGGTCAAGGGCCTGATGTCTTTCGAACATACCGGCCTTACGCTGATGAGCCAGCCGGATATGAAGCTGATCGTCTACACGCCTCTCGACGAACACGACACGAACAGGAAACTCGCCGAGCTTCTTGCCTGATCATTGTCTGCCGCAGAAGCGACGCCATATCTTTCCCATCGCCGTCCTTTGAGGGGAAATTCATGGATCGCCTTCCCAGACACTCCGCCGCCATTCTCGCCGCCATTTCGCTTTGCCTTGCGCCGTTGCCGGCTTTTGCCGCCTCGCCGGCACCTGTCGAAGCTGAGCATGGCATGGTCGTCACCGCCCAGCATCTGGCAACCGATGTCGGCGTCGATGTCTTGAAGAGTGGCGGTAATGCCGTCGATGCCGCGGTCGCGGTGGGCTACGCGCTGGCCGTTGTCTATCCGACAGCCGGTAATCTTGGCGGCGGTGGGTTCATGACGATCCGGATGAAGGATGGAAAAACAACCTTCCTTGATTTCCGCGAACGCGCACCGCTTGCGGCAACCAAGACCATGTATCTCGATGCTAAAGGCGACATTGTCCCACGCGCCAGTCTCGACGGTTATCTCGCCGTCGGCACACCGGGTTCGGTCATGGGCTTTGAGACAGCCCGCGAGAAATACGGTACCAGGAAGCGTGAAGAACTGATCGCCCCAGCTTTAAAATATGCGAAGGAAGGCTTTACGCTCGAGCAGGGCGATGCAGCCACTTTCGCGACCAGCGCCAAACGGCTCGCCAAGGATGAAGAGGCCGCCAAAATCTTCCTGAAGGCCGGTGGCAGCCCCTATGCGTCGGGCGAAAAGCTGGTGCAGCCGGATCTTGCGGCTGTCCTGCAATCCATCTCCGAAAAAGGCCCCGATGCCTTCTACAAAGGTGCGCCTGCCGAGGCAATCGTCAATGCCAGCCAGGCCAAGGGCGGCATTCTCGCCAAGGAGGATTTCGAGCAGTACAAGGTGCGGGAACTGAAGCCGATCGAGTGCAATTACCGCGGCTATGACATCATTTCCTCGCCGCCGCCCTCCTCCGGCGGCGTCATCATCTGCGAGATCTTGAACGTCCTCGAAGGCTATCCGCTTTCTTATCTCGGCTACGGATCGGCAGAAACCGTTCACATCATGGTCGAGGCCATGCGTTATGCCTATGTGGACCGCAACGCCGCACTCGGCGACCCTGACTTCATCGACAATCCCGTCTCCAAACTGCTGGACAGAAGTTATGCGGCGTCAATTCGTGCCAAGATCGATCCGTACAGGGCCGGCACTTCGGCCAATCTGAAGCCGCTGGGCGGCAAGGAAAGCACCGAGACGACCCATTATTCGATCATCGACGACGAGGGCAATGCAGTCGCCGTGACCTATACGCTGAACGGCTCCTTCGGCGCTGGCGTCGTTGCACCCGGCACCGGCGTGCTGCTCAACAACGAGATGGACGACTTCACCTCCAAGCCCGGCGTGCCGAACCTCTATGGCCTCGTACAGGGCGAGGCCAATGCCATCGCGCCGAAGAAGACGCCGCTTTCTTCCATGAGTCCGACGATCGTCACCAAGGATGGCAAGCCCTTCATGGTGATCGGCAGCCCCGGCGGTTCGCGCATCATTACGATCACCCTGGAAGCAATCCTCAACGTCGTCGATTTCGGCATGAACATCAGCCAGGCGGTCAACGCACCGCGCGTCCATCATCAGTGGCAGCCGGACACCGTCTACCTGGAGCCTTTTGCGCTCTCGCCGGATACCGAAAAGGCGCTCGCCGCAATGGGCTACAAGCTTGATGGCGGAAATGATGCACCGGTCTGGGGGCAGGCCGCCGGTATTCTCGTCGGTGGCAAGAGCCTTGCAGCCATCCAGAAGGGCGGCGGCGCCCGCTACAACGGCGCAATGGACAACCGCGCGACCGAAGGCTCAGCCAACGGTTATTGAACAGCCGCCTAGCGGATCCTGACCCGAACGAAATCGCCATCGATCTCGACGCGTGGCATCGCGCCCGACACGCTTGGCTTCAGGGCATCGACCCAGGAAGCCTTTGCCGTCACCTTGTAATCGACCGACGCGCTGTCTCCGAAACCAAGATAGGCGTCGAGAGCACGAGCGCGGATCGATACTCTCTCGTCCGCTTCGACCCTGTCGAAATCGAGGGAAGCCCGCACGGCGTCTGCGCGAATATCGATGCCCCCGGCATGGCCGTCCAATGTGATGTCGGCCGCCTTTCCGGCAATCGCAAGCTCGGAAAAATGCCCAGTGAGCCTCGCCGTGAAAGCGCTCTGATCGATCCGGAGAGCAGCACCAGCAGGCACATTGGCATTGACCTCGATCATGCAATCGGACGGGTCCAGCCACGACGATGCGGCGATATCGATATGCAAGACCGTGCCTTCCACCCGCATGTCGCTATTGTCGCGGCAATCGGCAAAATACCAGCTTGAATACCAGGACGAGAACCAGCCCTTCCGTCGCCCGCTGAGCGATGCGCCATAGGGCTGGTCGCTTCGCGTGGTGATGTTGATCGAGCTTGCGTCACCACTGATGGCAATCGCACGCACGCCGGAAAGATCGGGAATTGCAGTTGTCGACACCTTGTCCGGCAGAGCGGCTACAGAAGCTACCAGAAGCACCGGCATGACAAGAAGAATGATCATCGGAATCCGTCCATGAATGAGGCCCTCCCGTCGAGGACACTTTCAGGATGGATTTTCAGCCCCTATTTGGAGACCTCGATCACGATCCGGGTCGACCGCGAACGCAATCGGGTTCATTCTGGAATCATTGTTGCTGCCGGATATCGCCGATGATCTTCGTTCCCTTGCCCTTCGTCGTGGCTCTGCTGCTTGCCATCCTGCTGATCCGCATGCTGCGGCAGGGAGATGGGGCGCTTGCCGAAAAGCGGCCTTTCCTATTGCTGATCGGGTTCTACATCCTCCAATCCGTAGTGATCGGCATCCGCTGGGGTTACGACGTCATCGCGATCATGCCGATTCAATCGTTGATCGCGACAACAATCGCGGCCCTCGCCTGGGTCTGCTTCAAGGGGCTTGCTGTGGAAGAGCAACCCACCCTTTCCCGTTTCTGGCCACATCTTCTGCCGACAGCCGCAATCGCAGTCTTGATCGCGCTCTATCCAGAGCCGATCAGTCTCGCCATCATTCTGATCTTCCTCTTCTATGGCGGCGCGCTGCTCTGGCTTGCCCGGCATGGACCTGATGTTCTCGTATCCTCCCGCCTCGACGGTGCAGTGCTGTCCTATCGTTCGCTGCAGATAACCGGCTTTGCCCTCATCGCCTCCGCCGTCACCGACGTCATCATCAGCTTCGATTTCACCAAGACCGGCGGCATTCATGCGGGCGCCATCGTCGCACTCGGTAATGTCATTGCGCTGCTGATCCTTGGCACCGCTGCTTCGGTGGCGAGTAGCGGCAGCAGCATGGAAGCAACATCTGAGGAGCCACCGCCGCCGCCAGCAACAGAAGAAGACGAGGCCGTCGCCGCTGCCCTCGATACGCTGATGCGCGCCCGCCAACTCTATCGGGATCCCGATCTCAATCTCACCCGCATTGCCCGCAAGATGAATCTCCCGGCCCGGCGCGTCTCCACGGCCGTCAACCGCATCCACGGCATGAGCGTCTCGCAATATGTGAACGACTTCCGTATCCGCGCCGCCTGCGAGCAGCTGGTCGGCACCGATCATCCGATAACGCAGGTGATGTTCGACTCCGGCTTCATCAGCAAGTCCAATTTCAATCGCGAATTCGCGCGCATGAATGGCGAAAACCCCACACAATTCAGAAAGCGGCGCGTCCCGCGGGAATCGGGTGGCGCGGCGTCCAATGTCATATTCATGTCACCGTGACAAAGTCGCCGTTCACAAGCAAAGATGCGCGCTCTATGCATGAGCGGCATTAAAGCAGAAGAGATTCCCATGGCCTCCATTGAAATGATCGTTGCCGCCAGGGCCCGCCTGCGCGGACATGCGCGGCGCACGCCGCTTCTCTCCTCCCCCTTCCTCGATGAAATCGCCGGCCGGCGGGTGCTCGTGAAGGCCGAATGCCTGCAGCATTCCGGCTCCTTCAAGTTCCGCGGCGGCTGGTCTGCCGTCTCGGGCATTGATCCCGAACTGCGCAAGAAGGGAGTCATCGCCTTCTCCTCCGGCAACCATGCTCAGGGTGTCGCGCTGGCCGCACGCATGCACGGCGTTCCCTCTGTCATCATCATGCCAAGCGATGCGCCGAAGCTGAAGATTGCCAATACGCGCGCCTTCGGCGCCGAAGTGGTGCTCTATGACCGCGCCAATGAAGACCGCGACGAGATCGGCGCGAGACTTTCGGCCGAACGCGGACTGACTCTCATCAAGCCTTTCGACGAACCGCTGGTCATTGCCGGCCAGGGCACGACCGGGCTGGAAATCGCCGAACAGGCGGAGGAGGAAGGTGTCAGGAATGCCGAAGTCCTCGTTCCCTGCGGTGGTGGCGGGCTGAGTTCGGGCATCGCGCTGGCATTGGAAGCGAGTGCGCCGGGCTTCCGTGTCCGTCCCTGCGAACCAGAAAATTTCGACGACACCACGCGATCGCTTGCATCGGGCAAGATCGAGCGCAACGCCACCATGAGCGGGTCGATCTGCGATGCGATCGTCACGCCGCAGCCGGGCAACATTACCTTCCCGATCCTCAAGCGTCTGGCCGGACAGGGTATTGTCGTGACGGATGATGAGGCGCTGCGCGCCGTAGCCCTCGCCTTCACCCGCCTCAAGATCGTCGTCGAGCCGGGCGGAGCCGTTGCCCTTGCTGCCGCCCTCTTCCACGGCAACCAGCTGGAGAGCGACACGGCCGTCGTCGTCACCTCCGGCGGCAATATCGACGCCGACGTGTTCACCACTGCACTCGAACGCTTCGGCTAACGCTCGACAACGCTCTCGAAGACCCTGATCGCGATCGGCGACGACCTCGATCATGATCGGGGTCTCGCTCACCTGAAAAACAGCGAAAACCTCGTCTCGCCGCCATATGGCGGTCTTCGTTCCGAGGTTTCCATGAGACATCTTCTCACCCTGCTGCTGTCGGCCTGCCTTCTTGCTGTCAACACTCCGGCACATGCGGCCGACCCTGTCGGTCTGTCCTTTCTTTCGCTTCCGGTACCCGAACGCCACGGCACCATGGAGATCTCACTCTGGTATCCGGCCTTAGCAGGCGGAACGCCCATCCTGATCGGAGACAGTCCGCTTTTCAAAGGCGAGACCGCGCAACGGGACGCACCGGCCGTCGCCGGCGACTATCCGCTGATCCTGCTTTCCCATGGCGGTCTGAAATCCGGCCCGTTCATCGGCGCCTGGATGGCAGCACGCCTTGCTTCGAAAGGCTTCGTGGTGGCAATGATGCGCCAGCCGGATCCTCGGACGATGACGACTGAGGAGAGCGTTCATGAAATTTGGCTCCGGCCCGCCGATCTCTCAGCCGCCCTGACCGCGATCGAGAAGGACAGCACACTACCTGCAAAGATAGACCGAAACCGTATCGGCGTGCTGGGCTTCCTCATCGGCGGAACATCCGCACTTTCGCTTGCGGGCGGCAGCCTGGATCCGGAAAGCTTTGCGCGTTCCTGCGGTCCCAATGGCGCCGGCGTCGACTGCGCCGAGTTCGCCAGAGCCGGTATCGATCTCCACTCCGTCGACAGGCAGCAGCTCAGCCGCTCTCATCTAGACACGCGGGTGAAGGCGGTCGTCGTCATCGATCCTGAATTCGGCGCCAGTTTCACACCCGAAAGCCTCAAGCGCATATCGATCCCGGTCCGCCTCACCAATCTCGGCACGCCGGCGACCATCTGGCCTGGGCTGCGGCTATCAGGCCTAGAGGACGCTATAGCCAACGCGCGCTACGATCTCCTGGGCGATGCTTCGCAATATAGTGCCTTCAGCGAATGCAAACCGGGAGGCGCTGCGATCCTTCGGGAAGAAGGTGAAGAACCTCTCTGTGACGATCCCCGGGAAACGAGCAGGGCCACTATCCACGATCGCCTCGCTGAGAATGTCGCAGCGGCCTTCCGCACGGATCTTCCCCAATAGAAAACATCGTCCGCAGCGACCTGCCGCGGACGATGTCTTCGCTATCGATCGTCTTCAGGCGATCTTGTAGCGCGCAGCCGGAGCCGAACGCGACAGGTTTGGCATCAACGCCTGGCGGGCCTGTTCATAGGCAGCAAGCAAGCCGGCATCTTCAAGCGCCGGGATCGTCGCAAATTCTCCCTCGGTGAGACCTGCCAGCGAGGCATCGACCATGTTTTCCGCCGACATGACGATCTCGCCCGGCAGATGTTCGACCGGCGTGCCGGCAATGCCCCAGAATTCGGTAGCCGTGGCACCCGGCAGCACGACTTGAACGCGAATATTCTTGTCGGCAAGCTCGTGCTTCAGCGACTGGCTGAAGGCGAGCACGAAGGCTTTGCTACCGCCATAGACACCGTTCAGGACCTCGGGCGCGATTGCGACGATCGAGGCAATGTTGATGATTGTGCCGCCACCGCGGGCAACGAGACCTGGAACCGCAGCATAGGTCAGCCGCGTCAATGCCGTCACGTTGAGCTCGATCATTTCCTGCATCTTGTCGACGTCGGACGCGAGCAGCGGCGCCGTGCCGCCGAAGCCGGCATTGTTGACGAGCAGGGTAATGCTCTGATCTTCCTTCAGCACCTTCTCGACCTTGGCAAGATCGTCCTTCTTGCCGAGATTGGCGGACAGCGTCTCTACGGTCCGGCCCGTCTCATCGGTCAGCCGGCTTGCCAGTGCCTTCAGCCGATCACCGTTGCGGGCGACGAGGATGAGATTGTAGCCCTGCCTCGCCAGCCGGTGTGCATAGATCGCGCCAATGCCCGAAGAGGCGCCCGTCACCAGTGCCGTACCCTTGTCTTCATGTGCCATGATCGTTTCTCCATTTCGTACGCCGGCCCGATGCCTTGCGCTTGAGGAGAGTTTTACGCCCGATTGCCGACGTCCTAAATGTCATATATACCACCTTTTAGGACATCCACTTTCAGGACACGATGACCATGCAGCAAATCGGCTTCCTGCTCTTTCCCGGCTTCCAGATCATGAGCCTTGCCGCCGTCTCGGCCTTCGAATTCGCCAATATCGAGATCGGCGAGAAAGTCTACGACATCCATTATCTCTCGGAGACCGGCGGTCCCATCGCCAATTCGCTGGGCATGATCGTCGAAACGGAAGCCTTCGGCGATCCCGGTTTCGACACACTGATCGTCGCCGGCGCGCCTGACATCAAGCTGCCCAACGAAGCCGAGGCGGATTTCATTCGCGCCGCCCTCCCCGCTGTCCGCCGCCTCGCCTCGATCTGTACCGGCGCCTTCCTGCTTGCCGATGCCGGCGTTCTTGATGGCCGCCGCGCCACGACCCACTGGTATCGCGCCCGCGAACTGCAGAGCCGTTACCCTGAAATCAGGATGGAAGAGGACCGCATCTACATCATCGACGGTTCCGTCTGGACCTCGGCAGGTATGACGGCGGGTGTCGATCTGGCTCTGGCCATGGTCGAGAAAGATCGTGGCCTGGAGATCGCCCGCGCTGTTGCCCGCAAGCTGGTCGTCTATCATCGTCGCGCCGGCGGCCAGTCGCAGTTTTCCGCCCTTCTGGAACTGGAGCCGAAATCCGACCGCATCCAGAAGGCGCTTGCGCATGCCCGCAGCAATCTGAAATCCACCCTCTCGGTCGAGGAACTGGCCGAGGCTGCACATCTGAGCCCCCGCCAGTTCAGTCGTACCTTCCGCGCCGAAACAGGTCAGTCCCCCGCTAAAGCAGTCGAGAACCTGCGGCTGGAGGCGGCCCGCCTGATGATGGAGCAGGGCCGCCATCCGATCGAGGTCGTCGCCCGCGAGACCGGCTTTGCCGATCGCGAGCGCATGCGACGCGCCTTCCTGCGGGCTTTTGGCCAGCCGCCACAAGCGATTCGCCGGGCGGCACAGCAGGAACTGCTGGCGTGATGCACCCGGCAAAGCCGGATGCATCTTCTCTGTCCTAGCCTTGTTGAAGCGCCCTGCGGATGGCGATCTCGACAGGTGAGTAGGCGCCGTCCTCACGCGTAAGCCGCAAGGGTTCTGAAGGCGCAAGGCCGGGCTGCGCCATGAAGCGCGGTTCCTTGCCGTGATGCATCTGCGCGGCATGGATCAGGAACGGGTGGCACAGATAGACCGTGCCCGCCTGCCCCGTTGCAAGAGCAAGCGGCCTCTCCTCACCGACATGCTCCAGCCACAGATGCGCCATGCCAGCTTCGCCAGCCGGCTCCAGTAGCTTCGCGATATCCTTGTGCGACCCGACCCGGATACGCGTCGGCGCATCGTTCTCCCCGACATCAGAGAACAGGAAAAGCATCAGGAGTGCCCGTCCGCGCGAGGTGATGTTCACCCGCCAGACGGAAAAATCCCGCTGTTCATTCGGATCGCCTTCGTCCCCCGGAAAGCTCAGGTCCACATGCCAGCCGGCATCGCCGGGATCGTCCGGATGCGGAAAGCGGACCGGGAAGCTGCCCAGACCGCTGCGCGGCTCCCAGCGTCCCTTGCCGACGAGCTGATCGAAAGCCGAATGCAGCAGGGGCGTGTTGACCGCCGTTTCGAACGGCCCGCCGCCATAGCCGGCAAGCCGCACAACCGGCCGCACCCAGCTTTTCGGATCGTCGGCATCGAAGGGAATATCCCGCCACATGATGGCGCGGGCTTCCTCGGCCACATCGCGGGGAAAAGCATCATCGACACGTACGAAGCCGTCCTCGATGAATTGCTCGATCTGCACGGCGCTCAGCGCCGGCGGGTAACCAGTGGATGTCATGAAATATCTCTCTATCGCCAAACCCTGCCGGCACGGTCCATCGGCCGAATTCAGGGTGGTTACAGTCCACGGCAACGTACCAGCTAGGAGGCTGGTGAAGCGGCCGCACCTTCTCTTTGCCCGAGGGCAGAGCCTTAGAGGCTCAAGAAGAAGACCGTAGCGATATTGAGAGCGATCATTTTCATAGCGATGGGAGGCTACCGGCTTCCAAGGGGAGGGTCAACACTTCACCCGAACCTTCGCAGCGCCTTCTCCTGATCGGAGGGAATAGAAATATCTCGCACTGCCTCGTGCACCGACTGCAGCACCAGTTCCGCCAGCCGGCTCGTTGCAGAATCCGGCTCCGCTTCCGCTCGATGCAAGACCAGCCCCAGCTTCGGCAGTTCCGGCAGGCCGGCTTCGCCTGACGCCAGCATCCGCACCTTGGCAGGCAGCCCTATAGGCGTGCGCACCGTAATACCCAGTCCTGCAGCGGTTGCCGCCCAGAGGCCGCTGAGGCTTGGACTGACGAAGGACAGCCGCCAGGAGATACCGGCCTCGTCCAGCACATTCGTCGCGGCATTCCTGAGCAGGCAGGGCGCCTCGAGCGAGGCAAGCTGCATCGGCTCACCGCTTCCAGTCGCCCATGTCGGCAAGCCATTCACCGGGCCGATCCAGCGCATCGGCACGTCGGCAATATGCTCGCAATGGGCGGTCAAAGTGCCGGCGCTCCAGGCGAGCGCAAGATCGAGCTTGCCCGTCGTCACCCGTTCCAGAAGCTCGGCATTGCGCACCACACGCGCTTCGATCCGCACCTTCGGATGCGCTCGAGCAAAGCGTCCGAGCACCTCGGGTAGCAAGTTCTCACCGAAGTCCTCCTGCAGGCCGAGCCGCACCCAGCCTTCCAGCTCGACACTCTGCATCGCAGCGACTGCCTCGTCGTTCAGATCGAGCAATCGCCGGGCGTAGGCAAGCATCATCTCTCCGGCTTCCGTCAGCGCCAGTCCGCGCCCGGATTTGCGGAAAATCGGCGTGCCAGCCTGCTCCTCCAGCTTCTTAAGCTGTGCGCTGACCGCCGAGGTCGAGCGCCCCAGGCGATCCGCCGCCCTGGCGAAATTGCCGAGATCCATGCCGGTCGCGAATGTCCTCAGGACATCCAGGTCGAATGTAATCCGTCGCATTTCACGATCCCGATTTCCAGGATAATTCATCCATAAAATTCTGATTTTCCGCACCATGGTGTCGTGGCATGCTTCTCCTGTCAAGACAAAGAACAAGGAGGCATCCAATGCCATTCGCTCGCATTTCCCTTCTGAAGGGCAAATCGCCGGACTATCTGCGTGCGCTCTCGGACAATATCCACAAGGCCATGGTCGAGACCTTCAATGTGCCGCCGGCCGACCGCTTCCAGATCATCCACCAGCACGAGCCGGGCGAGCTGATCTTCGATCGCAACTACCTTGCCGGTCCGCGCTCGGATGATTTCGTGCTGATTTCGATCACGACCGGCAAGCCGCGCACAACGGAAATGCGCAAGGCTCTCTTCCGCCGAACCGTCGAATTGCTCCAACAATCGCCCGGCTTGCGCCCCGAAGACGTGATGATCGTCATCTCGACCAGCGAACCGGACGAATGGTCCTTCGGCGACGGCTTGGCGCAGATGGCCGAACCCGGATGGGAAGCGCGCGCCAGGGGAGTTCCGGCATGAGCACCGCCAATCCGAGGACGATGACGATCCGCCGTCCCGGCAGTGCCGTCCGTTCTCCCGAAGGCATTTCGAATGCACCCTTCTGGGTCGAAATCCTGCTCGACAGTGAGATCGATGGCGAGAACACCGCCATGCGCGCAACCCTCGATCCCGGCACGGTCACACACTGGCATACGCATCCGCGCGGCCAGCTTCTTTATGTCCTCTCCGGTGTCGGTGTCGTGCAGCGGGAGGGTGAACCCGTCGAGGAAGTCAGAACCGGCGATGCAATATGGTTCGCCCCGGACGAGCTTCACTGGCACGGGGCAACAACTGACAGCCCTTTCGGATATCTTAGCATCCAGGGTTTTGAGAAGGGACGCTTCGTCGACTGGTCTGAGGAGACACAGCCATGATGGCCATGCAATATTCCTTCACCTTGCCGGCAGATTACGACATGCAGATCATCGATCGCCGCATCCGCGACAAGGGGCCGGCGATGGACGGCTTCCCCCACCTCGGTTTCAAGGCTTTTCTGAGCGCTCGCCGCGGTGAATTCGGCAGCCGGGAAAATCTGTACTCGCCCTTTTATATCTGGGACCAGCCGGAAGGCGCCAGCAACTTCATCTGCGGTCCCGGCTTTGCCGCGCTGACGGACGCCTTCGGTCGGCCGCTCATTCGCCATTGGATCGTCTGGCATACGCATGTCTCACCGGACCCCGCCAACGCCCGCTTTGCTTACAGCGAACACCTCCCTATCGAACCGCATGTATCTCTGCCCAACTTACGGCAGGAAGAGGTTGATCTGGCAAAGCAGGAAGCCGGCGGCAGACATCTGCTCGCCCGCATTACCGCCTTTGACCCGCATGACTGGACGATGGTCCGTTTTGGACTTTGTGCGGAAGCCCCGCCCGCGTCAGGCACCAACCAGATCTATCGCGTCGGTCACCTCTCCCGCGGCTAAGAGCACCAAAGGCAGAATCGGAAAGCAAAAAAAGCGCCCCTCTTTCGAGGAGCGCTTTGTTTTTTCAGGCCTGAAAGCGATCAGATGCCACTCTGGCCGTCGGAGCCGATATAGGCGATACGCAGCATGTTGGTCGCGCCAGGTGTGCCGAGCGGCACGCCAGCGGAGATGATGATGCGATCGCCCGGCTTGCCGAAACCTTCTGCAGCGACGATGCGGCAGGCGCGGTTGACCATGTCGTCGAGGTCGGTCGCGTCATGCGTGACGACGCAATGCATGCCCCAGACGACGGACAGACGGCGCGCGGTCTTGATGATCGGCGACAGAGCGATGATCGGCACCTGAGGACGCTCACGCGAGGCGCGCAGGCCGGTCGTGCCGGAAGACGTGTAACAGACGATAGCCGACAGCTTCAGCGTCTCGGCGATCTGGCGGGCGGCAAGCGAGATGGCGTCGGCGCCGGTTGCTTCCGGCTGGGCGCGCTGCGCGTAGATGATGCCCGGATAGTGCGGATCCTTCTCCACGGTGCTCGCAATCGAGGCCATCATCGAGACGGCTTCGACCGGATAAGCGCCGGAAGCCGACTCGGCCGACAGCATGATTGCATCCGCGCCTTCGAAGACGGCGATCGAAACGTCCGAAACTTCGGCACGTGTCGGAACCGGCGAGGAGATCATCGATTCCAGCATCTGCGTGGCGACGATGACAGGCTTGCCCGAACGGCGGCAGGAGCGGATGAGCTGCTTCTGGATACCCGGAACGGCTTCGAGCGGCATTTCAACGCCGAGATCGCCGCGGGCGACCATCAGTGCGTCGGAAAGCTCGATGATTTCTTCGATGCGTTCCAGCGCCTGCGGCTTCTCGATCTTCGACATAATGCCGACGCGGCCACGGGCGATCTTGCGCACTTCAGCAAGGTCGTCGGGACGCTGGACGAAGGAAAGCGCCACCCAGTCGACATCGTCGGTCGCGAGAACGGCGTCGAGGTCGACACGGTCCTTGTCGGTCAGCGCGCCAACGCCAAGCAGCGTATCGGGCAGGCTGACGCCCTTGCGGTCGGAAATGCTGGTACCGGCGATGACGGTCGTGACGATGCTCTTGCCGTCGCACTTTTCTGCGCGGAGAGCCAGTTTTCCGTCGTCGATCAGCAGGCGATGGCCCGGCTGCACGGCTTCGAGAATTTCAGGATGCGGCAGGAACACGCGGGTGTTGTCGCCGGGGGTATCGTTGTTGTCGAGCGTAAATGTCTGGCCGGGCTTCAGCTCGACCTTAACATCGGCAAACTTCCCGACGCGAAGCTTCGGACCTTGCAGGTCGGCCAGAATACCGATCGGCCGACCCGAGCGGGCTTCGACGGCGCGAATGCGCTGCACGAGCGTGCGCATCACGTCATGGCTCGCATGGCTCATATTGATGCGGAAGATATCCGCACCCGCCTGGTGCAGCTTCTCGATCATCGACTCCTCGGAGGAGGCGGGGCCGAGGGTGGCGAGGATTTTAACTTTGCGGTTACGCTTCATCAATTCTGGCTTTCTTGCGTCCCTGGGGTGTCGGAGAGTTGAACCATCCAGCTTCCCTGGCGGCCCGTATCATATTCCTTGAATCCCATTTTCTGATAACCCCGGGCGTAGCAGTCCTGCACACCCGTGATCTTGAATTCGTTTTCCGCCACGCACATCTGCACGTCACCCGTCCATCGGCCTCCCCGGGCGGCGTCTTCAGCATAGAGGTAATAATAACGCGACTGTAACTCTCCCTCGATCAGCGTGGCGCAGGTCGTTGCCGGCACCTGCCACCAACCCTCCGTGACCCAGCCATCCTTCGCTCTATATCCGATCGCAACGCCAACCAGATTTTGCGTACCGTTGCATACACGGAAATCCGCGCGCGCGGCATCGGCAATGAAGAACGGCGAGACGGCTGCAAGAGCGAACAATGCGAGACGGACCAGCGGCCCGGACCGCGTGAGGAAACTTGGCGCGGCTTGGATCAACACGGCTCCCAAATAGCTCCACGGTTATTCGTTATCCGTGTCTTCTTGCGCCGCCATCAGGCGAAAGTCAACGCAATGCTAATCGATTATATTTCCTTTCATAACCGCCGATCGGGCGCATCTTGTCGCGTTGGTCCGCCCATCACGCTTGAACCGGCCGAACGCGCATGCAATCACTGGGCGAAGACGCGAAATGACAATTGGCAATTTCCTGATGGATCACTTCCAATCCTTTGAAATCCTATCTGGCCAACATGACAAAGGCATGGTGATCCTTGGCGATCATGCCATGAACCGTCTGCCCGAACGATATGGCCGGCTCGGCCTACCGGAAAGTGCCTTCTCCAGGCACATCGCTTATGACATCGGCATTCAGGGCCTTGCCCGCAAGCTGTGTGCACAGCTGGGCGTGCCGGGCGTGCTCGGCGGTTTTTCGCGCTTGCTGATCGACCCCAATCGCGGCGAGGACGACCCGACACTGATCATGAAAATCTCCGACGGCGCCATCATCCCCGGCAATCATCCGATTACTGAGGAGGAGTGGAACTACCGGATCGAAACCTTCCACAGACCCTATCACAAAGCCGTGTCGGAGACGATTGATAGGGTGGCGAACGCGACCGGCAAAGCGCCGCTGGTACTGTCCCTCCACTCCTTCACGCCTGCCTGGAAGAGCGTTCCCCGCCCCTGGCATGCAGCAGTGCTCTGGGATAGTGACCACCGCGCCGTCGCCCCATTGCTTGAAAAACTGCGGGCTGATCCCGATCTCGTCGTCGGTGACAACGAACCCTATGACGGTGCCCTGAAGGGCGACACCATGTATCGTCATTGCATGATGACGGGCATCCCGCACGCGCTTCTAGAAGTGCGTCAGGACCTCATCGGCAACGAGGCCGGCATCGAGGAATGGGCGGCGCGCCTGGCGCCCATTTTTGCGGAGATGAATGACGATCCGGCCCTTCATGCATACAGCGTGCACGCTTCCCGCACCGGCCCCTATTGAGTGAAAAGGACTTGGCCCATGACCACGCTCAGCAAGGAACAACAGACGGAATTCGAGGCAGCCGCCTTCCGCCGGCTCATCACGCATCTTCGCGAACGAACCGACGTGCAGAACATCGATCTGATGAATCTCGCCGGCTTCTGCCGCAACTGCCTCTCCAACTGGTACCGCGAAGCTGCGGAGGCCGAAGGCGTCACTATGACGAAGGACGAATCGCGCGAGATCGTTTACGGCATGCCCTACGAAGACTGGAAGAACCTTCACCAGACGGAAGCATCGCCTGTGCAAAAGGCGACTTTTGAGGTGAACAACCCGCACAAATAGTCCACCCGCTCTCAAATCGTCTTGACGCTGGCGGCACTTCGCGGCAGTCACTGGCAACCCGAATGCATATCCCGAAATCAGGAGAACACGATGTCTGATGCACATGGCGTCGCTCGCGATCAGCTTCGCGCTTTTGTCGAGCGCATTGAACGCCTGGAAGAAGAAAAGAAGACCATCGCCGACGACATCAAGGACGTCTATGGCGAAGCCAAGGGCATGGGCTTCGACACCAAGATCCTCAAGAAGGTCGTTGCGCTCCGCAAGAAGGACGAGCAGGAACGCATGGAAGAAGATGCGATCCTCGATACCTACCTGCACGCTCTCGGCATGATCGAATCCCCGCCGGAAGGCTGAGGATCATCCAACCGCATTTTCAGAGAGCCGCCGTTTCGGCGGCTTTTCTTTTGATCTCATCAAAGTACCAGCGCCGTTTTCGCCGTGCCGCCGGCCCAAAAACGAAAGCCGCCGGAGACGATCCAGCGGCTTTTGCTTATTCGAAATATGGCCGGATCAGCGCGTGTTGAACTTACGCACTTCCATGAAATTGACGGCCGTGCCGCTGAAGCGACCAGGGTCGATCGAAGCAGTCTTCTGGAAGCCTTCGGCATAAACCGAGGTCGGCTGGGCGCGCAGCTCCTGGCTGACAAAGCGCGGTGCCTGCACCTTCTTGGACGCCATTTCCAGGCGGGCATTGGTAAGAGCCCACTGCGAGATCATCTTCTGGGTCAGCTTCGGCTCCGTACGCACTGTCTGACGGCTTTCGTCAGCGGCTACAGCTTCCTGCTTCGTCGGACGACCACCCTTGGTGGGAAGGCCCTGCGCGACCGGGCTGTCGACGGTGACAGGCTTCGGTGCTGCGGGAGGAGCAGCAAAGCTTGCAGACTTCGTCATCGGAGCAAGTGCCGCAAGCTGCAGCGGCGGCTTGTCTAGTGCCGGCGGATTCTTCGGTGCGGCGGCGTTRATTGCCTGCTCGACAGTCTGCGGCTCAGAAGGTGCGTTCATAGCTACCTCAGTGCCACCGCTCTGATCCTGCTGCTTTGCAAGTGCTGCCGCCATGGCGGGCGAAAGCGTGTCCTGATCAGCTTCGTCTTCACCCGCTTCAGGATCGGCATTCTGTGCAGCAAGCAGGTTTTCGGCAACGGCCGGACGTTCGGCTGGGGTCGGAACGCTCGTCGACATCAGGCTCGGATCGACAGAGGCAAGTTCTGCATCACCCGGCGCACGACGCTGCCCAAGGAGCGACGGAACCGGAATGCTGTAACCGCTGAGATCGGCGAAATGCTCCGGTTCCTGCGGCTGGCCTGCGGGCATGGCGGCAAGCGCCTGCTGAGCCGCATTACCTGCAGATGGCGGCACCAGAGCATTGGCAACCTCGTTGCCGGCAAGCTGGTTGCTGAAGGCCGGGCGAACCTGCGGCACTGGTGCATTCACGCTCGCAACTTCGGTCTGCGGCTGCGGTTCATCAGCTGCTGGGACAGCCTCAGCCTTCGGCGGCGTTGCCTTGGCGACAGCCACCGGTGTGCTATCCTCCGAATTATCCTCTTCCTCGTCAGCGCCGCCACCAAAGAGGTAGGCAAACAGCGTCTTCTGCTTGCGAGGTTCGTCATCGGAAACGGAAGCGCCGGCGCTAGCCATCATGATCTGGCTGCCGTTCGCCATGCGCCGCTTGTAATCGGCCATTGCCTGCTGGTAGCCTGGCAGCGGCTTGCCATCGGCGGGAATATGAATGGTATTGCCGTCAGGGAAGAGCCTGACCAGTTCGTCGCGGCTCATGCGCGGCCAGGCGCGAACGCCGCCGACATCCATATGCACGAAAGGCGAACCGGACTTTGGATAGAAGCCGACGCCGCCGACCTGCATCTTCATGCCGATACCGCGCAGCGTGGCGAGCTTTACGTCTGGAATGAAGAAGTCCATCGCCTTGCCAAGCATATGCTGGCTCTTTTCGGCGACACCGGATTTACGCGAACGACCGCGCAGCATCTCGTTGGTAGCAGGCGAGCGGAAACCGCAGACGACGTTGATGTAATCCCTGGAGCCGGACTGGCGGTAAACTTCCCAGATGAGGTCGAAGAGGCGCGGGTCCATCTTCGTCGGCTGATTCTTGCGCCAGTCGCGCAGGAAACGGTTGAGCTGCTCAAGACCTTTGGGGTCGAATTTGCCGTTTCGCTTGTAGGTGATGACGGCCTTTTCGCCGGTATGAATGAAATAGAGCTTCAGGCTGCGGGTATCCCCGGCAGCCTGAGACGGTGTGCTTACGAATACCGGTGAGGAAACCGCGAGTGCAAGAAGGGCGGCCGCTGCCGTCCTAATTGCCTTTCCGCCAATCTTGGCGCACAAACGCCAACTCAAGCGCGAAAGCTTGGTATTCCCATTCAGATTCTGCAACTCGATCCCCGTCAGACAGTCAATGTCCAATGCTGTCTCAAATGGCTGTCAAATGCGGTCACACGATGGCAAAAATGCCACACATGATCAACCTTTTCTTTATAGAGTGAACGAGCTGCTAACAAGTGGTTTATGGACGGTAACCAAATGTGGTTGCCTTATTCTTAATAAAAATGCGCTTATGCCGCATCTTTCTGAGGATTATCGGGGTCGATACCGTAGTCCTTGAGCTTTCTGTAAAGTGTGGATCGCCCGATACCTAGCTTTCTTGCCACTTGACTCATTTGCCCTCGGTAGAACTTCAAGGCAAAACGAATCAGTTCTTCCTCGACATCAGCAAGACGCCGAACATCACCGGACTGATTGACGCTCGATATCGCGTTATCGGAAGCCTCGGTCCCGCGGCGCATCGTCTCGGCGACTGATTCCGCCTGATAATCCTCGGGGAATTCCGCGTCAGGATCGAGGTGCGAATTGTCGGCAACGAGCGCCAGATGGTCCACGACCTCGTAGTTCGGAAGCTGGGCGGCGATCTGCGGGAAGTCCGCCTCAGTCAGCTCCGGACCTTCGGCAAGCACAACGGCGCGGAAGATCGCGTTTTCGAGCTGGCGGATATTGCCCGGCCAGTCATAGGTGGTCAGCAATGCCAGCGCGCCGGCATTGACCGTCATGCGGCGGCCGTTCTTCTGTTCGCTGGAGAAGCGGTCGGCAAAGACGCGCACCAGATGCGGAATGTCCTCCTTGCGCTTGCGCAGCGCCGGAATGGTGATCGGGAAGACGTTCAGGCGATAGTAGAGATCTTCGCGGAAGTGGCCGTTCTTGACCTCTTCGATCAGATCCTTGTTCGTCGCTGAGATGAGGCGAACATTGACCTTGTGCGCAGTGCGCGCACCGACGGTCTCGATCTCGCCTTGCTGAACGGCGCGCAATAGCTTCACCTGCACCTCGAGCGGCAGRTCRCCGATCTCGTCGAGGAAGATGGTGCCACCATCGGCTTCCATGAACTTGCCGATATGCTTTTCGGTCGCGCCGGTAAACGCACCCTTTTCGTGACCGAAGAGGATGCTTTCGACGAGATTGTGCGGAATGGCACCGCAATTGACCGTCACGAACGGTTTGGTGGCGCGATCGCCCCCCGACTGGATGGCGCGCGCCACCAACTCCTTGCCGACACCCGATTCGCCTTCGAGCACGACCGGGATGTTGGACTGCGAGGCGCGCTGCGCCAGATCGATGACACGGATCATCGCCGGGCTTGCCGAAACGATGTCGTCGAAGCCGACGGAGCCCGAGCGTGAACGGCGACCGGTACGGGCCTTCACCTCACGCTGGTCGAGCTTCATCGCATTGGAGATCGACGTATTGATACGCTCCGGAGAAACCGGCTTGACGACAAAATCGAAAGCCCCGGCGCGCATGGCCTGCACCACCGTTTCGATGCCGCCCTGCCCCGTCTGGACGATGACCGGAATCTGGGTGCCGAAATCATGCAATGCTTCGAGGAATTCGAGGCCGGTCATTTCCGGCATCATCAAATCGAGCACGATGACGTTGAAAAGGCCGGGATCGCGCTTCACCATCTCCAGCCCGATGCGGCCGTTTTCGGCCTGATGCACCACATGGCCGCTACGCTCGATCGCGTTCTTGAGCAGACGGCGCTGGACGGGATCGTCCTCGACCACAAGGATCTGCCCTGCCCCTTTGAGCTCATTGTAACCGGTCATTGTCGCCTCACTTCATGCGAAACCATAGAGCGCACTCTGACAGAAAGGCTTGAACATCCTGTTTTGAGAAACAATTGCATTTTAACTGTTCTGACAGGCCGTTTTCGTGCCGTTACGAGCCCTTTCACACGCCGAAAACCCCTTGATGCTAGACCTTTCGGCGCCCAGAGCGCCGCGCGTCCATTCGGACGCGCAAAGGACGTCTCTCTTTTTGAAACTGCGCAATCAGCCTTTCCGAAAATCGATTCCGATTTTCGGGCCGATGCTGTAGACAGTCAGACCTGTTATAAAAGAGGAAGAGGAACCGCCCCATGAGACATATGCTTGCGCACGCCGATCTTCACCTTTCGGCAACGGCTCCCGCTGCAGCATCGGACCCGGCTCTGGGCGAGCTTCCCTCCTGGCGGCTGCAGGATCTCTACCCCTCGGCCACCTCCACCGCCTTCGTCGCCGACATGGAAAAAGCCGGCAAGGCCGCTTCCGCTTTTGAAGAGAAATGGAAGGGCAAACTTGCCGAAGCAGCCGCCAAGAAGGGCGAGGAAGGCATCGGCCAGGCGCTGAAGGAATATGAGGCACTCGACGATATTATGGGCCGCCTCGGCTCTTTCGCTGGCCTTACCTATTTCTCGGATACGTCCAACCCGGCAAACGGCAAGCTCTATGGCGACGTCCAGGCCAAGCTTACCGACTATTCCGGCCGCTTGCTGTTCTTCGCTCTCGAACTCAACCGCATCGACGATGCCGTGATCGATGCCTGCATGGCGAACGATCCGCTTGCCGGCCATTACCGCCCCTGGCTGGTCGACCTGCGCATGGACAAGCCCTACCAGCTCGAAGACCAGCTCGAGCAGCTCTTCCTCGAAAAATCGATGACATCAGCTGCCGCCTTCAACCGTCTCTTCGATGAGACGATGGCGGAGCTGCGCTTCGAGATCGACGGCGAGAAGCTGCCGCTCGAAGTGGCATTGAACATGCTGCAGGAAAAGGATCCAGAAGTGCGCCGCAAAGCGGCAATGGCGCTCGCCGAAACCTTCAAGACCAATATCCGCATCTTCACGCTCATCACCAATACGCTCGCCAAGGACAAGGATATCTCCGATCGCTGGCGCAGCTTCGAAGACATTGCCGACAGCCGCCATCTGGCGAACCGCGTCGAGCGCGAAGTGGTCGATGCGCTTGCTGCGGCGGTGAAGGAAGCCTATCCGCGCCTTTCGCATCGCTATTACAAGATGAAGGCCAAATGGCTCGGCATGGAGCAGATGAACTTCTGGGATCGCAATGCGCCGCTTCCGGAAACCTCAAGCGCCATCATCTCCTGGACCGAAGCCAGGGACACAGTGCTGTCCGCCTATGGCAATTTCGCGCCGGAAATGGCTGCGATCGCCAAGCGCTTCTTTGACGAACAGTGGATCGACGCCCCCGTGCGCCCCGGCAAGGCGCCCGGCGCTTTTGCGCATCCGACCGTTCCGTCGGCCCATCCCTATGTGCTCGTCAACTATATGGGCAAGCCGCGCGATGTGATGACGCTCGCCCATGAACTCGGTCACGGCGTGCATCAGGTACTTGCCGGCGCGCAAGGCGCGCTCATGTGCCAGACCCCGCTGACGCTTGCCGAAACCGCTTCCGTCTTCGGCGAGATGCTGACCTTCCGGGCATTGCTGAACCGGACGACTGACAACCGCGAACGCAAGGCCATGCTTGCCCAGAAGGTCGAAGACATGATCAATACGGTCGTGCGCCAGATCGCCTTCTACGAGTTCGAGCGCAAGGTTCATACCGCCCGCAAAGCCGGCGAACTGACCGCCGACGACATCGGCGAACTCTGGCTTTCCGTCCAGTCGGAAAGCCTTGGCCCGGCGATCAAGATTTCCGAGGGTTATGAGACCTACTGGGCCTATATCCCCCACTTCATCCATTCGCCCTTCTATGTTTACGCCTATGCTTTCGGCGACTGCCTGGTGAACTCGCTCTATGCCGTCTATCAGAAGGCCGAGAAGGGCTTTCAGGACAAGTATTTCGAGATGCTGAAGGCCGGCGGCACCAAGCATCATTCCGAACTGCTGAAGCCCTTTGGCCTGGATGCAACCGATCCTTCCTTCTGGAGCAAGGGCCTGTCGATGATCGAAGGCCTGATCGACGAACTCGAGGCACTGGACAAGGCATAAAACCGCCCAAACCGCGGCTTCGCTGGAAAGGCAATGGCAGCGTCCGAACCCTTCATCCTGTTCCGGGACGACACGACCGGCGAAGTCATGCTCTTCGCCGGCCCGGTAGACATGATTATCGCCCGCACGAAGGCGGAATTCGTGCCTGCGCTCAAGCGGATGGAAGAGGCGCGACAGACCGGCAAATGGCTTGCCGGTTACATCGCTTATGAGGCTGGCCATTTCTTCGAAGAAAAGCTTGCTCCCTTCGCGGAAGAGAACCGCGAGACGCCGCTGCTGCTGTTCGGTGTCTTCGATGCGCCGCAGCCAGATGACCATCCTCTCGCAAGGCCACGGCAGCGCCACGAAAACGAGGAATTCCTGACTGCACCGAAGGCAGCCTGGAACTTCGCTATATATAAAGAGCGTTTCGAAGACCTCCACCGGCATCTGCGCCTCGGCGATATCTATCAGGCCAACCTGACGATGCCGATCGAAGCCCGCTGGAGCGGCGATCCGCTTGCCGCTTTCTGGTCGCTGATCGACCGCCAACCCGTGAAATATGGCGCGTTTGCCGATCTCGGCGGTCCCATCATTCTTTCCCGCTCACCGGAACTGTTTTTCCGCACCGACGAAGATGGCTGGATCGAGACGCACCCGATGAAAGGTACGGCCAAACGCGGCGCGACACCGGCCGAAGATGCCGAAATCGTCGAAGCCATGAAGGCCGACATCAAGACGCAAGCGGAAAACCGCATGATCGTCGACCTCTTACGCAACGATATCTCGCGCATCACCGAAGTCGGCACGCTCGACGTTCCAAAACTCTTCGAAATCGAGACCTATCCCACCGTCCACCAGATGGTCAGCCACGTTCAGGCGAAGCTCCTACCCGATCTTTCCATCCGCGACATCTTTGCCGCCCTTTTTCCCTGCGGCTCGATCACCGGCGCGCCGAAGATCCGCGCCATGGAAATCCTCCACGACCTCGAGGATGGTCCGCGTGATGCCTATTGCGGCGCAATCGGCATGATCGCGCCCAACGGCGCGATGCGCTTCTCCGTTGCCATCCGCACAATGACGCTCTTCGACGGCGGCAAAGCAGTCTTCAACGTCGGCGGCGGCATCGTCTTCGATTCCACGGCTGAAGCCGAATATGAGGAATGCCTGCTCAAGGCCCGCTTCGCCATCGGCGACCAATGGATTGCCCGATGAAGGATTTTTCGCTGATCGAAACCCTGCGCTGGCAACCGGACGAAGGCTTCATTCGCCTGCGCCTTCATCTCGCCCGCCTCTCCCGCTCCGCCCGCCGCATCGGTTTTCCCGAACCGACGGATGTGGTCGCGAAGCTGGAAGATGCGGTAAAGGATGATAAGGAGCCGCGTCGTGTCAGGCTGACTTTCGACAGCCAGGGCCGGATCGATATTGCCACCGCGCCCTTCACGCCGCTGCCGCAAGACACGGTCTGGAAATTCCGTATCGCTAGCACGCGTCTCGATTCCACTGACAGGCTGCTACGTATCAAGACCACATGCCGGGCCGTGTATGAAGCGGCGCGCGCCGAGTTTACGCCGCAGCAAGCGGATGAAGTCATCCTGCTCAACGAACGGCAGGACGTCTGCGAGGGAACCATTACGTCTGTCTTCCTTGATGACGGCTCCGGCATTCTCAGGACACCGCCGATCTCCTGCGGCCTGCTCGCCGGCGTGCTCCGCACCGAGCTCATCTGCCAGCGAAAGGCCCGCGTCGGTCGCATCACGCTCGATGATCTGGACAAGGGTATGCTTTACGTTGGAAATTCGCTACGCGGCCTGATCCGCGCCACGCTGCAAAAGGACTGACCATGCTGATCCTCTCCCTGACCTATGTGAAGCCCAATGAAGAGGCCGACAAGCACATGGAGCCGCATATGGTCTGGGTGAAGGAAGGATATGCGAAGGGCTGGTTCCTCGCTTCCGGCCGGAAGGTACCACGCACCGGCGGAGTCGTTCTCGCCATCGGCGACCGCGCCCAAATTGAAGCCTATGTCGCAGCCGACCCTTTCACCATCCATGGTGTTGCCGAATATGACATCACAGAAGTCGCGCTGACGACGGTGACGGAAGGGTTGGAGGCTCTGAAGCGCTGAGTTACAAACCGCACCCGGCAAATCGTCAGGCTCGAAAAGGAGCGGCGATGAAACGTCCGACCTACACGCCCTATGACGGCTCGGCCCGGCCCTTCACGATCGGTCTGATGCCGTTCGATCCCGCCCGCTGGATCGAACCCGACGAAGATCTCAACCGCTACCTCAAGGAAAAGGCGCGGCTGGCAGGCGAGTGCCTCGACGACATCTTCGTCGCAGAGGATGGGACGGAAGCAGCCCAGCAGGAGGCGCTGAATATTCTCCTCGCTCACCTTGCCGATCGGCATCCGGCGATGCTCCGGCAGGATACATCCGATCTGCCGCCGCTCTTCAAGGCCGGTTCACTCATCCAGGATGATCTTGTTCTGATGCGCCGCAAGGCCGATGGCTGGCATCTCGTTGCCGCCCATGTCGCCTTTCCCTCCTCGTGGTCACTGCATGAGAAATTCGGTCGGCCGATGCACGAGATCCATGGGGATGTGCCGGGCTTCGGCGAAGGCACGCGCAATGCCGCACTGATTACCCGCATCTTCGACGGCCTGCAGAGTGCCCAGCCGGTCGAGCGGCTGAACTGGTCGGTCAACGCCACTGATGATCTCTTCCTTCCCGTCTCGAAACATCGCCGGCCGCCTTACGTCGAGGCCTTCACGCTCGAAGAGCGTTTCGTCCGCGTCGAGCGCCAGACCCTTCGCAAGCTGCCTGTCTCGGGCGACATTCTCTTCACCATCCGCATCTATATCGATCCGGTCGCCGTCATTGCCCGGCATCCGCAGGCGCGGAAACTCGCAGCCAGCTTTGCCGACCAACTGGAAGCACTCGACGTCCAGCAGACCGTCTACAAAGGGCTGACCCTGCAGCGGACGGAACTCGTGCGGAAACTGCGAGCACTTTGCAGCGCCGATATTTGACCTTTGCAGGGGAACGCTCTTTATTGTGACGCCATTTTGTGATTAGAGCCGGTCACTTCGCGAGCTTCGCGGCATTTTCACATGAATTCTTTAGGCTGAAAGCCTTCGTTCCCTTCCAATAGGAGAAAAGAATGACGGAACAGAACTATCCGGTATATGGCGAAATTACCGGTCCGATCGTCATGATCGGCTTTGGCTCCATCGGCCGCGGCACGCTGCCCCTGATCGAGCGCCACTTCAAATTCGACAAGAGCCGGATGGTTGTCATCGACCCGCGCACGGACGATGCCCACATTCTGGAAAAGCACGGCGTCAAGCACATCCAGGCGCATGTGACGAAGGACAACTACAAGGAGCTGCTGAAGCCGCTCCTGACTGAAGGTGAAGGCCAGGGCTTCTGCGTCAATCTCTCGGTCGACACCTCGTCGCTCGACATCATCAAACTCTGCCGCAAGCTTGACGTGCTCTATATCGATACCGTCGTCGAGCCCTGGCTCGGCTTTTATTTCGATAAGGACATGAAGAACGAGGAACGCACCAACTACGCGCTGCGCGAAACCGTTCGCAAGGAAAAGGCGAAGAACCCCGGCGGCACCACGGCCGTTTCCACCTGCGGCGCAAATCCGGGTATGGTCTCCTGGTTCGTCAAGCAGGGCCTGCTGAACCTTGCCCGTGATATGGGCCTCAAGTTCGATGAGCCGGGCCAGGACGACCGCGAAGAATGGGCAAAGCTCATGAAGAAGGTCGGCGTCAAGGGCATCCACATCGCCGAACGCGACACGCAGCGCACCATCCACCCGAAGCCGCTCAACGTCTTCTGGAACACCTGGTCGGTCGAAGGCTTCATCTCCGAAGGCCTGCAGCCGGCAGAACTCGGCTGGGGCACCCACGAAAACTGGATGCCGAAGAACGCCAAGAAGCATAAGAAGGGCTCCAAGGCCGCCATCTTCCTGGAACAGCCCGGCGCCAACACCCGCGTGCGCACCTGGTGCCCGACGCCCGGCCCGCAGTATGGCTTTCTCGTCACCCACAATGAGTCGATCTCGATCGCCGACTTCTTCACGGTGAAGGACAAGGACGGCGACGTCTCCTATCGTCCGACCTGCCACTACGCCTACCATCCTGCCAATGATGCCGTTCTCTCGCTGCATGAGATGTTCGGCAACGGCGGCAAGGCACAGCCGGTTCTCCACGTTCTCGACGAGAACGAACTGGTCGATGGCGTCGACGAGCTCGGCGTGCTGCTCTACGGCCACGACAAGAACGCCTACTGGTATGGTTCGCGTCTGTCGCTGGAAGAAACCCGCCGCATCGCCCCCTACCAGAACGCGACTGGTCTGCAGGTAACCTCTGCCGTTCTCGCCGGCATGGTCTGGGCTCTTGAAAACCCGAAGGCCGGCATCGTCGAAGCCGATGAGATGGATTACAAGCGCTGCCTCGAAGTGCAGCTGCCCTATCTCGGCCCGGTCGAAGGCCACTACACCGACTGGACCCCGCTCGACGGCCGTCCGGGCCTGTTCCCGGAAGACATCGACACCAAGGATCCGTGGCAGTTCAAGAACATCCTCGTTCGCTGAAGCCTGCCCTAACGCTTTCGAAGATGCCCGCTGTTAGGCGGGCATTTTTGTAACGCCTGCTGTCTAAATGCCGGCCGACCCCCGTCGAAGGCTTGCCTTCGCGGAAGGCCCGCGCCATGTTTTTGGCGGACTGTCGCGGAAAGCTTCCGCTTAGATTCGCCGGGAGAAGCCTTATGAAAGTCAGAACTGGTCTCGTTCTTGCGGTTGCATCGGCAGCTCTTGCCGCCTGTGTTTCCTCCGGCCCGCGCCCCCTCCCCGTTGCATCAGCACCCACTCCTACCGGTGTCGAAGGAACCTGGGCCGATCCGAACGGCATCGTCTCCACCTTCCAGTCCGGCACTTTCACGACGCGCACGACCGACAGCAACCAGCTTCTGGCCTCCGGCACCTATACCAAAACCTCGCCGACGCTGGTGGAAATCAACATGACCTCGCTGGTTCGCAACACTCAGTCGAAGGTCAATTGCGCCCTCGTTACGACGAGCCAGCTGAATTGCACCTCGGATGCCGGCGCACAGTTCGTCCTGACCCGCCGCAGCTGAATAGAGCAGATGAGGTGAAGGCTAAGCACCATGCGGGCTTTCGCTGGTTACCTCGTCCTGTTGCTCGCAACGCCGCTTGCCGCACTTGCGGTCATTTTGCCGGCTAATGTCTATCGTGCCCAAGGTATCGCCGCCCCCGATTGCGACGGGCCGCTGCAGGTGCTGATCTTCGCCGCGCCGGCAGTCCTGATCTACGGCGCAGGCGTAGTCCTTGCCTATCGGGCCGGCCGGCGCTTTCACCGCATCGTTTCCCTTCTTTGCTTGATTGTCGCGCTCGCCACATTTCCGAATATTGCAGAGGCCATGCGCGAACTCTACCGAAACGCTGCCGCCGGAGAATGCGTGGGATAACCAGTCGGCTTTTTTGCCCGGTTCCCCCTTGGAAAGCGGCTCTCCTGGCCCAGCTTTCCCTTGCGGCGGCGCATCGTCTGATGGAACATCCGCATGCCGGGAAACCGCCCGGGCTGACCATGGAAGGGACTGGCGAGGATCAGGGGGATCTTCGCCCTTTTAATCAGGAGAACAGGGATGACGAAGTCTTTCAGCTTCGGTCTTTTGACCGCGTCCATGCTGGCGCTGAGCACAGGCGCCGCTTTCGCGGATTACGAACTCAATATTCTTCATATCAACGATTTCCATTCACGCATTGAATCGATCAACAAGTTCGACTCCACCTGCTCGGTCGAGGAGGAAGGCAAGAACGAATGCTTCGGCGGCGCCGCCCGTCTGAAGACCGCTATCGACCAGCGCCGTCAGGCTCTGACGGGCAAGAACGTGCTGCTGCTCAACGCCGGCGACAATTTCCAGGGCTCGCTGTTCTACACGACCTACAAGGGCGCGGCCGAAGCCGAAATGCTGAACCTCATGAAGTTCGACGCCATGACGGTCGGCAATCATGAATTCGACGACAGCGAGGATGGGCTCGCAACCTTCCTCGACAAGGTGCAATTCCCCGTCGTCGCCGCCAACGTCAAGGCAAGTGCTGCCTCCAAGCTTGGCGACCGCGTCAAACCTTCTCTCGTGCTTGACGTCAGCGGCCAGAAGATCGGTATCGTCGGCGCCGTCACCAATGACACGCCGGAGCTTTCCTCGCCCGGCCCGAACGTGACGATTGCCGATGACGTCCAGAGCATCACGGCAGAGGTTCAGAAACTGAAGGGCGAAGGCGTCAACAAGATCATTGCGCTCACCCATGTCGGCTACCCGCGCGACCTCGCGATGATCGCCAAGATCCCTGATGTCGATGTGGTCGTCGGTGGCCATTCACACAGCCTGCTGTCGAACACCGATCCGAAGGCCGAAGGCCCCTATCCGACGATGGTCGACAATCCCGGCGGGTACAAGGTACCGGTGGTGCAGGCAGCCTCCTACAGCAAATATCTCGGCGATCTCGTCGTTAATTTCGATGATAATGGCGTCGTCAAGGAAGCCAAGGGTGATCCCATCCTGATCGATTCTTCCTTCACGCCTGATCCGGCTGTCACGGCACGCATTGTCGAACTGGCAAAGCCGATTGAAGACCTGCGCAAGAAGGTGATCGGCTCCTCCGAAGGCCCCATCGAGGGCGACCGCAAGGTCTGCCGCGTCAAGGAATGCTCGATGGGCAATCTGGTGGCCGATGCTATCCTCGACCGTAGCAAGAACCAGGGCGTGACCATTGCCATCCAGAACGGCGGCGGCCTGCGCGCCTCCATCGATGGCGGCGACGTCACCCAGGGCGAAGTCATCACCGTGTTGCCCTTCCAGAACACGCTCGCAACCTTCCAGCTGACCGGCGCCGATATCATCAAGGCGCTCGAAAACGGCGTCAGCCAGATCGACCAGGGCGCCGGCCGTTTCCCGCAGGTCGCCGGTCTGAAATTCACTTTCGACCAGTCGAAGCCGGTCGGCAGCCGCGTCAGCGACGTCCAGGTCAAGGACGGCGACAATTTCGTGCCGATCGACAATGCCAAGACCTATAGCGTCGCCACCAACAACTTCATGCGCGCCGGCGGCGATGGCTATGTCGCCTTCAAAGACGGCCAGAATGCCTATGACTACGGTCCGGACCTGGCCGACGTGACAGCCGAATATATTGCCGCGCACTCGCCCTATAAGCCTTATACGGACGGCCGCATCACTGAAATTGCGCAGGCGGCACCTGCTCCCTCCGCAGAGCCGGCTCCCGCAACACCTGCGCCCGCGGCCCCGGCTCCATCTGCCGAACCGACCCCAGCTACTGCAGCACCAGCCCCAGCCGCTCCCGCTCCGGCAGTTGAACCTACCCCGGCAGCCTCCGCACCGGCTGCGCCTTCGACCCATATCATCGCTGCCGGCGATACTTTCTGGGATCTCGCCAAGACCTTCTACGGCGATGGCGCCGAATGGCACAAATTGTCGGAAGCCAATGGCAGCCCGAACCCGCGCCATCTGCGGGTCGGCGAGGAAATCCAGGTTCCCGCCAAGTAAGACGATTTGTCCTGATCATCAGAGCCGGTCCGGGGTTCCCCGGGCCGGCTTTTCTTCTTATAGGGTGAACCGTGATCGGCCGGCTGCGTATGATCCGGCGAGACACGAAAGCGCGTTGGGGCCAGAATGACAGATACTTCACTCCGCCCGGCGGACCATCCCGCCGTCAAGTTCGGCAAGGTCGGCGTCCTGCTGGTCAATCTTGGTACGCCGGATGGTACTGATTACACCTCCATGCGCCGCTACCTGCGCGAATTCCTGACCGACAAGCGTGTCATCGAATGGTCGCCCTGGAAATGGTATCCGATCCTGTTCGGCATCGTCCTCAACACGCGCCCGCAGAAGGTGGGCAAGGCCTATGAGACGATCTGGAACAAGGATCTGAATGAAAGCTGGCTACGCACCTATACCCGCAACCAATCGGACTTCATGGCCGAACGGCTGCGCGACCTGCCAAACGTCAAGGTCGATTGGGCAATGCGGTATGGCACGCCATCGATCCGCTCGCGTATCGAAGCGCTGAAGGACGAGGGTTGTGACCGCATCCTGCTCTTCCCGCTCTATCCGCAATATGCGGCGGCTACCACCGCGACCGTCAATGACAAGGCCTTCCAGAAGCTTCTAACCATGCGCTGGCAACCGGCGTTGCGCACGGTGCCTGATTATCACGACGACGAGACCTATATCGAAGCGCTCGCCAAATCCGTCGAGCGGCACCTTGCCACCCTCGACTGGAAGCCCGAGATGCTGCTCGCCTCCTTCCACGGCATTCCGCTCTCCTACTTCCAACAGGGCGATCCCTATTACTGCCAGTGCCAGAAGACCGGCCGGCTGCTGCGCGAACGCCTCGGGCTGACAAAGGAAAATTTCATGGTCACCTTCCAGTCCCGCTTCGGACCGGAGGAATGGCTGCAGCCCTATACCGACAAGACCGTCGAGAAGCTGGCGCAGGACGGCGTCAAGCGCATCGCCGTCATGAATCCCGGCTTCGTTTCCGACTGTCTGGAGACGCTGGAAGAGATTGCCGAACAGGCCGCCCATTCTTTCAAGCACAATGGCGGCGAACAGTTCACGCATATTCCCTGCCTGAATGACAGCGAGGACGGCATGCAGGTGCTGGAAAAAGTCGTGCGCCGTGAACTGCTGGGCTGGGCATGACAGACGCGGCCCCAGATTTTCTGGCGCCCTGCAATAGATAAAAATATCCCGCGCGCCAGATCTAAAGAATGGCCGATAGGCGATCGCAATCGCGCCAGAGGCGCGGCTGCGGCCCGCAGATTCGTGGCCTGCTGCTTTATCGATCTGGACGTACTTTATGATTTCGGCTTTCAGAAAATTGATTGTCCTCGCCTGCTTGCTCGTCATCGCAGGTGGCGGTTATCTCGCGTGGGAACGCTATCAGCGGGTCTATGCCAACGCCCCTCCCAAAGGCATCGTCGGTCAGGTCGCATGTCAGCTTCGCCTCCGCGACGTCAAAACCGGCAATCTGAAGCCGGACGATCAGCCGTTTCTCACCAATTGCCTGATGGGCGGCTATATCACAAAGAGCGAGCTCGATGATGCCGGCCTATCACCCTGATTTGACAGGCGAGGCCGTCATTCCTTCCTTGCAAAGAACGTGATAACTCACCACGTCAGATAGGTGGGCTTAGGGAGGAATACATGCTGCTGGGCGGCTTCGATATCGTCGTGATCGTATTGGTGGTTTTTGTCATCCTGGTGCTCTTTGCGGGCATCAAGACGGTTCCACAGGGCTACCGTTATACGATCGAGCGTTTCGGCCGCTATACGCGCACGCTGGAACCCGGCCTGAACCTGATCACCCCTTTCATCGAACGTGTCGGCGCCAGGATGAACGTGATGGAGCAGGTGCTGAACGTGCCGACCCAAGAGGTGATTACCAAGGACAATGCCTCGGTCTCAGCCGATGCCGTATCCTTCTACCAGGTGCTGAATGCCGCTCAGGCCGCCTATCAGGTTTCCAATTTGGAAAATGCCATCCTGAACCTCACCATGACCAATATTCGCTCCGTCATGGGCTCTATGGATCTTGATGAACTGCTCTCCAATCGTGATGCGATCAACGACCGGCTGCTGCGCGTCGTGGACGAAGCCGTACAGCCTTGGGGCATCAAGGTCACCCGCGTCGAGATCAAGGATATCCAGCCGCCGCGCGACCTCGTCGACGCGATGGCCCGCCAGATGAAGGCCGAGCGCGAGAAACGTGCCCAGGTGTTGGAAGCTGAAGGTTCGCGCAACGCGCAGATCTTGAGAGCAGAAGGCGCCAAGCAGTCCGCCATCCTTCAGGCCGAAGGGCAGCGCGAAGCCGCCTTCCGCAATGCCGAAGCCCGCGAACGCTTGGCAGAAGCCGAAGCCAAGGCGACGAAGATGGTCTCGGAAGCGATCGCCGCCGGCGACGTCCAGGCAATCAACTATTTCGTTGCCCAGAAATACACCGAGGCGCTCGCTTCAATCGGCTCGGCGCCCAACTCCAAGATCGTCATGATGCCGATGGAAGCGTCTTCCATTCTCGGCTCGCTTGGCGGCATCGGCGCGATTGCCCGGGAGGTCTTTGGGGAAGGCAACAATCAGCCGCCTCCGCCTCCCCGGGCAGTTCCGGCGCGCTCCACGCCGTCGGTCGGCCCGGCTCCGGCCAATCCCTTCAATCCCAATCCGGAGCGATAAGCCATGCTGGCGAAGATCGTCGGCGAACTTGGGCCGTGGAGCTGGTGGGTGGCAGGCCTCGTGCTGCTTGCAGCCGAGATGGTCGTGCCGGGCTTCTTCCTGGTCTGGATCGGGCTTGCCGCACTTGCCGTCGGTGTTTTGTCGCTGCTCTTCTGGGATGCCGCTTTCTGGATCTGGGAGCTTCAGGCGATCCTCTTCGCCATCCTCGCGGTCGCAGCCACGCTCATCGGCCGGCGGCTGACACTGCGCAATGCCACGACGGATGAGCCGTTCCTCAATCAGCGCGGCGCGAGCCTCGTTGGCCGTACCGCGACGCTGCGCGAGCCGATCCGCGAAGGCCGCGGCCGCATTCGTCTCGATGACACGACGTGGCAGGTCATGGGGCCGGATCTTCCGGCCGGAACGCAGGTCAAAGTGGTTTCGAGCAACGGCCGCGACCTGACGGTCGAACCGACCTGATCAAGCCACACCGATCCGCAACAGATCATGGAAGTGAACGAGCCCGATTGGGCGCTGCTCGTCATCGATGACCATAAGCGCACCGATCTTGTATTGTTCGAGCAGTGCCAGGGCTGCAGTCGCCAGTATCGTCGGCCTGACCGTCTTCGGCGCGCGCGTCATGATGTCATCGACTGTCAACTCCGCGAGATTGCGGCTGAGGTTGCGGGACATGTCACCATCAGTGACGATGCCGCAAAGCCGACCCTCCGCATCCAGCACGCCGACGCAGCCGAAATGCTTGTGCGACAGAACCTTGATCGCCGCCGGCACGGACGTGCCTTGCGCGACCAGCGGCAGGCGGTCACCGGTATGCATGACGTCGGCAACATGCATCAGGCTCGCGCCCAGCTTGCCGCCAGGATGGAAAACATGGAAATCGGTCGCCGTGAAGCCACGCGCGTCCAAAAGCGCAATCGCCAGTGCATCACCGAGCGCAAGCTGCATCATCGTCGATGTGGTTGGTGCCAGCCCGTTGGGACAGGCCTCTTCCTCATTGGGGATCAGCAGCACGATATCTGCGGCCGTCGCCAGTGAGGACTGTGGGCTGCAGGTCATGGCGATCAGCGGAATGGAAAAACGCCGCGTGTAGGAAATGATGCTCTTCAGTTCGGCGCTTTCACCACCCTTGGAGATCGCCAGCACCAGATCATCGCCGGCAATCATGCCAAGATCGCCGTGATTGGCTTCCGCCGCATGCACGAAAAAGGCAGGCGTTCCCGTTGAAGCGAAGGTGGCTGCGATCTTCGTGCCGATATGGCCGCTCTTGCCGACGCCGGTCACGATCACACGGCCGGTATTCTCGCCAATCATCTCGACCGCACGAGTAAAGGGGCCCGCCAGCCCATCATCGAAGGCACGTTCCAACGCCTCAAGGGCACGTCTTTCGATGCTGACGGTGCGCTTGCCCGACTCCAGCACGCTGTTTTCGACGAGTTTTACCGCTCTCCTGATCATGGCAATGCGTTAGACCTTTTCACTTTACCTGTCCACCCGACAATGTTTCCCATGTATGAACGCGCACCCCGCACGGCAACGAATGGTTAACCACAAGGCTTTACGCTTGGGTAAGACTTCGAAGCATTTCAGGCGCGGATTGAATGGGCCAGGGAAAACAGACGAGCAGTGTGACGCCGCTCCGCGCCATGAGCCATGCCGTCTCCATCGTGGCTATCGGCCTGCTGGTCGTGCCCGCCGCTTTCGCACAGCAGACGACGTCTCAACAAGCACCGGCAAGCACGGCAAATTCCCGCACGACAGCCACACAGGGCGCAACCACGTACAATGCGGCGCCGGATTTCGGCGATACGAGCGATGCCGCGACCACTCCTGCCAACAATGTCCGGGATCAGGATTCGGACGCAGCGGCTGGCCGCACTCCGACAACACAGCCCGACGATGAGATTACCGGCGCGATCCTCGACGAGGATATGCGCAGGCTGAACACCCGCGAACCGCGCCTGGACGAAACGCCGGCGCGCAAGGTACCGGAAAGTATCTCGACCGAGCAGACGCCCGGCATCCCTCTCGGCAGCTTTGTCCTGCGCCCGAGCGTCACCCAAACGATCAATACCGAGACCACGAAGGACGGTGGAACGAAAAAGAGCCGCGGCTTCCTCGAGACCGATATGGGCGCGACGCTGACCTCCGACTGGAGCCGGCATCAGCTGACCGTCACCTCCGAGGGCGCCTGGCAAAAGAACATCAGCGGCGAGGGTGAAGAACAGCCATCCTTCAAGATCAATGGCGATCTGCGCCTGGACCTGACGCGCGATACCGTCGGCCACATCACTGGTGGCTATAATTTCTACCGCGAAGACACTGATGATCCGGATGCGATCACCAACGCCGATCAGCAATCCGATGTGCAGGAATTTACCGGCGGCGCCTCCATTGAGCACGACTTCGGCATCCTGCGGGGAACCGCCGCCGTTGCGCTTTCGCGCTCGATCTATTCCGATGCCGAACTCTCCAACGGCACGACAGTCTCCATGAGTGACCGCAACCAGACCACGGGCACGGTGCGCGGCCGCATCGGCTATGAACTCTCGCCGGCACTCATTCCCTTCATCGAGGCGTCGATCGGCAAGACCAACTATGATGAACGCACCGATTCCTCCGGTTATCGGCGTTCGGGGGACAGCTACGGCGCCAAGGGCGGCGTTCAGGTCGATATGGGCGAAAAACTCAAGGGCGAGGTCGCGGTCGGCTATGCGACGGCGGATTTCGATGATGACAGGCTGAAATCGATCGATACGGCGACACTCGATGCTAGCCTGCTCTGGTCGCCGATCCGCGGAACGAATGTCAATCTGGACCTCCAGACCAGCATCCAGCCTTCCACCGCAGCGGGTGAAAGCGGCTATGTCTCGCATCAATTAACGTCTACCGTCGATCATCAGCTGCGCGACAATCTGGTGGCGACGGTCATCGGCGGCGTGACGCTGCGCGATTATCCGAGCGGCAGCACGATAAACGACGAGACGGTTTACACCGCCTCGACAGGTCTTGTCTGGAACATCAACCGCTACCTCGACTTCACCAGCACGCTTGGCTACGAGCTGACGACACGCAAGGAAGGCGACGACTCGCAGCAATGGCGAGCCGGCGTCGGTCTCAAGGTGAAGCGCTGAAGGGCCTTAGTTCAGGCCGGCGAGAAGGTCCCTGAAGCCGCCCTCAACCGTCGGACGGATATCCGCACGCTCAAGAGCGAAGGCAACGTTGGCGAGGATGAAGCCATCCTTGGCGCCGCAGTCGTAAGTTTCACCCTTGAAGTGGTAGCCAGCGAAATCCTGCTCCTTGAGCAGCTTCAGCATGCCGTCGGTGAGCTGGATTTCGTTACCTGCGCCGCGTTCCTGGGTTTCCAGGATTTTGAATATCTCCGGCTGCAGGATGTAGCGACCGTTGATGAAGAAGTTTGAAGGAGCCGTACCCTTGGCAGGCTTTTCAACCATGCCGGTGATCCGGAAGCCTTCGCCGATAGCTTCGCCAACGCCGACGATGCCATATTTGTGAGCCTGGTCGGGAGCGCATTCCTCGACAGCGATGATATTGCCGCCGCTGTGTTCGTAGAGCTCGATCATGCCCTTCATGCAGCCCTTTTGATCCTTCATGATCATGTCGGGAAGAAGCAATGCGAAAGGTTCGTCGCCGACGATCTCGCGGGCGCACCAGACGGCGTGGCCGAGGCCGAGCGGCTCCTGCTGACGGGTAAAGCTCACCGTGCCTGCCTTGGGAAGCTGCTGCTGCAGCAAGGTGATCTCCGCCTTCTTGGCGCGCTCCTTGAGCGTCTGCTCAAGTTCGAAATGAATATCGAAGTAATCTTCGATGACGTGCTTGTTACGACCAGTAACAAAAACCAGATGTTCAATGCCTGCTTCAAGTGCTTCGTCGACAACATACTGAATGATTGGTTTATCGACGACCGTCAGCATTTCCTTTGGAACCGCTTTAGTGGCTGGAAGGAACCGCGTTCCCAGACCTGCGACTGGAAATACTGCCTTGCGAACTTTCTTATTCAGAGCCACACCGACCTCCTGTTTTGACTATACCGCTTTTAACGAAACGCTACATCGATTTGAACTAGTATAGAATTGCTACCGTTTTGCAAATGGTGACTGGACCGGCCGGGCATGGTAAAGAATTTGTTGACTCCGTTCCTGTAATTTCGGCGTAGGACGGACATGACGTACCGCCCAAGCTAAAACTGAAGATGACGGATACGACTGCCGATGACCCAGAAATATATAAACTCCCTTCGTGGTCTTGCTCTCGCCCTCGTTGTCGCCACCGCGACCGGACTGGCCCCCAATAACGCAAAAGCTGATGCCCGGTTCCAGAAGTGGATCGCGGACTTCTACCAAACTGCCGCGCAGAGTGGCATCAGTAAGGCAACGTATCAGAAAGCCTTTTCTGGGGTAAGCGAACCTGACCCCACTGTGCTGGAAAAGGCGACTTATCAGCCTGAATTCACATCGAAGATTTGGGATTACATCGATTCCCGCGTCAATCCCTACACTGTGGAAATCGGCCGCAAGATGGCCGCCAAGCATGCCAAGACGCTGGATGTGATCCAGCGCCACTTCGGCGTCGACAAATCGATTCTGCTCGCCATCTGGTCGATGGAATCAAACTACGGCGCAGTTCTCGCTAAGGATGAGCGCCTTCACTATGTGCCGCGCGCATTGGCAACGCTTGCCTTTGCCGATCCCAAGCGTGCCAAGTTTGCCAAGAAGCAGTTGATCGCAGCCCTGAAGATCCTGCAGAACGGTGACGTGCCCGCCAAGGAAATGACCGGCTCATGGGCTGGCGCCATGGGCCACACCCAGTTCATCCCGACAAGCTATCTTCTCTATGCGGTGGACGCTGACGGCAACGGCCATCGCGACATCTGGAATTCCGTGCCCGACGCGCTGGCGACCTCGGCCAATCTCCTCATGAAGAACGGCTGGGACGCCGGCAGAACCTGGGGCTACGAAGTCGCAGTACCGGCATCTGCCGCGCAGCAGGTCGGCAAGACGCGCACGCTCGCCCAGTGGGCAGCCCTTGGCCTGAAGCGTCCGAATGGCAAGCCTTTCAAGGATGGCGACACCCGCGCCATGCTGAAGATGCCGGCAGGTAGCGATGGTCCGGGCTTCCTGATGACGGCGAACTTCTTCACCATCAAGAACTACAATGCCTCCGACAGCTATGCGCTCGCCGTCGGCCTGCTTGCAGACCAGATTGCCGGCTTTGGCGGAATGCAGCAGCGCTGGCCGCGTCCGGAAGGTGCGCTCGACATCACCGAGAAGTTCGAATTGCAGACACGCCTGAAGACGCTCGGCTATTACAGTGGTGATGTCGACGGCAATTTCGGCTCCGGCTCCAAGGCAGCCATCGCCGCTGTTCAGGAGCGCATCGGCATGCAGCCGGATGGTGAGCCTTCACTTTCGCTTCTCGACGCGCTGCGCCGTTAGCGCGTCGTGCGTCCATTTGGACGCACAAAGGACATTCTAACTCCTTGAATCTACGTATCGTGCTTTCCGAAAATCATTCCGATTTTCGGGCCGATGCTGTAGAAGCGGGGAAAGCCTGACCTAAATAATATTGGTGGTGTGGACGGAAAGCAGCTGCCTATGCAAGATGCCCGGCAGATGCGGAACTGCCCGATGACAAGACAAATTGACCGGACCCGATGGATTCGTGGGCTTGCGCTTGCCGCAGCCACGCTTTCCCTTTGCCTTGGTTCGATGCTGCCGGCCGACTATGCTGAGGCGCAGGAGCTTCGCTATCAACGCCGCTCCATCCTCGATTTCTTTCTCGGTCGCCGTTACATCGATGAGAACCCGCAGCCCGAAATGCGCGGCCAACCGCGGCGGCAACAACAGCAACGTAGGCGCGCACCCGCGCAGAAGGCCGTGACGCCAATGCGCACGGCGCCGGTCGCGCCCGCTGAACCCGTGGTCCAAAAGCTGGACAATGCCCAGAAAATCCTGATCGTCGGTGATTTTCTCGCCGGCGGCCTGGGCGACGGCCTCACCGCCGCCTTTGAAACCTCGCCCGGCGTCGTGGTCGAGGCCCGCAGCAATGTCTCTTCCGGTCTCGTGCGCGACGACTATTACAACTGGCCCGGCGAATTGCCGAAGATGATCGACGAGCTGAAGCCGGCAATGGTCGTTGTCATGATCGGCGCCAATGATCGCCAGCAGATGGTGACCGATGCTGGCAAGGAAAAATTTCGGACCGACGGCTGGTTTACCGAGTATCAGCGCCGCGTGCTGGCCTTCGGCAAAGAGATCACGAGCCGCAAGATCCCGCTGCTCTGGGTCGGACTTCCTGCCTTTGAATCCGATTCGATGACGGCCGATGCCGTTCAGATGAACCAGCTCTACCGCAACCAGATGGAAAGCATCGGTGGCGAATTCGTCGACATCTGGGACGGTTTCGTGGACGAGAACGGCAAGTTCATCGTCACCGGCTCCGATGTCAACGGCCAGCAGGTGCGCCTGCGCACCACTGACGGCATCAACCTGACCCAGGCCGGCCGCCGCAAGCTCGCATTCTACGTGGAAAAACCGGCGCGCCGCCTCCTCGGCACCCAGGCAAGTCCCGATCTCGTGCGCCTCGACCCCGGCAACCTGCCGGCACTGACGCTGCCCACCAATCCGGTGGAACACACGCAGCCGATCAGCCTGTCCGACCCGAACCTCGATGGTGGAGCGGAATTGCTTGGCGCCAGCAAGACGCCGCCGGCAACACTGACCAAATCGCCACGTGATCTGCTGGTCGAACAGGGAGAGATGGCACCGGCGCCGGCAGGCCGTATCGACGACTATCGCATGCCGACGCTGAAGACGACGGCGGAAGTTTCCGTGAAATGAGAAACGGCCGTTAGAGCGCCGTGCGCCCATTCGGACGCATTAGGGACGCTCTAACTCTTTGAATCTACGCATCGACCCGAAAATCGACGGTCCGGATTACTTGGCTGCCGCCTGCGGCCAAGTCAGATAGTAGAAGTTAGAGCCGATCTGGCCGAAATAGGCATTGCTGTTGTCGACCTTATCCACATAGTGACCGGCCTGCTTGACGAACGAGGCATCATCGCCGCGCTTCAGATGCGCGTTGAGAAAGTCGTTCCAGCCGCTGGCGTCGATATCGGTGCCGGGCTTGCTGTCCGTATTCGCTTCATCCGGATTTTCGACATCCCAGGCGGCGATGGAAACGCCCTGCGTCGGATCGGAGACCGTCAGCGTACCGTTTTCAAGAGCTGCCAGCATATCATGTGCCGTACCATCGGTGCCTTCCTGCTGGGCCGCCTCTTCAAGCTGCTTTTTTAGCATGGCCATGAAGGACGAACTCGTCACATCGGGATTTTCGCTCCATGTGTCCGTCGTCTCGTCGGTCTGATCGTTCTGCGTCGAAAGCGTATCGAGCAGGCTTGCAAGCGCATTGTTGGAAAGCAGCGAAGACGTGTCCGGGTCCAGACCGTAGCTGCTGAGAATGCTGGCAGCGCTGGAGGATTCGGTGGCACTCTGACTGCTGTCCTCATCGGAACCGCGCAGGTTCTTCAGGGCGTATTGGGCTGAGACCAGCCGCGTACTGTCGATTGCGGAAACCATGGTTTGTCCTTTGTGATGGTCCGCAGCAACCATGTCCCTTGCGCCGCGGCCAACAGTGAAACGCCTCACGACTGAACGGGCGGGGGCATGTCCGGCCAGTCGCCGCAGGCCGGTTCGGGCCTGCATACGCAGGAAAACTGCAGCTCGGGAATTGCATGAAGCTTGCCGGAAGCCGCGGCGCGTCAACCGGTCGCACCACGAAAAACTCCGCCGGAATGCGGCGGAGTTTTATTGCTCGACGAATTGTTTGTGGCCGATCAGCGCGGCAGGACGGTGGAGCCCATCAGCGCCTCGTCGATCGCGCGCGCGGCCTGGCGGCCTTCGCGGATTGCCCAGACCACCAGCGACTGGCCGCGGCGCACGTCGCCCGCCGTCCAGAGCTTGTCGATCGAGGTCTTGTAGTCAAGGTCGTTGGCAACGACGTTGGTCGATCCGCGCTTGTCGATATTGAGTATCAGCTTGCCGTCGAGCTCCTTCAGCACGCTGTCGTTGAACGGACCGCTGAAGCCGATGGCGATAAAGGCAAGATCTGCCTTGATGACAAAATCCGTACCCGGAACCGGCCGGCGGCGCTCATCGACTTCACAGCACTTCACGCCTGTCAGGACACCATCTTCGCCGACGAATTCTAGCGTGGCGACCTGGAATTCGCGGATCGCGCCTTCGGCCTGCGAAGAGGAGGTACGCATCTTCGTGGCCCAGAACGGCCAGACGGCGAGCTTGTCTTCCTTTTCCGGCGGCTGCGGACGAATGTCGAGCTGGGTCACCTTGACCGCACCCTGACGGAAGGCCGTGCCGACGCAGTCCGACGCCGTATCACCACCGCCGACAACGACGACATGCTTGGCTCCGGCCAGGATCGGATCGGACGGCCAACCGGTGCTGTCGATATTCTCGCGGCCGACGCGCTTGTTCTGCTGAACCAGATACGGCATTGCATCGTGAACACCGGTGAGATCGATACCCGGAATGCCGGCAGCACGCGGCGTCTCGGAGCCGCCGCAGTAAAGCACGGCATCATAATCCGCGAGCAGCTGCTCGACCTTGACGTCGACGCCGACATTGACGCCGCAATGGAACGTCACGCCCTCGCCTTTCATCTGCTCCACGCGGCGATCGATGAAGTTCTTCTCCATCTTGAARTCMGGAATGCCGTAACGCAGCAGGCCGCCGGGCTTCGTCTCACGCTCGTAGACATGCACGTCATGGCCGGCGCGACCGAGCTGCTGGGCGGCCGCCATGCCGGCAGGGCCGGAGCCAATGATTGCAACCTTCTTGCCGGTATGGATCGTTGCCGGCTGCGGACGGATGAAGCCGAGCTCGTAAGCCTTGTCGGCAATCGCCTGTTCGACCGTCTTGATGGCGACCGGCGTATCCTCGAGGTTCAACGTGCAGGCCTCCTCGCAAGGCGCGGGGCAGACCCGGCCAGTGAACTCAGGGAAGTTGTTGGTCGAATGCAGGTTCTGGATCGCTGCTTCCCAGTTGTTGTTGTAGACGAGGTCGTTCCAGTCCGGAATCTGGTTATGCACCGGGCAGCCGGTCGGGCCGTGGCAATAGGGGATGCCACAGTCCATGCAGCGGGCTGCCTGTTTCTGCACTTCCGGGTCCGACATCGGGATCGTGAATTCGCGGAAATGACGGATACGATCCGACGCAGGCTGATACTTCGCTACCTGCCGGTCGATTTCCAGAAAACCTGTAACCTTACCCATATTTTCGTCCCTTACCCTCATGACCGCCTCGCCCGCGGCCAGTTGTCTGTTCAGCCTCGATCGCGGAGGCAGGTTGTTTGTCTTGACCGTCATTCGAACATATCCCCTGTCGCCATCCACGCAGTTGCACAAGCTTCAAGCTCGTGGCTCATCGTCGTGTGTCATTGAGATATTTCAGTCACCCGCCACGCGCTTTTCAGGCGTGGCGGATTGTTCGGTGCAACTACTCGGCAGCGATGCCCATCCGGCTGCGCTCCATTTCCTCAAGCGCGCGACGGTATTCAACCGGCATGACCTTGCGGAATTTCGGGCGGTAGTCAGCCCAGTGCTCAAGGATTTCCTTGGCGCGGGTGGAGCCCGTGTAGTGCAGGTGGTTTGAGATCAGCTGGTATAGGCGCTCCTCGTCGTGACGCGTCATGTCGCCGGAGACGTCGACACGTCCCTTATGCATGAGGTCGCCGCCGTGATGGTGCAGTTTCTCCAGCATGTCATCCTCTTCCGGAACCGGCTCGAGCTCGACCATGGCCATGTTGCAGCGGCTGGCGAAATCGCCGGCCTCGTCGAGAACATAGGCCACGCCGCCCGACATGCCGGCCGCGAAGTTGCGGCCCGTTTCGCCGAGCACGACGACCACGCCGCCCGTCATATATTCACAGCCGTGATCGCCCACGCCTTCGACGATGGCGATCGCACCGGAGTTACGAACTGCGAAACGCTCACCCGCGACACCGCGGAAGTAGCACTCGCCCTCGGTCGCACCGTAGAGAACGGTATTGCCAACGATGATCGAGTTCTCAGCGACGATCCTCGAGTTTTCCGGCGGACGGATGATGATCTTGCCGCCCGAGAGGCCCTTGCCGACATAGTCATTGCCGTCGCCGATCAGGTTGAAGGTCACGCCGCGTGCCAGGAATGCGCCGAAGCTCTGGCCTGCTGTTCCTTTGAGGGTGACGTTGATCGTGTCTTCCTTCAGGCCGCGATGGTTATAACGCTTGGCCACCTCGCCCGAGAGCATCGCACCGGCGGAACGATCGACGTTCCTGATGTCGACTTCGAAGGCAACGGGCGTCTTCGATGCCAGCGCCGGCTCGGCCGCCGCAATCATCTTGCGGTCGAGAATGTCGTCGATCGGGTGCTTCTGACGCGTCGTCCAGTAGGTCTCCTCCTTCGGTGCATCGACCTTGTGGAAGATCTTCGCGAAGTCGAGTCCCCTAGCCTTCCAGTGCGCCAGCATCTCGTCCTTCTCGAGCAACTCCGAAGCGCCGATGATCTCATCGAGCCTGGTGAAGCCGAGGGAGGCCAGAATTTCGCGCACTTCGTTGGCGACGAAGAAGAAGTAGTTGATGACGTGCTCCGGCGTGCCCTTGAAGCGCTTGCGCAGGACGGGATCCTGCGTCGCCACGCCGACCGGACAGGTGTTGAGATGGCACTTGCGCATCATGATGCAGCCGGCAGCGATCAGCGGAGCCGTCGCGAAGCCGAATTCATCGGCACCAAGCAGCGCGCCGATGACGACGTCGCGGCCGGTCTTCAGACCACCGTCAACCTGTAGGGCAACGCGCGAGCGCAGACCGTTCAGCACCAGCGTCTGCTGGGTTTCGGCAAGGCCGATTTCCCAGGGAGAGCCTGCATGCTTCAACGAGGTGAGCGGTGAAGCGCCCGTGCCGCCGTCGAAACCGGCAACCGTGATGTGGTCGGCGCGCGCCTTGGCAACACCGGCGGCAACCGTGCCGACGCCGACTTCCGAGACAAGCTTGACCGAGACATCCGAGGTCGGGTTGACGTTCTTCAGGTCGTAGATCAGCTGCGCCAGATCTTCGATCGAATAGATGTCATGGTGCGGCGGCGGCGAAATCAGGCCGACGCCCGGCGTCGAATGACGGGTCTTGGCAACGACCGCATCGACCTTATGGCCGGGCAGCTGGCCGCCTTCGCCGGGCTTGGCACCCTGCGCGACCTTGATCTGCAGCACGTCGGCATTGACGAGATATTCCGTCGTCACGCCGAAACGGCCGGACGCGATCTGCTTGATGGCCGAGCGCTCGGGGTTCGACGAACCATTCGGCAGCGGCATGTAGCGATCGCTCTCTTCGCCGCCCTCACCGGTGTTCGACTTTCCGCCGATCCGGTTCATGGCGATCGCCAGCGTTGTATGCGCCTCGCGGCTGATCGAGCCGAAGGACATGGCGCCCGTGGAGAAGCGCTTGACGATATCGACCGCCGGCTCGACGCTGTCGACCGGCACCGGCTTGCGGCCGAGTGCCTCGGCGCTCTTGATCTTGAAGAGGCCGCGGATCGTGTTCATACGGAGCGCCGACGTGTTCACCATCTCGGCGAATTCGCGGTAGCGATCCTCGGCATTGCCGCGAACCGCATGCTGCAGGGCAGCCACGGCATCCGGCGTCCAGGCATGGCTTTCGCCGCGCATGCGGTAGGCATATTCGCCGCCGATATCGAGCGTGCTGGCGAGCAGCGGATCGCGGCCGAAGGCTGACTTGTGGCGGATGACCGTCTCGCTGGCGATTTCCTCCAGGCCGACGCCTTCGATGGTCGTCGCCGTGCCGAAGAAGTACTTGTCGACGAATTCCGACTGCAGGCCAATCGCATCGAAGATCTGCGCGCCGCAATAGGACTGATAGGTCGAGATGCCCATCTTGGACATGACCTTCAGGATGCCCTTGCCGACAGCCTTGATGTAGCGATAGACGACTTCGCTGGCGTCGACTTCCTTCGGGAATTCGCCCTTGGCATGCATATCCAGCAGCGTGTCGAAGGCGAGATAGGGGTTGATCGCTTCAGCACCATAACCAGCCAGCAGGCAGAAATGGTGCACTTCGCGCGGCTCGCCGGTTTCGACGACGAGACCGACCGAGGTGCGCAGCCCCTTGCGGATCAGGTGATGGTGCACGGCAGCGGTCGCAAGCAGCGCCGGGATCGCGATACGATCGGGGCCGATCTGGCGGTCGGAGAGCACGATGATGTTGTAACCGCCCTTGACGGCCGCTTCCGCCCGTTCGCAGAGGCGGTCGAGCATCTCGGGCATGCCTTCGGCGCCACGCTCCACATCATAGGTGAAATCAAGTGTCTTTGTGTCGAAACGGTCTTCCGTGTGACCGATCGAGCGGATCTTCTCGAGATCGCCATTGGTCAGGATCGGCTGGCGCACCTCGAGACGCTTGGCGTTTGCCATGCCTTCGTGGTCGAGGATGTTCGGACGCGGACCGATGAATGACACAAGGCTCATGACGAGTTCTTCACGGATCGGGTCGATCGGCGGGTTCGTCACCTGCGCGAAGTTCTGCTTGAAATAGGTGTAAAGCAGCTTCGACTTCTCGGACATGGCCGAGATCGGCGTATCCGTGCCCATCGAGCCGATCGCTTCCTGACCCGTCGTCGCCATCGGCGACATCAGGATCTTGGTGTCTTCCGTCGTGTAGCCGAAGGCCTGCTGGCGATCGAGCAGCGAGACGTCGCGGCGAAGCGCACGCGGTTCGACCGGCTTCAGGTCTTCAAGGATGAGCTGCGTGCGGTTAAGCCAGCTGCGATAGGGATGCGCGTTTGCAAGCTGCGCCTTCACCTCGTCGTCGGAGATGATGCGGCCTTCTTCCATGTCGATCAGCAGCATCTTGCCTGGCTGCAGGCGCCACTTCTGGATGATGCTCTCTTCGGCAACCGGCAGCGTGCCGGCTTCGGAGGCGAGGATAACGCGATCATCGTCTGTGACGAGATAACGAGCGGGACGCAGGCCGTTGCGGTCGAGCGTCGCGCCGATCTGCTTGCCGTCGGTGAAGGCAACGGCAGCCGGGCCATCCCAAGGTTCCATGAGAGCAGCATGATATTCGTAGAATGCCTTGCGCTCCGGCGACATGGACTGGTTACCAGCCCAGGCTTCCGGGATCAGCATCATGACCGCATGCGAAAGCGAATAGCCGCCGCGCAAGAGGAATTCGAGCGCGTTGTCGAAACAGGCCGTGTCCGACTGGCCTTCATAGGAGATCGGCCAGAGCTTGGAGATATCTTCGCCGAACAGCGGAGAGGAGACAGAGGCCTGGCGCGCCGCCATCCAGTTGACGTTGCCGCGCAGCGTGTTGATTTCGCCGTTATGGGCGACCATGCGGTACGGGTGCGCAAGCTTCCAGGACGGGAAGGTGTTGGTCGAGAACCGCTGGTGTACGAGTGCCACGGCGCTCTCGAAGCGCGGGTCCGCCAGGTCCTTATAATAGGCGCCGACCTGATAGGCCAGGAACATGCCCTTGTAGACGACGGTCGTGCTCGACAGCGACACCGGATAGAAGTGGCTCTCCTCGCCGTCGAACTCGTCATAGATGCGGTTGGAGATCACCTTGCGAAGCGTGAAGAGCCGGCGCTCGAATTCATCGTTCGTCGCGGCATCCTTGCCGGCACCGATGAAGACCTGCACGTGATGCGGCTCGGTCGCGGCAATTGCCGGCGCCTTGGAGAGCGAGGAATTGTCGACCGGAACGTCACGGAATCCGATGAGGACCTGGCCTTCTTCGGTGATGACGTCCTTGATCACCTTCTTGAAGTGCTCGATCTGCTTTTCGTCGCGCGGCATGAAGATATGGCCGACACCATATTCGCCGGCCTTCGGTAGGGTGATGCCCTGCAGGGCCATTTCCTCGCGGAAGAAGCGATCGGGGATCTGCACGAGGATGCCCGCGCCGTCGCCCATCAGCGGATCGGCGCCGACGGCACCGCGGTGCGTCAGGTTTTCAAGAATGAAGAGACCGTCTTTGACGATCTGATGCGACTTCTGGCCCTTCATATGCGCAACGAAGCCGACACCGCAGGCATCATGTTCATTGCGCGGATCGTAGAGCCCCTGTTTTTTCGGCAAGCCGGAGGCGAATTTACGCGTATTGGCCGTTGCGCGCACGTTTGCTGCTGCGAACTGGTCAATCTGCGTGGATGGCGTCTTCTTCGTCATCGTCTTCCTCCTGTCGAAGCCCGCGGGGCTGCGGGCGGCTTTTCGTCGCGCACCGCACCCTTTAAGATAGGTCCGGCGCGTGACAGCGCTGTTGCATCGTGAAGATCCGGTCGCAGACGTCTGCTTTTCAAGGAAAGCAAACCGTCGCGTTCCGCGCCTGCCATTCGCCTCCGCGCGCCGCCATGTGAAGGCTCAGCACTCGAAAGAACTATAGCGTGAAAGCCGCTCTGTTCCAGGGCTTTCGGCGCCTCTTCGGCCGGGAAGGCCAAAATAGGACAGCAACCCTGTCCTAGTTCATCAGTTCAATGACAGAAACAATTCCTCTTCGCAAGAGTGTGCTCTTAAAAAAACGCCAATTTGCGACGGAAGATTGCCAAATCAGTCGAAACCACGACATAAAATTGCTCATCGAGAAAGTATTTTGTTTTTTGATTACGCGGTTCAATTTCTGTGATGGATCAGGACTTCCGCGCTTGATCCTGTGAAGCTTTGGCGTAATGTCCCTTTCCTAACTCCCGCCCCATCATTTTCAATGGTTTCTTCCATGTTTTTTGCTTCCGACAACTGGGCTGGCGCCCATAAATCCATTGCCGAGCGCCTGCTGGCTGAATCTGCCGATTTTGCCGCCGCCTACGGCAACAGCGACTACGATAAGAAGGTTGAAGCCCGCTTCTCCGAAATCTTCGAACGCGAGGTCTCGGTCTTCTTCGTCGCCACCGGCACCGCCGCCAACTCGCTTTCGCTCGCAAGCGTGCAACGCCCCGGCGGCATCGCCTTCTGCCATCAGGAAGCCCATGTCGCCCAGGACGAATGCGGCGCCCCCGAATTCTTCTCCGGTGCATCCCGCCTGATGCCGGTCGCCGGCGATTTCGGCAAAATCGATCCGGCAGAACTGTCCGCGAAGATTGCCGCCTTCCCTGAGGACGCGGTCCATCATGGTCGTGCAAGTGCCGTCACCATCACCCAGGCGACTGAAATCGGCACCGTCTATTCTCTGCCGGAAATCGGCGAAATCTCCGCCATCGCCAAGAAGCGCAATCTGCCGCTGCACATGGATGGCGCCCGCTTCGCCAATGCGCTCGTCGCACTCAATGCAACGCCTGCCGAAATGACCTGGAAACGCGGCGTCGACATTCTCTCCTTCGGCGGCACCAAGAATGGCTGCTGGTGCGCGGAAGCGATCATCTTCTTCAATCCGGAGCAGGCGAAGGAAATGCCCTTCATCCGCAAGCGCGCCGCCCAGCTCTTCTCCAAGTCGCGCTTCATCTCCGCCCAGTTCGACGCCTATTTCGAAAATAGCCTCTGGCTCGATCTCGCCCGTCACTCCAACGGCATGGCCGAGCGTCTGCGCGCAGGCATCGGCGCCAGCAACTCGGCTCGGCTCGCCTGGCCGACCGCCTCAAACGAAGTTTTCGCAGTCATTCAGAAATCAGCGGCAAAAACGGCTGAGGGCAGAGGCGCAAAATTCTACGAGTGGCCGATCCCGGCCGGCATGCCGGACCTCGTTTCGGAGGGCGAAACGCTCGTCCGTCTCGTCACCAGTTTCGCCACCAACGAAGCTGATGTCGATGGCTTCCTGAAGTGCCTGGCGGCCTGAGTTCCTGCGACGGCAACCATCACGGTCACAAAACAAGATCCCGCCAGTATCGGCGGGAATTTTGTTTCAAGCCGACCGCAAGTTCCTGACCTTCTTCAGAATATCATTCGAAAGTGCCGCCACCAGCGCCTGATCGGCCCCCTTGCGCGGCACCAGCACGAATTCGACATCCTCGAGAACGGGCAGCCTGCCGACAGCAATCTCCTTCAGCCCCGAAGGCGCCATGCTGCGCGGCTGCACCAGCACGCCCATGCCGGCGCGCGCCGCAGCCGTCAGCCCGCTCAGGCTGCCGCAGGTACAGACAATCCGCCAGGGCACGCCATGCCGCCCGAGTGCCTCGAGCGCAATGGCCCGCGTCACACTTGGCGGCGGAAAGGCGATCAGGGGTAGCGGACCGGCGGCGAGTACATGTTCCGGATCACGCGCCAGCCAGACGAGCGGCTCGCGATAGACGAGCTTTCCATGCTCATCGCCGAGCCGTCGTTTCGCCAGCACCAGATCGATGACCCCCGCATCCTGCATTTCATAGAGCACGCCGGACAGTGCCACCGTCAGCTCCAGATCGACCGAGGGATGCGAGCGCACGAAATCTTCCAGCACCGCCGGCAACTGGCTCGTTACGAAATCCTCGGAAACGCCGAGCCGCAGCCGCCCGCGCAGGCTGCCGCCCTTGAACAGCGACTGCACCTGTCCTTCGATCAACAACATGGCGCGCGCATGCGAAAGCAGGGCCTCGCCATCACCGGTCAGGACGACCTTATGCGTATCGCGCTCCAGCAGCCGTCGCCCCAGCGAAGTTTCCAGCCTTTGGATATGCTGGCTGACCGTAGACTGGCCGAGGCCCAGCCTCTCGGCGGCCAGCGTGAAGCTACCCATCTGCTCGACGGTGACGAAACTGCGTAGCTGTGAGAGGTCCAGCATGAGGCGAATCCAGATTCGCGATAACTGTTATTCCTTGCATCCTGTATCATAATGAGCGACAAAACAATGACTCATTTATCTCAGCGAGACCGCCATGCGCCGCTTCTTACCCGACACATTCACGATCCTGCTCGTCTGCACCGTCATCCTCGCCTCGATCTTCCCAGCAAGCGGCGCCTTTGCCGGCTGGTTCGGTGTGGCGACTGATTTTGCCATTGCGCTGCTGTTCTTCCTGCACGGCGCGCGACTCTCGCGTGATGTTGTCATCGCCGGTCTGCTACACTGGCGGCTGCATCTCGTCATTCTGCTGACCACCTTCGGACTCTTCCCGATCCTCGGCCTGGCGATAGGCTTCATCCCGGATTCGATCCTGCCGCAGCCGCTTTATCTCGGCATCCTCTTCCTCTGCGTGCTGCCGTCGACTGTGCAGTCCTCGATCGCCTTCACCTCAATGGCGGGTGGTAATGTGCCGGCAGCGATCTGCTCGGCTTCGGCTTCCAATATTTTCGGCATGTTCCTGACGCCGTTGCTCGTCGGCCTGCTCTTTTCGGTCGGCGGCCACGGCGGCTTTTCCTTCGATGCGCTCGAACAGATCCTGCTCCAGCTCCTCGCCCCCTTCGTCGTCGGCCAGATCCTGCAGCCCTGGATCGGCGAATGGATCCGCTCCAAGAAGAAGATCCTGATGCCGGTCGRCCGCGGCTCCATCCTGATGGTCGTCTACCTGGCTTTCTCGACGGCCGTCGTCGAGGGCCTGTGGCACACCTTCTCCATCGGCGACATCGCCGCCGTCATCATCGCCGACATGGTACTGCTGGCGCTCGTTCTCGTTATCACCATGTATGGCAGCCGCTGGCTCGGCTTCAACCGGGCCGATGAGATCACCATCACCTTCTGCGGGTCGAAGAAGAGCCTCGCAAGCGGCGTTCCGATGGCAAACGTCATCTTCGCCGGCCAGTCGATCGGCGCAATCGTCCTGCCGCTGATGCTCTTCCATCAGATCCAGCTGATGGTCTGCGCCGTCATCGCCCAGAAATATGCCGCCGCCGCAGCCCGCCGGGCCACCGAAAAGCAGCTTGAAGAAGCGGCAAGCCCAGCCTGATTGAACAGAATGACCGCAAACAAAAACGGCGCCCGCGAGGGCGCCGTTTCCGTCTGATCCGTCAAAGCGGATTAGTTGTTGACGACCTGTGCTTCGATCGCCTTCGGAGCCTCGACCGGCTCGGCAGCAATAGCGATCTTGCGGGGCTTGAGAGCCTCCGGGATGCTGCGCAGAAGGTCGATGTGCAGGAGGCCGTTCTTCAGCGAAGCGGCGGTCACTTCGACATGGTCGGCAAGCTGGAAGCGGCGCTCGAAGGCGCGCTTTGCGATGCCACGATATAGGAACTCGCTGCCATCAGCATTTTCTTCGCGCTTTTCACCCTTCACGATGAGCGCGTGGGCATGCGATTCGATGGAGAGTTCGGTTTCGTCGAAGCCGGCAACGGCCATGGTGATACGGTAGGTGTTCTCACCGGTCCGCTCGATGTTGTACGGCGGATAGCTCGGAACCTGCTCCGGCTGGGAGAGGCTGTCGAGCATGGTAAAGAGGCGGTCGAAACCGACGGTGGAACGATAAAGGGGAGAGAAGTCTACGTGACGCATGATGTCCTCCTAGGGAAGCGACGTGTTGCGATATCATGCCCTGAAACCCCGTTCTTGGCGGCTTCGGGACGGTTGCGCGGACCCTTCTGGCGTCCGCAGAGTTCAGATGGGTATGGCTTTCTGGGACTTCAAGCCCTCTTCAAAGCACCCGGGATGGCTGCGTGAACCCCGCATGAACGGCAGGTTCGGCGAAGGTTCAGGCGCTGCTGTCTAGAGATAGAGGCATCGGGTGACACTGGCCCGAAGGCTGAAGTGTATCGTCCCTTCTTCTTCAGCCTAAATTCGGCCGGCCAAGAGCTCCCTCAGCTCCGCCGGCCTTTTTTCTTCAGGCGTAAAGCTCTGCAAGCTGATCCTGCGTCGCATCCAGCCTATCAGCCGCGGCATCCTGATGGCTCAGCATGAGAGCGCTGACGATGCGCGACAGCGCAGCTGAATCACTGCTTGAAAATATCGACAAAGGACTGCTGTCCTCTTTGCCGCCGCTGTTTGAAGGCGGCACCTCGGCAACGATGGAACCGCCGCCCGGCAGCTTCGTGCTGATCGTGAAACCCTCCGCCGGAAAGGCGTCGCGATTGTCAACGATCATCTGCTCGAGCGCAAGGAACTGGCCGTTTTCCGGCGAAATGTCGGCATTCTGCGGCATTGCCATGACGGCAGAATATTCCCGCGCGAAAGCTGCCTGCGACTTCGAATTGTCGCTGAGCAGTTTCAGGATCGCCGGATGCACATCCGGCGGATCGATATCGAGATAGTCCGACTGCAAATAATCGAGAATGGACTCCGGCCGCTGCGGACCGGTTGATTGGTGGACGCCGGAATTGACAGGCCCGACGGAAGAAACCGAACTCATGGCCAGCCTCCCGGCGCCCCAATCTTCAGTCATGAACGTGCGGATAACCGGCCTCATGCCGGGACAAATCTTTCGTTCGCACTAACCATAGCGTGTCTCTGCTTTCGCGAAGCTTGCCATATAGAAAAATCTTAATGTATTATACCTCGCTTATATTAAGCCACAATTTCGCCATTGATTTTCCCGGCCTCTGCGCTATCCCCTAGTATATCTCTCACGCGAAGAAACATTCTGCCTATGGAACAGGTTCTTTACTCGACCCCAGACAATCCGGCGCCAGAGAACCGCACCGAAGGTTTTTTCGAGACCTACGACGGCCATAGGTTGCGTTATGCCGTCTTCCGGTCGCAGGCACCGGTCGCCCATGGAACGGTGGTGCTCCTGCACGGGCGCAGCGAATATATCGAGAAGTATTTCGAGACGATCCGAGATCTCACCGCCAAGGGCCTCTGGGTCGCGACTTTCGATCTGCGCGGCCAGGGTGGTTCGCCTCGGCTGATTAAGAAACGCAATCATGGCCACATCCGCCGCTTTTCCGATTACGAGCGCGATCTCGATGCCTTCCTCGAAAAGGTCGTGCTCCCGGATACCCGCCTGCCCTTCTATATGCTTGCTCATTCCACAGGCGCGCTGATTGCGCTTTCCGCCGCACCCTATCTCTCGACGCGTATCGAGCGCATGGTGCTCTCTGCCCCTTTCCTCGGCCTCATCGGCCAGGCCGCCTCCCAAGGCGTCATCCGCACGGTATCGAGCTCACTCTGTGCTGTTGGCCTCGGCGGGATGCCGCTCGGCAAGATGAAGGAGCTGCAATTCCTTGATAATCCGCTCACATCGGACGAAACGCGCTTCGAGCGCAATGCGGCTATAGCAAAAGCCCACCCGGAGCTTGCGCTGGGAGCGCCGACCGCGCGCTGGATGTATGAATGCATGAAGGCGATCGACCGGGTGACCCAGCCCTATCATCTCTTTTCGATCACCATTCCCTCTGTCGTCATCGCCCCGACACGCGACGGGCTGGTGCCTTATACGGTGCAGGAGAGGCTTTCGCGTTATTTCCGCGCCGGTCAGCTCGTACCGATCAACGGCGCCCGCCACGAGATATTCCAGGAAAGGGATATGTATCGTACCGCAGCACTTGCCGCCTTCCACGCCTTCATTCCCGGCAGCGACGCCGAGGCGACCGATGACGTGACGGCGATCGGCGTCTGAAACTTAAACCCATCGCGGTCTCCAGGATTCGCTCGCCATGCTTTAAGTTCTTATTTTACGCATGTGGTTATCGCAAAACCGCTGCACACTTTTGCACGACGCGCGTTAGCGCTGCAGGATGGCGATCGCCTCTTCATAGACCGCCCTGCTGCCGGCAGCGATAATGGAGCCGCCGTTTTCCGGCCGTCCGCCGTCCCAGGTGGTCATGATGCCGCCGGCGCCCTCGATGACAGGAATGATCCCACCGACATCATAGGGTTTGAGGCTGTTCTCGATCACGAGATCGACATGGCCTGCCGCCAGCAGCGCATAGGCATAACAGTCACAGCCATAACGGAAGAGCCGCACCTGACTTTCGATCTCGCGATATTTCTCCATCTCCTCGCCGACGAAGAGATGCGGCGAGGTCGTGAAGAGGATGGCATTGGAAAGAGCGCCGCAGTCACGCACCTGCAGCCGGCGTTCGCCCTCAGGCCCGCTATAGGTCGAACCGTTTTCGTCGCCGAAGTAACGCTCGCCGGTGAAAGGCTGTTCGATCATGCCGGCAACCGCCCGGCCATTCTTCTGCAGGCCGATCAGCGTACCCCAGACCGGAACGCCGGAAATGAAGGCGCGCGTACCGTCGATCGGGTCGATCACCCAAACATGCTCGCGGTCGAGGCCGACATTGCCATGTTCTTCGCCCAGAATACCGTGCTCCGGGAAATGCGCTTCGATCAGCGCACGGATGGCTGTCTCCGCCGCCCTGTCGCCTTCAGTGACGGGATCGAAGCCGGACGACAGCTTGTTGGTGACATTGGTGCCCGAGCGAAAACGCGGCAGGGTTTCCGCCTTGGCAGCTTCGGCGAGACGGTTGAAGAACGAACGGTCAGGAAGCATGGAGAAATCCACATAGCTGGCGGGAAATGGCGTTTTTCATAGCGAAAAACCGGCGGAATGCAAACACAACAGGCAATTTCCGATTAGCTGCCTAAATATTTTGCAGTGCAATATATTGCTTGACAATTGTGCAATGCAGCAGTAGTTTCTTACCTACAGTCTTCTGACTGTAAATACCCTCCTTGGGTGTTTCCTCCCTAGACTTAGCCGCGCTGACAAAGCGCGGTTTTTTTTGACCTGAAGGCAGAAATCACTCGGCCGCAAGCGCCCGGTCGCCGGAGAATTTCTCGACATACTCAGCCATCTGCCGCATGAACGACGTGACGGCGGTTGCAACGATGTCGAAATCGGGCCGCTTCTCCAGCGTGACCTCATCGACGTAGATCGAACGGTTGACCTCGATCTGCAGCGCATGCAGCCCGCGTGACGGGCGGCCATAATGTTCGGTGATGAAGCCACCGGCATAGGGCTTGTTGCGGATCGCTGCAAAACCCATTTCCTCGAGGATGCCGATTGCCGTACGCGAAAGCTCTGCCGAAGCGCTGGTGCCGTAGCGATCGCCGATGATGAAATCGGGCCGCGCATTGCTGCCGGCAACGCGCACGTTGCCCGGCATGGAATGGCAGTCGATCAGGACGCCGAAGCCAAACTGTACATGGGTGCGTGCAATCAGCCGCCGCAACGTCGAGTGATAGGGCTTGTAGACGCTTTCGACACGTTCCAGCCCCTCCTGAACGGGCAGCCGGCGCGCATAGATTTCCATGTTCTCGGCCACGATGCGCGGAATGGTGCCAAGTCCACCCGCAACCCTTAGCGAGTTGATATTCGCATAGGGCGGCAACAGCCCGTCGAACATGCGCGGATCGAGCTCATAAGGCTCACGGTTGACGTCCAGGTAGGCGCGCGGGAAATTCGCAAGGAGGAGTGGCGCACCAAGATCCACGGCAGCGCCGAACAGCTCGTCGACATAATGGTCTTCAGACCGGCGTATCGAGATACCTTCCAGCCGCGACTGCGCGATGAATTCCGGTGGATAAACGCGACCGCTATGAGGGGAGTTGTAGACGAAAGGAATGGTCTGCGACACGGGCTCATGCACTTCAAAAAGCTCGTATTCGCGTATTTCCGGCACTTTCTGCCCTCTTTACCATGTCATCAAGTGGCTATGACGGCTATGTTGCCAGTTGCCTGCCCTTAAGTCCATACTACATAGAAGGGATGGCGGTCGTGGCTAGGGTGATTTCACCGGTTGTTTACCGGGCGAAGTTTAGTGTAGACGGCTGGTATCCTAGAAAAACATCAGTGATCAGCGGTCCGGATTAATGACTCAGAAGATACTTCTCGCCGAAGACGACAATGACATGCGCCGCTTCCTCGTGAAGGCGCTCGAAAAGGCCGGATACAAGGTCCTTTCCTACGACAACGGCGCTAGCGCTTATGACCGCCTGCGTGAGGAGCCGTTCTCGCTGCTGCTGACCGATATCGTCATGCCGGAAATGGATGGCATCGAGTTGGCGCGCCGTGCGACCGAACTCGATCCTGACCTGAAGGTCATGTTCATCACCGGCTTCGCAGCCGTTGCACTGAACCCTGATTCGAAGGCTCCGAAGGATGCAAAGGTCCTTTCCAAGCCTTTCCACCTGCGCGATCTCGTTGACGAGGTCAACAAGATGCTTGCCGCATAAGGCTTCTTGGCGGCTCGTCACAAAACTTCAAAAAAGCCTATTGACGGCTCCGGAGGTTTTGTGATCTATGCGCCGCCATCGGATGGGCGTGTAGCTCAGCGGGAGAGCACTACGTTGACATCGTAGGGGTCACAGGTTCAATCCCTGTCACGCCCACCATCCTAATTCGCTGAAAAGCAAAGGCCTTTCGAGAAATCGAAAGGCCTTTAGTTTCCGGTTTTAAGTTGCCGGATTCGCATTCCAGACCAAGCCACCTGTACCGGCTCGTCTCAAATCTTATCCGAAGGGATCGAAACCAAATTCGGACACAGAGCCATGCCATGCGCGATAATAGAGCCCGAGGCGTTGATTCGCCTCGTCAGGACATGGGGTTCGAATCGAAATGAAATTATCCGCGCTTGCCATCGCCGCCTTCTCCACCCTCGCTTTTGCAGCTGCAGCGCAGGCCGACGACAATTTTCCGGGTGCGCCCGGCGTCATTGCCCTTGGTGGCAAGTGCCAGAAGCTCGTCGTTGCCAAGTTCGATGCCACGAAGGGCTGCAAGGGAGAGCTGGCAAGCGTGACGCTCGTCAACGGCACCGTGACCTTCATCTTCACCTCTGATGGTAAGCTGCTGGGCTTCCAGGGCGATGGGAAGGGCATCAAGCCCGCGTCCAATGGCAATGCCCGACTGCCGCTCAGCCTCGTCACCACGGGCGTTGGAAATAAGATGACAGGTGAGGTGAAGGTTGCCGGCTCGTGCACCTTCGGCAATCCTTATTCCGGTAAGCCGACTGCCATCGAATGCACGGCCGAAAGCAAGGATTCGGCCTTCACCGGCAGCTTCCGCACCAGCGGCAAGGCGCCAGCACGGAAATAACACGCGAAAATAAGCGATCGTCAGACCGGGGGCCTCAAGCGCACCAGGAACCGCCGGCAGATCCCGGCTTCCTGGCCAGGCCCTCATTGATAAGCCGCGTGCCGAAAGAGCGCCCGTCGCGCGAAATGACACGCGGCGCACCCCGGTCATCTGCCTTGCCGACAGCATTCATGTCGAACGGACCGGCATTCAGCAGCGCAAGCAAACGCGATTTGGCAGCAAAGGCAATCTTCCGTTCGTCTTCGCAGCGTGCACGGTCCACGTCCGGGCTGACCATATCGGCGATGACGATCTTCTCGCCCTTATACCAGAAGGTACCTGCGTCACCGACGCAATTGATATGCTCACCCTGCCCGCAATATCCGAAAGCCGCCTTGGCGGTTTCCGACGAGGATGGGGTAGCAGGAGAAATAGAGGCCGGCACGATCTTTGCCGCCGGCACCGGAGCCGAGGGGATCGCTGCAGGTGGTACTGGATCGTTTGTCTGGCGTGGCTTGACAGCAGGAGCCGCAACGGCAACCTGCTTCGGCGCTTCCTTGGATGTCTGAGGTTTGCCTTCAGCCGCCTCACTGATGACGGCGGCAGGTGCCTTGCCAAGCATCGGGCGGATGCTCTTCCAATTGTCATAGGCGGCAATGGCGCCCACCGCCGCGATGCCTATCACCATCCAAGGCATCGCGCCGCTGGAGGACGCACTGCTCTTCCTTTTTGCCGGCGCCTTGCGGCGGCGTGTCGCTGTCTTGGCCATCGATCCGATTCCCTTGAATGGGCCGGATTATCGCTGTCCAATCCTTTCGGAAAGGTTGGCAAGATATGGCCGTGGGTCGCTTTCCCAGACCAGAACTCGTCGGAAAAGAAAACGCCCGGCGCGTGGCCGGGCGTCTCATTCAAATTCTGCCCTGTGTTCAGCAGCCTTGCGCTGCCGAGGTTGCAGCAGCGGGCCTTGCGGTTTGCCCGCTTGACTGCGCGGATGGCGTCTCGCGCTTGCCTATATCGAGCCGGCGTTCGGCCGCCTCGCGCACGGCCTGCCACTCATATTCGTGCTGGATGAAGATATCCCGCGGCACAAGATTGATCGTCATTCGTATTTCACCTGTCTTATCGGTTGCGAAACTGGTTTTCAGCGCACAGGCTTTGCGACGTTGGCATCGTCGCTCTTGATATCAAGCCCGCCCTTGGAAAGGTCGCTGCCGGTCATATGCGCCGGCACATGAATGTCGTGTATTGCGCCCGGGGTCAGCGTCAGGTCCACTTGGTGCGGGGGCAGAACCTGCGCCCTCTGCATGCGATTGGGTTTCGCCCGCTTCATACGGTCCGACGCTTCCGTGCGCTTGTCGGGAACATGGGTCGAATTGTGCATCGTCGCCCTCCTTCAAGAGTATCTGAGATGTTTCATCGGCTCAGCTAGGACGGAACGGGTGAGCGCCAGTATGGTTCCAAAGAAATCGATAACCTTGCCCGTCCGTGCATCTTGACTGGCGCAGCAACATGACTACCTAGTGGAGCACCCGCCGCCTCATCCAGACATCGGCTGCGGGGGAACCCTGGTGCCGGGCCCCTCTGGCGAGAGTTTTTACGGCGCTCTCGTGATGTCGGTACCGCCTGCAAATTAGCCGGCGGATTTTTCATCGATGAAAAAGCTCACCATGCCAATAGCGCATGCCCTATGTGGTATGCGTTTTTCTGTTTTCACCCCATCTTCAGAAACGGTTTGCGGCTGCGAGGTGCAGCCATGAACCAGCTTCAATCCCACAAATCCTCGCTCGGCTATTTCCGCTGGGCCTTCATCGTCACCGCACTCGGCCTGGCACTCGGCGCATTTCTCGGCTGGCAGTCGACCGGCACGCTGAGTGGCATGGCCACTGTTTTCTTCATCTGCACGGTACTGGCTGTGCTGGAGATCTCGCTCTCCTTCGACAACGCCATTGTCAATGCCAATAAGCTGAAAGAAATGACCCCTGTCTGGCAGCATCGCTTCCTGACCTGGGGTATCGTTATTGCCGTCTTTGGCATGCGTATCGTCTTTCCGCTGGCAATCGTCGCCATCGCGGCAAAGATCGGCCCGTGGGAAGCGCTCGTGCTTGCCGCGCGTGAACCTGCCGAATATGCCCGCATCATGAATGATGCGCATCTGCCGATCGCAGCCTTCGGCGGCACCTTCCTGATGATGGTTGGCCTCAGCTACTTCTTCAACCATGAGAAGGAAGTCCACTGGATCGGCTCGCTGGAGCGGCTGATGGCGCGTTCGGCTACCATCAAGGGTGTCGAGATCGCCTTCGTGCTCCTGCTGATCCTGCTGTTCTCCTATCTCCTCGAAGGCGAAGACGCGACCACCTTCGTCTACTGCGCCATCTACGGTCTTGTGACCTTCCTAGTGGTAGAAGTCATCGGCGGCCTTCTCGATGCATCGCAGCGTGCGATGAGCGAGGCGGCAAAGGGTGGCCTCGGCGCCTTCATCTATCTGGAAGTGCTGGATGCCAGCTTCTCCTTCGACGGCGTCATCGGCGCCTTCGCACTGACGCAGAACCTCTTCATCATCGCGATCGGCCTCGGCATCGGCGCCATGTATGTGCGCTCCATGACGATCATGCTGGTGGAAAAGGGAACGCTGGCCGAATACCGCTATCTGGAACACGGCGCCTTCTACGCCATTCTGATCCTCTCGGTGATCATGTATGTGCAGACCTTGACGCACATTCCCGAGGTCATCACCGGCCTTGGCGGCGCAGCCCTGATCGGCATCTCGCTCTGGTCCTCGATCCGCTACAACAGGCAAGAGCGGCAGAAGGAAGCTGATGTCCCCGAGCGGGAGCGCCTGCACGCCTGACAATTAAAAAGCCGCTGTGGTCTGGTGCTGCGGCTTGCATAGTCCAAAAAACAAAGCCCGCGACCAACGGTTGCGGGCTTATTCATTCAATAGATGATCTGACACTCAATCTACGCATTCGGCACGTCTTACCGGATGACACGGCCAAAGCTTACCGGATCGATACCGAGTTCCTGCAGGTCACGTGCGCGCGGCTTGCGGCCACCTTCGACAGCGGCGCTGACTGCGTTTGCGGCACCGAGCGCTGCAATGGCGCGGGCCAGGAAACCATTATGGATCGACTTTCTGAAAGCGGACATCTTCTTTTCCTCTCGCTCTTTCGTTGACCCTTCCTAGATGGGGAAATCCGGATGCACCTACAACGCGCAAGAAATCACCGCTGCCATGCAAGAAGCGCATATTTCTTTCGCCGGCAAACGAAAAACGGCTCAGGTTCGCTCCGAGCCGCTTCGGAATTCGACTAACAATTCAGCCGGTTAGAACTCTGACCATTCCTGCTTCAAGGCGACATTTCCGACACTCACGTATCCAGCCGTGCGCGTAGCCGCCGGCTTGGCCGATGCAGAAGGCGGAGTAGCGGTCCGGTGCGTCGAAGCATTGCCCTGACCGAGATCGAAGCGGGCAATCAGCTCGCGCAGTCTGCGGCTTTCGGTTGCCAGCGTGGCACTCGCCGCGTTGCTCTCCTCGACCATCGCAGCATTCTGTTGTGTCACCTGATCCATCTGGTTGACAGCAGAATTGACCTCCGTCAGTCCCGTGGACTGCTCCCGTGCTGACGTGGCAATTGCTTCCATGTGCTTGTTGATCGTCACGACATAGTCGCCGATCGTGCTCAGAGCCCCACCCGTTTCACGCACCAGCTTCACGCCGACGGCAACCTCACCTGTCGAGGCACTGATGAGATCCTTGATCTCGCGAGCCGCCTGAGCAGAGCGCTGAGCGAGTTCGCGCACTTCCTGGGCGACAACCGCAAACCCCTTGCCCGCTTCGCCGGCACGAGCGGCCTCGACACCGGCATTGAGCGCCAGCAGGTTCGTCTGGAAGGCGATGTCATCGATGACGCCGATAATATTGGAAATCTGGCTCGAAGACTGTTCGATCCGCTCCATTGCGTGGACGGCATCAGCGACGACGGCACCGGATTTTGCTGCGCTGTCGTTTGCCTGGATTGCCACCGACTTGGCTTCATCGACGCGCTTGGAGGAATTCGCGACATTGACGGTGATTTCGTCAAGCGCTGCCGCCGTCTCCTCCAGAGAGGAGGCTTGCCGCTCGGTACGGCGGGAGAGGTCGTCTGCACTCTGGCTGATCTCGCGGGTTCCGCTGTCGATGGATGAGGCGCTGGCGGCGACGGCACGCATGACATCGGCGAGTTGTGTAACCGACGAATTGAAATCGGCACGCAACGATTCAAAATCGGCGGCAAACGGTTCCCTCAATTGAAACGTGAGGTCACCGGCGGAAAGGTGCTTCAGACCGTCCCCGAGGCCAGCCGTGGCCCGTCGCATCTCCTCAGCCTTGATATGTTCGTGTTCGGCGCTGCGACGACGCTCTTCCTCTGTGAGATTGCGCTGTGCCTCGCCCTCCTGCTCCAGACGGCGATTGGCGACGGAATTGGCGCGGAAGATTTCGACAGCCCCAGCCATGTCGCCGATCTCGTCGGAACGGCCCGGGAAGGGAATGGCGCTATCCGTATCGCCGGCTGCCAGCTTCTTCATCGAAGCCGTGATCATCTCGATGGGGCGGGCAACGCCGATGATGGCAAACGCCACTGCAGCCAGCAGGATCGCAGCACAGACTGCAATCAGGATAGCGGCTGCCAGAACCGTCGTCTGGAAGACCGAGATGCCATCGCGGTAGATCTTGTCGGAGCTTGACGTATTGAAGTCGAGCAGGTCCCTGAGATAACCGGACGCCTTGTCGAGCTTGGTGCGCATGTCGCCGGAAAGCAGCGCCTTCGCTTCCGCTTTCTTGCCGGTACTCGATAGAGAGATCATCTGCACCGCAACCTGCTTATAGTCGGCGACGCCGCCTTCGATAGCCTTTAGAAGTTCACCACCGCGCTGGGTGGTAACGAGTGGTCGGTACTTTTCAATCTGCTGCGAAAGCGTGTCGGTGCGTTGCGCGATCTCGGTCTCCGCAGTCTTCGTTGCTTCGGGCGTATCGGCCAGGATATGCTCGAAATAGGCCGAGTTCAGCCGATAGAAAGCACTCTCAATGCTTTTGCCGGTAGCGATTTTCGGTATCCAGTTGGTCGCGATGACTTCCGTCTGGCGGTTCAAGAGCCGCATGCTGCTGATCGACATCCACGCAAGCAGGCCGAACATGATGGCAATGACGGCAAAGACAACGGAGAGTAATAATTTTACGCGTGGGCGTCTCATACAATGTTCCTGATAGAAGAGGGGAAGCGGCAGGCTGATGAGGGCTTCATGCCTGCATCCAGGGCAGTGGTGATGCAAAATATTGGGAGATTCGCTTAAATTTAAATTAAACGTCGGCTGGATCTGTCACTGCGAAATTACCGCGCCACAGAACAAGAGCCATACTTATTAGCTTTTCTTCAGGACGAAATTGCACAGGCTGTGAAAGGCAAAGAAAAGGCCGGCCATGTTGCCACGGCCGGCCTGAATTAGGGGTCGGGGTCGTCTTTTTGTTTTAGTCTTCATTTGCCGCGAGCTGAGAAAGAACCTGGCCGCGGCCACGCAATCTCAGGATCAGCGGAATGAGGAAGGCCGCAGCGGCGACGATCAGCAGGCCGCAGGCGATCGGCGACATGACGAGCGTGGTCACGTCGCCCTGGCTGATCGAGAGCGCTCGGCGAAGCTGCTGCTCGGCCAGCGGCCCGAGGATGAGACCGACGACGGTGGGCGCGATCGGATAGCCGAAGATCCGCATGATATAACCGAGCACGCCGAAACCAAGCAGCATGCCGAGCTCGAAGACCGAAGGATTGGCCCCGATAGTGCCGAGCGTGGCAAACAGCAGGATGCCGGCATAGAGCCACGGCTTTGGAACCGTCAGCAGGCGAACCCAGAGACCGATCATCGGCAGGTTCAGGACTAGGAGCATCGCATTGGCGATGAGCAGGCTGGCGATGAGACCCCAGACGAGCTGCGGGTTGGTCGCAAACAGCAGCGGACCCGGCTGCAGGCCGTATTGCTGGAAGCCGGCCAGCATGATCGCCGCTGTCGCTGACGTCGGCAGGCCAAGCGTCAGCAGCGGCACCAGCGTGCCGGCGGCCGATGCATTGTTGGCAGCCTCGGGACCGGCAACGCCTTCGATGGCGCCATGGCCGAATTCCTCGGGGTTCTTCGACAGGCGCTTTTCCGTGGCGTAGGAGAGGAACGTGCCGATTTCGGCGCCGCCCGCCGGCATCGCGCCAATGGGGAAGCCGATGATCGTGCCACGCAGCCACGGCTTCCAGGAGCGTGCCCAGTCCTGCTTGTTCATCCAGAGCGAGCCACGAACCGCTTCCACCTTGTCCTCGCCGCGCTTTCCTTGAGCGGCGATGTAGAGCGTCTCGCCAATGGCGAACATGGCAACAGCCAGCGTCGTCACCTCGATACCGTCGAGCAGGTCGGGTATGCCGAAGGAAAGGCGCGCCTGGCCCGTCTGCTGGTCGATCCCGACCATGGCGAACGCAAAGCCGATGAAGAGCGAGGTGAGGCCACGCAACGCCGAATCCCCAAAGGCCGAAGAGACGGTCACGAATGCCAGCACCATAAGTGCGAAATATTCGCGGGGACCGAAGATCAACGCCAGTTTCACGATATAGGGGGCGACGAAAGCAAGTCCGAGCGTGGCGATGAGACCGGCGACGAACGAGCCGATGGCCGCTGTCGCCAATGCCGGTCCGCCGCGACCTGCACGCGCCATCTTGTTGCCCTCGAGCGCGGTGACGATCGAAGCGCTTTCACCCGGCGTATTCAAAAGGATCGACGTGGTCGAGCCGCCATACATGCCGCCGTAGTAGATGCCGGCAAACATGATGAGCGAGCCGCCCGGATCGAGCTTGTAGGTGGCGGGCAAGAGCAGCGCGACCGTCAGTGCCGGGCCGATGCCCGGCAGTACGCCAACCGCGGTGCCAAGGGTCACGCCGATGAAGGCGTAGAGCAGGTTGATCGGCTGCGCAGCAACCAGAATGCCCTGCCATAGGAATTCGAATGTGCTCATGGTTTTATCCCAAGCGGCGGCTCCTGAGGGGGCACAGGACCGTCCGCGCAAAAACTAGAGAACTGAAAGCGCCCGGCGCGAGGCGAGCGCTATCAGAAGAACAGATGTTCGAGCGGCCCGGCTGGCAACGTGAGCTGCAGGAGCTGCGAGAAGATCGCCCAGACGATGAAGCTCATGATGATGCCGATCGGCAGCGAGAACCAGATCTGGCGCTTGCCGAAACCGCGCGCGGTCAGCGCAAAGAGCACGCCGGTCGCAATTGAGAAACCGGCGATGCGCAGGAGCAGCATCTGCCCGGCAAGGCCTGCGACGATCCAGATGACGGGTGCCACTTCCTGATGCTCGCGTTCCGGAAAATCGCCGCGCCAGGCTTCGATCGCCGTCCAGATGCCGAGACAGAACAGGCCGAGAGCGACGACTTTCGGCACCGTCGACGGGCCGATGCGGTCATATTGCGCAATCGTCTTCAGATGCGAGGCATCCCAGAACACCACGACAGCGACGGCAATGAGGAAGACGGCAATGACCAGCGCCGCCCAATCAGGGCGGCGCTTCGTTGCCGATGAGATGTCGGCTTCGCTCATTGAACGAGACCGATGTCTTTGAGAATGCCTTCGGTGGCCGAGACATCCTTTTCGAGCTGTGCCTTGAACTCGTCACCTGCGAGATAGGTGTCGGCCCAGCCCTTGGTCTTCAGGGTTTCCTGCCAGGCAGCAGACTTGTGGAGCTTGTCGAAGTCTGCTGCAATCGAGGCGACTTCTTCATCGGTCAGGCCCGGGGCGGCAGCGACCATGCGCCAGTTCTGGATGGAAACGTCGGTACCGGCTTCCTTGAAGGTCGGCGCATCGACGCCGGCGATGCGGGCATCGCTGGAAACGCCGAGCAGACGCAGCGTGCCGGCCTTGACCTGCGATTCGAACTCGCTGTAGCTCGAAATGCCGGCCGTGACCTGGCCACCGAGGATAGCGGCGAGTGCYTCGCCGCCGCCAGAGAAGGCGACATAGTTGATCTTTGTCGGATCGACACCGGAAGCCTTGGCGATCAGGCCGACGGCGATGTGGTCCGTGCCGCCGGCAGAACCGCCGCCCCAGGAAACGGCGCCGGGATCAGCCTTCAGCTTGGTGACGAGATCGGCGAGCGTCTTAATGTCGGATGCGGCCGGAACGACGATGGCTTCGTACTCGCCGGTCAGGCGGGCAATCGGGGTAACGTCCTTCAGCGTGACGACGGACTTGTTGGTCAGCAGTGCGCCGACCATGACGTAGCCGCCGACGATGAGAGCGTTCGGATTGCCGGCACTCTGGCTGCTGAACTGGGCAAGACCGATAGAGCCGCCGGCGCCCGGTACGTTCTGAACCTGGACGCTTTTGGAGATACCTTCCTGCTGCAGCACCGTCTGCAGCGAGCGGGCCGTCTGGTCCCAGCCGCCGCCGGGCGCTGCCGGAGCGATGATGGTATAATCAGCCGCATAGGCCGGCAGCGCAATGGCCGCTGCTAAAAGGGTTGCGATGAAAGTGTGCTTCACGATGTGTCCTCCGTGCTGCGGCTGAGCGGACCGCCTGTGCTATTTTTGAAAATGAGGAGAGATCACCGATCGGTGGACGCAATTGTCCTGATAGCGAGCGGAAGTCCTCCCGGAAAATCTTCAACTCTCCGCCTCCACGGAGAGGAAGTAGCCCAAGCCATCATATGAAGCTGTCATTTAGCTGACATCGGCGGGATATCCAGTGCGGCAAGACACTTTTTTGCCGTAATTCGACTACCTTCCCGCGAAATGCGACTGGACTAGTACATTGTCAGTACTGGACGCTCTCAGGAACTTGGCCGATACTCGGCCGCGGAGGGCGATCCGATGGCAAATGGCGGTTACAACCAGTTTTGTCCGGTTTCCAAGGCGTGCGAGCTGCTCGAGCCGCGATGGACCTTGCTGCTGCTCTGCGAAATGTGGTCCGGCTCCACACGTTTCAACGAGATCCGACGCGGCGTACCGGGAATGTCACCGACCCTCATGGCAAAACGGCTGCGCGAGATGGAGGCAAACGGCCTCGTCACCCGCTCGGAAAACCGCATCACGGGTGAGATCGTCTATCGGACGACCGAGATCGCCAACGAGTTGGAGCCGATCGTGCATGCGCTCGGCACCTGGGCGCATCGCAATATCGACGCCAACGTAACCCTCGAAAAGCTCGATGCCCGCATTCTGATGTGGAACATGCGCCGCAAGGTCAATGCCGCCGCCCTGCCCTCGCGCAAGCGCAGCGTCATCCAGTTCACCTATCCCGAATTGCCGCGTGACGAACGGCATTACTGGCTCGTGGCGCGGCTAGGCACGCCTGTGGACCTCTGCCTCACAGATCCCGGTTACGATGTCGACCTCTTCGTCACCGCCGATTTGAAGGCGATGACCTCGGCCTGGATGGGCCATTCCAGCCTCGATACCGAGATCGCCAGGGAACGCATCTCCTTCATCGGCGACATGTCGCTCGCCACAAGCATCGGAAACTGGATGGTGCGCAGCTCCTACGCCGCCTGATCCATTTTCTGTATCGGTTCCAGTCCATTTTCTACACTAGGCCGATTGCCCAACCCGAGGCACGATCTACCTGCGAGCGGACCTGGGGCACTCCAAGAGGCTGGTCGAACGCTGCGCTTATATCTGGATATCAAAAACCGGCGGGCGCTCGCGGCTCTGGCCTTCGTTCGCCGAGACGAGAGGAGACATTCCATGCAAACCACAGCGAATGCCGTGACACAGCCCACACCCGATCTCGCCGCGTTGAAGTCGCGCCAGCAGGTCGCCTGGGCTTCTGGCGATTATTCCGTCATCGGCGCCCGGCTGCAGATCGTCGGCGAAAGCCTGTGCGAAGCCCTGGACCTGCGCTCCGGCGAAAAGGTTCTCGATATCGCCGCCGGCAACGGCAATGCGACGCTTGCCGCTGCGCGGCGTTGGGCCGAGGTGACCTCGACCGACTACGTGCCGGAGCTTCTGGAGCGCGGCCGCGAACGGGCGATGGCAAACGGTCTGGCGGTGGAGTTCCAGCAGGCCGATGCCGAGGCCCTGCCCTTCAAGGATGCAAGCTTCGATGTCGTCGTCTCCACCTTCGGGGTCATGTTCACGCCGGATCAGGACAAGGCGGCAAAGGAAATGCTGCGCGTCTGCCGGCCAGGCGGGCGCATCGGCATGGCGAACTGGACGCCGGAGAGCTTCATCGGCCAGGTCTTCAAGACGATAGGCAAGCATATTCCACCGATGCCGGGCCTCAGGTCGCCGGCGCTGTGGGGCACGAAGGCAAGGCTGGAAGAAATGTTCGGCGGCCAGGCCAGCATCGAGGCGACGTCACGTATGTATAATTTCCGCTACCGCTCACCCGCCCACTGGCTGGAAGTGTTCCGCACCTGGTACGGCCCTGTCCACAAGGCCTTCGAAGCTCTGCCACAGCCGGGCAAGGCGGCTCTCGAAGAGGATTTCCTTGCGCTCATCGCCCGCTTCAACCGCGCCAAGGACGGCACCATGGTCGTGCCGGCTGAATATCTGGAAGTGGTGATACGCAAAGGCTGACCGTAGCTGCCGTCACGGCATAAATGCGAAAGGGCGAGGTTCGCTAGCAGCAACCTCGCCCTTTATATTCTTGAGTTAGAGCTCGGACCATTCCTGCCGAATGGATCAGCGCTTAGTCATTGAGAACATGTGATTTATTTTGGTCAGCCCACAGGTTTCCTACTGGCCGAGCGAGGTTTTTACTGCGTCCGCAGCACCTCATTCCAGTGCGCAATCAGCCGAGCCCGCTTCACCTGATCGAGATAGACCATCAGACCGGGGCTGACAGGCACCGGACGCAACTGTGCGCCGAGCAGTTCCTGCAACGTATTGGCGGTATTCTCGCCCGCCACTTCCGGGCTGACGGCCGGGATCTGCAACTCGCGGGCCATGATCGTCTGACCTTCCTTCGACATGAAGAAGGCAAGGTAGCGCCGCCCGAGTTCCGGCTCGGCGGCAGCCTGCGGCACCAGGCCAATGCGCGACATCACGACCGTATAATCCTTCGGCAACACGATGCCGACGTCAGGATGACGCGAGGCCCAGTCGGCCGCATAAGAGCCGAGGATATTGTAGCCGAGCACGAAGCGCCCATCAGCCACCCGCTCGAGGATTGCCGAACTCGTGGAGTAGAGCTTCACGCCGGCGGCCCCCATCGCCCCGATCACCGACCAGATATCGCCGAACTGTTCCTGATCGCGCGCCATGAACAAAAAGCCCACGCCGGAACGTTCAATGTCATAGGTCCCGATCCGCCCATAAACCACATTGCCCTTGCGTTTCAAATAGTCGACGAATTCCGCCCGCGAGCTCGGCACCGATTCATGAACAAAGCTCGGCTTGTGATAGACGAAGACGGCAGGTTCGAAGGTCAGCGCATAGGCGGTGTTGCGCCAGTTCGCCCATTTCGGCCATTGGGCGCTCATCGGCAGGTTGCTCACCTGCGCATAGCCGTCGTTCGAAAGCTTCACCTGCAGGTCCATCGCAGAGGAGAAGGCGAAGTCCGCCGTTTTGTGACCGGTATCCGTTTCCTTGACGATGCGGTCGTAAATATCCCCGGTCAGCATGTCCTCGTATTTGACTGCCACATCCGGATTGGCCTCCTGAAAGCCGCGGATCATCGGCTGCGCCAAGGGCTCGTCGAGCGAGGAATAGACTGTCAGCACCGGCGCATCGGTATTGCCCGACTTCGCCGGATAAAAAACCTGATCCGCTGCCGCAAAGCCGGGCACCAGACACAGGAACAGAATGAAAAGGCTCCTCATCGCGCAAGAATGCCCGAGCCGCACAAGCCAGACAAGGGTCGGCTTCCAGTGGTGGCTACAGCCAGACCTCAAAGCTCGCGCTCGAAGAACATCAGGATCGGCTTCAGATCATCAGGGATCTCGTAGTAGGCGTCTCGCTCGCGAAAACCCAGGCGGCGATATAGCTTCTGGGCAGCGACCTGCCGATGGCCGGTATCGAGCCGCATCATCCGGTAGCCATCCTTCTTGGCCTGCGCGAGGGACGCTTCGCAAAGCGCCAGTGCTGCGCCACTGCCGCGTGCCTGCTCGGAAACGAAGAGCCGCTTCATCTCCGATATGCTCGGCGCGATCTCATGCTGCATCACGCAGCCGACAATCTCTCCATCCAGCCGCGCCAGGAACATTGCCCCTTGTGGCCTTGCATGGATCTTCGGCAGGTCGGCGAGCATAGCCTCGAATTTTTCCGGACTGTAGTAAAGTTCTATCTGCGCCCGCTCGTCGGGATAGTTGTCGTAAAGCCATTGTCGGAAGGCACGGCTGAGATGCCGAACGGCATCGATCTCTTCCGGGCTTTCCACAAGCCCGACCGACAGGTTCCGCATCTGCAAAGCCTCCCCAAACTCCCCTTGTCCTTACCACGACGGTCTGCGCCCCGCCATCGACATCTCGGTGCGGATCGAAACCGGCCCATGGCGTCGTGGCGATCGGGCTGATGATGCGCAGGGCCGGAAGGCGAATAAAATCCTGCTATCCTCCATTCACCAATTCCCAGAATCGCTGTGACATCGGGCTGTCATCCCTGATAAACTCCCCGAAAAATCGAGGGAAACATCCGTTGCGCATCCTGCTTACCGAAGACAATATCGCGTTGGCCGACGGCCTGTCGGCGATCTTGCGCGGCACGGGCCATGCAGTGGATGTCGTCCATGACGGGGCTTCGGCCAATGCCGTCATCGCAGCGGAAAATTTCGATCTCGTCATTCTCGATCTGAACCTTCCCGAAATGGACGGCCTTGATGTGCTGCGCGCCATGCGCGCCCGCGGCAGCCGGGCTGCCGTGCTCGTCCTGACGGCCCGCGGCTCGCCGGAAGAGCGTGTGAAAGGCCTGGATCTCGGTGCTGACGACTACCTCATCAAGCCCTTCGACATTGCTGAATTCGAAGCGCGTGTGCGCGTGCTTCTGCGCCGCCAGGCCGGGCTGCATTCCTCGACAGTCAGCTTCGGATCGATCTCACTCGACCTGAATTCTCGCGCCTTTTCGGCCGGTGCCACGCCGCTCGACATCCCCTCCCGCGAGCTCGGCCTGCTCGAAATTCTTTTCATGCGCGCCGGCAAGGTCGTCGCCAAGGAGGCGATCATGCAGTCGCTGACTGCCTTCGATGACGACATCTCCGCCAATGCCATCGAGCAATATGTCAGCCGCCTGAGAAAGAGGCTTTCACCGCACGGACTGACGGTTAGGACCGCCCGCGGCATCGGTTATTATCTCGACAAGCTGCCCGAGCCCTCATGACGGCGGCCTATTCGCTCCGGCGCCGACTGCTTTTCTGGCTGCTTGTTTCGACTGCCGTTATCGGCACGCTGGCGCTCGCCGATACCTGGCGCGAAGCCGTCCAGACCTCGAACATCGTTTCTGACCGCGTATTGGCCGGCTCGGCGCTGGCCATCGCCGAACGTGTCGTCGTCGCCGAAGACGGCACGCTCGAGGTCGATATTCCCTATGTCGCGCTGGAAATGCTGACATCGGCGGCACAGGACCGCGTCTTCTACCGTGTCGACGGCCCACCCGGAAATTTCATCACCGGCTACCAAGCGCTGCCGGTGCTGAAGGAAACGCAGGGCGATACGGCCGCCTTTGCCGACGACATCTTCCGCGGCGAGCCGATCCGTGTGGCGACATTGGGACGCTCCGCCTCGACCGGCATCCGCTCTGTGCCCTTCGTCGTCACCGTCGCCGAAACCACCATTGCCCGCCGTCATCTGGCGCAGGCAATCCTCGTCCGCTCGGCGCTGCGCCTCGCCGTCATGATAGCCGGTGCCGCCGTTATCGTCTGGATTTCCGTTACGGTGGCGCTACGGCCGCTCTACAAGCTCGGCGACGCTATCGGCGAGCGCAACCCGGGCGACTTGCATCCGATCGAGCAATCCGTTCCGAGTGAGGTGCAGCCACTTGTCGATACGGTCAACTCCTTCATGGTGCGCTTGCAATCGGCGCTCGATGCGCTGCGCAATTTCACCGGCAATGCCAGCCACCAGCTCCGCACGCCGCTCACGATCATCCGCACACAGCTTGCTCTTTCAGCCCGCGCCGGTTCTCTCGACGAGGCGCAACATGCCGCACTCAAAGGCGATCAGGCTGTTGCCCATGCCGAGCGCATCCTTGCCCAGCTTCTGCTGATGGCCAAGATCGATGCCGCGACCGCCAAGGAAGCACTGACGGTCTCGGCCATCGATCTCACGGCCATTGCTCAGGAGATCACCGGCGAGCAGATCCCCCGCGCTGCCGAAGCCGGCATCGATCTCGGCTTCGAGGGCGAAGGGCCTGCGATGATCCGCGCCGAGCCGCTGCTGATCGGCGAGATGCTGCGCAATCTCGCCGGCAATGCCATCGCCTATGCCGGCAAGGGCGCGGAAGTGACTGTCCGTATTATGGAGGATGCGGAAACGGTCAGACTGGAAGTCGAGGATAACGGTCCGGGTATTCCGCCCGAAAAGCTGGAAGCCGTCAGAAAGCGTTTCTCCCGCGGGAATGAGTCCGGCGCACCCGGTGCCGGCCTCGGCCTGCCGATCGTCGAGGAAATCGCTAATCTTTTCAATGCGAGACTTGTACTGATACCGGGGCGCGGCGGTAGGGGTCTGAAGGCATCAGTGACGTTCAACAGAGCCGCCTGAATGCCGTCACCGCGTTAACCTTTCCGCCTTGCATTCTTTCGCTGCATTGCACACACTGGCTTTGGGAACAGCTAAGCCGATCAACGGCAAGCAGATAAAAGAGCAATATGTCGATCAAAGCCAGCATCTATCATCTGACCCATTATCAGTATGACAAACCGGTCCGCCTCGGCCCACAGATCATCCGTCTGAAACCGGCCTCGCATTCGAAGACGCGGGTTTTGAGCCATTCTCTGAAGGTCACGCCGTCGAACCACTTCGTGAACCTGCAGCAGGATCCTTACGGCAATTACCTCGCGCGCTTCGTCTTTCCCGAACCGGTGACCGAATTCAAGATCGAGGTCGATCTCGTTGCCGACATGACGGTCTACAATCCCTTCGATTTCTTCGTCGAGGAGGAAGCGACGAAGTGGCCCTTCAACTACCCGGAATCGCTCCGTGAAGATCTCTCGATCTACATGATGCCGGAGCCGGCTGGCCCGCGCCTAAAGGCACTCCTGCCGACGCTCGACTGGTCGCCCGATCAGCCGACGGTCGACATGATCGTCGGTCTCAATGCCCGTCTGCAGCGGCAGATCGGTTATGTCATCCGCATGGAAGCCGGCGTCCAGACGCCGGAGGAGACGCTGGAAACCGCCAAGGGCTCCTGCCGCGACACCAGCTGGCTGCTCGTGCAGATCCTGCGCCATCTCGGGCTCGCCGCCCGCTTCGTCTCCGGCTATCTCATCCAGTTGGCGCCAGACCTGAAGGCCCTCGACGGTCCTTCAGGTACCGAGGTCGATTTCACTGATCTGCATGCCTGGGCGGAGGTCTATCTGCCCGGCGCCGGCTGGGTCGGTCTCGATCCGACCTCCGGCCTGCTGACCGGCGAAAGCCATATTCCGCTCGCCGCCACGCCGCATTTCAGCAATGCCGCCCCGATCTCCGGCGGTTATTTCGGCGAGGCCGAAACCGAATTCGCCTTCGACATGAAGGTCTCCCGCGTCGCCGAGCACCCGCGCATCACCAAACCCTTCTCTGATGAGAGCTGGGACGAGCTCAACCAGCTCGGCGAGAAGGTCGACCGCGTCCTCGAAGCCGAGGATGTACGCCTGACGATGGGCGGCGAGCCGACTTTCGTCTCGATCGACGATTTTCAGTCCGAGGAATGGAACACCGCCGCCGTCGGACCGACCAAACGCGAAAAGGCCGACAGCCTGATCCGCAGGCTGCAGGAGCGCTTCGCGCCCGGCGGCTTCCTGCATTACGGCCAGGGTAAATGGTATCCCGGCGAAAGCCTGCCGCGCTGGACCTTCTCTCTCTACTGGCGCCGTGACGGCAAACCGATCTGGCAGAACCTCGACCTGATCGCCGCTGAAGGCAAGGATACCGGCGTCAAGGCCGAGGATGCCGAAAAGCTTCTGACGGCGATCGCCAGGGAACTGGCAATCAAGCCGGATATGGTGCAGCCGGCCTATGAGGATCCTGCAGACTGGATCATCAAGGAAGGCAGCCTTCCCGAAAATGTCGATCCGTCCAATTCGAAGCTGAAGGACCCCGAGGAGCGCAACCGCATTGCCCGCGTCTTCGCCCGCGGCCTCACCGTGCCGACGGGTTATATCCTTCCCGTTCAGGTATGGAATGCCAAGGCTGCCGCAAGCCGCACCTGGGTCAGCGAAATATGGCGCACGCGCCGCGGAAAGATCTTTCTCGTACCGGGTGATAGCCCGATCGGCTATCGCCTGCCACTCGGCACGCTGCCCTATGTCCCGCCGGCGCGCTACCCTTATATCCACCCCGCAGATCCGTCGATACCGCGCCCGCCGCTGCCTGATGTCTTCGTACCCGCCGGCCGCGCCATGCCGGAAGCATCATTCCAGACGGACGAAAGCCACGCCGTCCGTGTCGAACAGACCCTTGGCGACATAGGTGGTGCCGTGCGCACTGCCTTGTCGGTCGAACCGCGCGAAGGCAGGCTCTGCGTCTTCATGCCGCCGGTGGAGCGCGTCGAGGATTATCTGGAACTGATCGCCGCTGCCGAAAACGCCGCTGCCGAACTCAAGCTTCCCGTTCACATCGAAGGCTATCCGCCGCCGCAGGACGAGCGCATCAACGTTATCCGCGTCGCTCCCGATCCAGGCGTCATCGAAGTCAACATCCATCCAGCTTCCAACTGGCAGGATTGCGTCGACATCACCACGGCGATCTACGAGGAAGCCCGCGCCACCCGGCTCGGCGCCGACAAGTTCATGGTCGATGGTCGCCACGCCGGCACCGGCGGCGGCAACCACGTTGTCGTCGGCGCCGCCAATCCAAACAACAGCCCGTTCCTGCGCCGCCCGGACCTGCTGAAAAGCATCATTCTCCACTGGCAACGCCATCCCTCGCTCTCCTACCTCTTTTCCGGCATGTTCATCGGGCCGACCAGCCAAGCGCCGCGGATTGACGAGGCCCGCCACGACAGCCTCTATGAGCTGGAAATCGCCATGGCGCAGATCGGAGCGCCGGGTCGCGGTCAACTGCCGTTGCCCTGGCTCGTCGACCGGCTGTTCCGAAATCTTTTGACCGATGTCACCGGTAACACGCACCGTGCCGAGATCTGCATCGACAAGCTGTTCTCGCCGGATGGCCCGACTGGACGGCTCGGCCTCATCGAGTTCCGCGGCTTTGAGATGCCGCCGAACGCGCGTATGTCGCTTGCCCAGCAATTGCTGGTGCGCGCGCTGATCGCCCGCTTTTGGAAGAACCCCGCCGATGGCAATTTCGTCCGCTGGGGTACGACACTGCACGACCGTTTCATGCTGCCGCATTTCGTCTGGACGGATTTCCTCGATGTGCTCGCCGACCTGCGCGAAAACGGCTTCGACCTCAGCCCCGAATGGTTCAAGGCGCAGCTCGAATTCCGCTTCCCCTTCTGCGGCGAGGTCGAATACGAGGGTTCGAAGCTGGAACTGCGCCAGGCGCTGGAGCCCTGGCACGTCATGGGCGAGGAAGGCGCGCCGGGCGGCACTGTCCGTTACGTCGACAGCTCCGTCGAGCGCCTTCAGGTTCGGCTCGAAACGAACAACGTCTCGCGCTACATCGTCACCTGCAACGGCCGAATCGTACCGCTGATGCCGACGGGCACATCGGGCGTGTCGGTCGCTGGCGTGCGTTTCAAGGCCTGGCAGCCGGCTTCTGGCCTGCACCCTGTATTGCCGGTGAATACGCCTTTGACTTTTGATATTTATGATACATGGTCGAAACGTTCGATCGGCGGCTGCATCTATCACGTTGCCCATCCGGGTGGTCGGAATTATGAAACCTTCCCGGTCAACGGCAACGAAGCGGAAGCGCGGCGGCTTGCCCGTTTCGAACCGTGGGGGCATACGGCGGGTGGTTATATCCCGCGCGCCGAAACGGTTTCGCCTGAATTCCCGCTCACGCTGGATCTGAGGCGGCCCGCTGGAATTTGAAGAAACTGGGTCTGATGGGCAAGAAGCCTGCACTAGAACTGAGGGACGAAATCGAAGAACGCGCCGGCGCGGACGCGGTCTTCGATTATGAGCCCTTGCCCGGTATCGCCGACGAGATGGTGGATAATAACGGCACCATCCGTCCGGTCTGGCAGCGCTTCCTCGCCCATCTGAACATCATGCCGGAAAAGGATCTGGCCGAGCGGTTCGCCCGCGCCGACCGCTATTTGCGCGACGCCGGCGTCTTTTACCGGGCTTACGGCGCCAAGGGCAGCGGCGAGCGTGCCTGGCCGCTCTCCCACATTCCAGTGCTGATCGACGAGCGTGAATGGCAGGCTCTTTCGGCAGGCCTCGTGCAGCGCGCCAATCTCCTCGAAGCGATGGTTGCCGATATCTACGGCGACAACGAGCTCGTCGAGGAGGGCATCTTTCCGCCCGCCCTCATCGCTGCCAATCCGGAATTCCAACGACCTCTGGTTGGCGTAAAACCGGCAACCGGGCACTATCTGCATTTCTGCGCCTTCGAGATCGGCCGTGGCCCTGACGGCAATTGGTGGGTACTTGCCGACCGCACGCAGGCCCCCTCGGGCGCAGGCTTTGCGCTGGAAAACCGGGTTGCGACCACCCGCGCCTTTTCCGATATCTACGCCGAAACGCCGGTCCACCGCCTCGCTTCCTTCTTCGGCGCCTTCCGCGATGCACTGCAGACGATGAAACATTCGGGTGACGACCGCATCGCAGTTCTGACGCCCGGCCCCGCAAACGAAACCTACTACGAACACGCCTACATTGCCCGCTACCTCGGCTTCATGCTGCTGGAAGGCGAGGATCTGACTGTCGTCAACGGCCGCGTCATGGTGCGCACCGTCGCCGGCCTGAAGCCGATCGGCGTTCTGTGGCGGCGTCTCGATTCCGCCTATGCCGATCCGCTGGAGCTGAACCAGAACTCGCATATCGGCACCCCCGGCCTTGTGGAGTCGCTGCGCGCCGAAACCATCACCATCGTCAACGCGCTCGGCACCGGCGTTTTGGAAACGCGCGCCCTGCTCGCCTTCATGCCCGCCGTCTGTCGCCAGCTGCTGGGCGAAGATCTGCGCCTGCCGTCCATCGCCACATGGTGGTGCGGCCAGAAGGACGAGCGTGACCACGTGGCTGCCAATATCGAGAAGATGGTGATCGGCCCGGCCTATTCCCGCGCCCCCTTCTTCGATGACAGCGGCGAATCCGTCCTCGGCTCGTCGCTGCGCGCCACAGCGAAGAACTCGATTACAGACTGGCTGACAAGCGACGGCGCAAAGCTCGTCGGTCAGGAAGTCGTCACCCTCTCGACCACACCCGCCTGGGTCAACGGCAAGCTGACGCCGCGGCCGATGTCGCTGCGCGTGTTCGCCGCCCGTACCGCCAACGGCTGGCAGATCATGCCCGGCGGCTTTGCCCGCATCGGCTCGGGAGACGATGTCGCCGCCATCGCCATGCAATCCGGTGGCGCGGCGGCCGATGTCTGGATCGTCAGCGACAAGCCGGTCGAGCGCCACACTCTTCTGCCCGCCGAGGGCAGCTTCACCCGCAACATGCCGGGCAGCCTGCCGAGCCGCGCGGCCGATAACCTCTTCTGGCTGGGCCGCTATATCGAACGCGCCGAAGGGGCGCTGCGCATCCTGCGCGCCTGGCATGCACGTTATGCCGAGGCGGCCGACCCGAACCAGCCGCTGCTTGCCGACGTCACCGAATATCTTGCCGCCGTCGATATCGACACCGCCGAGCCTGTGCCGGAATCGCTGCTGCGCAATATCGACAGCGCCGTCTATTCGGCGAGCAATATCCGCGACCGCTTCTCGCCGGATGGCTGGCTGGCACTGAACGATCTCGCCAAGACCGCCCGCCGCTTCCACTCGACTATCACCGCCGGTGACGATGCCAGCCACGCCATGACCATCCTGCTGCGCAAGCTCGCGGGCTTCGCCGGTCTCGTGCATGAAAACATGTACCGCTTCACCGGATGGCGCTTCCTCTCGCTTGGCCGATACATTGAGCGCGGCCTGCATATGACGCGGCTGCTCGGCCACATGTCCGGCCCGGAAGCGCCCGATGGCGCGCTCGACATGCTGCTCGAAATCGGCGACAGCGTCATGACCCACCGCCGCCGCTACAACGTCAACACGGCGCGGCTGACGGTCACCGATCTCCTGGCGCTCGATCCTCTTAATCCGCGCTCGATCCTCTTCCAGATGAACGAGATCCATCGCGAGGTGGAGCAGCTTCCAAACGCCTTCATGAACGGCCAGATGTCGCCCTTCTACCGCGAGGCGATGCGCCTGCATTCGGGCCTAGCCGTCATGACGCCGGAGACGATGAGCGACGATGTCTATCATCGGCTGGAGCGCGAACTGGAACACCTCTCCGACCTCCTGGCACAGACCTATCTCGGATGACGGCGGTGCTATACGATCTCACCCTGCATATGGGCTATGCCTACGACACGCCTGCGTCAGGCGCGCGCCATATCATGCGCCTCATGCCGCTCTCGCTGGCGAACCGCCAGCGGCTTGTCGCGGGCTCGATCAGCATTTCGCCGCAGCCGGACGAACAGTCGCATTTCGTCGATTTCTTCCAGCATCCGGCAACATCCTTCCTGCTGCGCTCGCCGCATGAAACGCTCGATATCCGCATGCAGGCCCGCGTGCAGGTCGAAAGCCAGGTCATGTCGGCCGACTTCTCGCCGCTGCTGGCTAACCTGCCGGAGGAAGTCGCCGGAATCTGGTCGCTCGATTCGGAATCGCCCCACCATTTCCTTGGCGACAGTCCGCGCCTGACCGAAACCAAGGCGATCAGTGAATACGCAAAGACCTGTGTACAGCCGTCGCTGACCATCATGCAGATCGCCTATGCGCTGTGCGCTCGCATCAACAAGGATTTCACCTACGATCCGGAAGCGACGACCGTCGACACCACGCCGCTGGAGTCCTTCAAACTGAAGCGCGGCGTCTGCCAGGATTTCACTCATGTCATGATCCTCGCGCTGCGCAGCCTCGGCATTCCCGCCGGCTATGTCTCCGGCTTCCTGCGCACAATCCCGCCGCCGGGCAAGGAGCGGCTGGAAGGGGCTGACGCCATGCATGCCTGGGTCCGCGTCTGGTGCGGCGAAACGGCCGGCTGGATTGAGCTCGATCCCACCAACAATATCCCTGCTGGAACCGACCATATCGTCGTCGCATACGGCCGCGACTATGCCGATGTCGCTCCCGTTATCGGTGTGCTCAAGAGTTATGGCAGCCAGCGTTCCGTGCAGGCAGTGGACGTAATTCCGCTCAAATAATCCCGAAATTGGAAAAAACAGCCAGTTGCCTGCAATTTTAGAGACCGGCTTTAGCGCCCATTAAAGTCATCTGGTCCATCAAGAGCCAAATAGGGCTCCTTCGAACCGGTGGACATGATGAACACCCTGCATTCGCTTCTTGATCGGCTGCGGCGCGACCGTGGCGGCAATTTCGGTATCATGACGGCCATCTTGCTGCCTGTGCTTATCGGCGCCGCGGGGTTGGCTATCGACTATTCAAATGCGATCCTGTCCAAGCGCGAGCTTCAGGAAGCGACGGACGCCGGCGCTCTGGCAGCCGCAACCGCGCTTGCCAACGGAACGGCCGCCAACAGCGCTGCCGCCGAAGCTCTTGCGAAGGATTTCGTCAGCGGCCAGATGGCCAATTATGTCGGCACTGACGCCGTGGACGACATCAAGGCCGCAACGAGCATCAACATCGACACCAGCACGACGGCAACCAGCAAGAGCTTTAAGGTTACGGTGAACAGCTCCTACGCTCTTGCCACCACGCCGTTCATGGGCGTCCTCGGCTACAAGACGATGAATGTCGGCACGACGAGCTCGACGACGAGCGGCACGAACGACACCAAGAGCGCCCTTTCGATGGAACTGGTGCTCGATCAGTCGGGTTCGATGGGCGACAAAACCAGCACCTGCGCCACGTATAATGGCACAAAGTGCAAGACCTATGTTATCAAGATCGACGCGCTCAAGCAGGCAGCCAATGCTCTCTTTTCGGCATTGAACACCGCCGATCCGGATCACAGCCTCGTGCGGACTGGCGCATACTCTTACAATAATGGTCTTATCTATAATTCAAAAAAGACCCAGATCAAAAGCATGAGCGCCATGGCGTGGGGCACGGCGACGACCGCAACCTATGTAAGCGGCATTACTGCGACCGGCGGCACGGATGCCACCGAACCGATGAGACAAGCAACTCTTTCCGTCCAGAAAGCCCAGGACGGTTCTGATGTTGAAAGCATGGCACACGAGGCCAAGGGCAACAAAAACGTATCGCGCTACATTGTCCTGATGACCGACGGCGAAATGACGGGCAACACAGGCGAATGGCAGAAGACCTACGACCAAAATGTTCGTGACCAATGCGATGCGACCAAAACAGCGGGCATCAAGATCTTCACCGTCGCGTTCATGGCTCCAGACAAGGGCAAGAGCCTGCTTCAATACTGCGCTTCGCCGGGCGGCAACTACTATGAGGCCGAGACCATGGAGAAACTGGTGGCATCCTTCACCAGCATCGCACAGGAGGCGACGAAGGCTCTCACACTGCTGACGAACTGACGGCCGCAGCCCGTATTTCACCACAGCAAAAAGCCGCTCCGGAACAAACCGGGGCGGCTTTTCGTTTAGACTTTATTCGGCCCATCAGATCGGGAAAACCGATTGAAATCAAGTCCCTTGGGCCTGTCGAATATGAAGGTTCCGCAAATTTTTCGTTTGCCCAATTCCCTTGTTGCAAGTGCGTGATAACGGTGCATAAACTGCCCTGTCGGTATAAGCGACAAATCGATTGAATCAGGCGTAAGATACTGTAACCAAATCAAAATTGGCGAGACCTGACATGAATACTGTTTCGAAGCCGATCATCCCCTCACCAGCTCCGCGCAGTTCCCGGCCAGAAATCCTCGCTGAGGAAATCATCGAGCGTCTGACCTACCGCATTGGCAAGGATGCCAAGGTCGCCAAGCCGCATGACTGGCTGACGGCAACCATTCTCGTGGTGCGTGACCGCATCATCGACAAGTGGATGGAGTCCACCCGCAAGGTCTATGAAACAGGCGCCAAGCGCGTCTACTACATGTCTCTCGAATTCCTGATCGGCCGCCTGATGCGCGATGCCGTGTCCAATCTCAACCTGATGGAAGAGGTTCGGGATGCGCTCGCTTCGCTCGGCGTCGATATCAACGTCATTGCCGGCCTCGAACCGGATGCCGCACTCGGCAACGGCGGTCTCGGCCGTCTTGCTGCCTGTTTTATGGAGTCGATGGCAACTGTCGATGTTCCGGCTTATGGCTACGGCATCCGCTACGTCCACGGCCTTTTCCGTCAGCAGATGGCGGACGGCTGGCAGGTCGAGCTGCCGGAAAACTGGCTTGCGCACGGCAATCCCTGGGAATTCGAGCGCCGCGAAAGCGCCTATGAAATCGGCTTCGGCGGCTCGATCGAGGTCATCAACAGCCATGACGAGCAGCCACGATACGTCTGGAAGCCGGCCGAGCGCGTCATCGCCGCCGCCTTCGACACACCTGTCGTCGGCTGGCGTGGCAAACGCGTCAATACGTTGCGCCTCTGGTCGGCACAGCCGATAGACCCGATCCTGCTCGACGCCTTCAACGCCGGCGACCATATCGGCGCGCTGCGCGAGAGCAACAGAGCTGAAAGCCTGACCCGCGTTCTCTATCCGGCAGACGCAACGCCTGCCGGCCAGGAGCTGCGCCTGCGCCAGGAATATTTCTTCTCCTCCGCCTCTCTGCAGGACATCCTGCGCCGTCACCTGCAGCAGTATGACGACTTCACCTCCTTGCCGGACAAGGTGGCGATCCAGCTCAACGACACGCACCCAGCGGTTTCCGTTGCCGAACTGACGCGCCTGCTCTGCGATGTGCACGGCATGGATTTCGATACGGCCTGGGATATCACCCGCCGCACCTTCTCCTACACCAACCACACGCTCCTTCCCGAAGCGCTGGAAAGCTGGCCGGTTCCGCTCTTCGAACGTCTGCTGCCGCGCCATATGCAGATCATCTACGCGATCAACGCCAAGATCCTGATCGAAGCGCGCAAGACGCGGAATTTCTCCGACACCGAAATCCGTTCGATCTCGCTGATCGATGAAAGCGGTGACCGCCGCGTGCGGATGGGCAACCTCGCCTTCGTCGGCTCGCATTCGATCAACGGCGTCTCCGCGCTGCACACCGACCTCATGAAGGTTACGGTCTTTGCGGACCTGCACAAGCTCTACCCTGATCGCATCAACAACAAGACCAACGGCATCACCCCCCGTCGCTGGCTGCAGCAGTGCAACCCCGGTCTGACCGGCCTGGTGCGCGAAGCGATCGGCGACGAATTCCTCGATGACGCCGAGAAGCTGCGTGCACTCGACAAGTTTGCAACGGACCCGAGTTTCCAGCAGAAGTTCGCGGCCGTGAAGCGCGCCAACAAAGTGGCTCTTTCCAATCTCGTCGCCAGCCGCATGGGCGTGAAGCTCGATCCGTCGGCCATGTTCGACATCCAGATCAAGCGCATCCACGAATACAAGCGCCAGCTCCTCAACATCGTCGAAGCCGTCGCGCTCTACGATCAGATCCGCTCGCATCCGGAGCTGGATTGGGTGCCGCGCGTAAAACTCTTCGCCGGCAAAGCGGCGCCGAGCTATTATAACGCCAAGCTCATCATCAAGCTCATCAATGATGTCGCCCGCACCATCAACAATGACCCGTCGGTCCGCGGCCTGCTGAAGGTCGTCTTCGTGCCGAACTATAATGTCACGCTCGCGGAAGTCATGGTACCGGCGGCAGACCTCTCCGAGCAGATTTCCACGGCCGGCATGGAAGCATCAGGCACCGGCAACATGAAGTTCGGCCTGAACGGCGCACTGACGATCGGCACGCTCGATGGCGCCAATGTCGAAATGCGCGACAATGTCGGCGAAGACAACATCGTCATCTTCGGCCTGCAGGCAGATGAAGTCGCCAAGATCCGTAGCGAGGGCCACAATCCTCGTGCAATCATCGAAGGTTCGCGTGAGCTGGCACAGGCGCTTGCCGCCATCAGCTCAGGCGTCTTCTCTCCTGACGACCGCAACCGCTACACCGGCCTCATCGACGGCATATATTCCCATGACTGGTTCATGGTCGCTGGCGATTTCGATGCCTACGCCGCCGCCCAGCGCGAGGTCGACCAGATCTGGACCAACCAGTCCTCCTGGTATGAGAAGACAATCAACAACACGGCGCGGATGGGCTGGTTCTCTTCCGACCGCACAATCCGGCAATATGCAGACGAGATCTGGAGAGCTTGATGAAGCCGCCGAAAGCCGCCCCTGAAGTGAAGCTTCCCTGGGAAATTTCGGCTGACGAAATAGCGGCAATCCTCAGTGGCTCGCATGACAATCCCTTTGCCGTCCTGGGCGTGCATCAGGCCGGCGAGGCCTTCATCACCAGGTGTTTCCTTCCGGGCGCCGAAGCTGTCACGGCAATGGCGCTGGATGGAACGCCGATCGGCGATCTCCACCAGCTCCATCCTGACGGTATTTTCGGCGGCCAGGTCTCCATCACAAAATTCCAGCCGGTGCGCTATCGCGCCCGGCGCGCCGACGCCGAATGGGCAGTGACGGACCCATACAGCTTCGGCCCCGTACTCGGCCCGATGGACGATTATTACGCCCGGCAGGGTTCGCATCTGCGGCTCTTCGACAAGATGGGCGCCCACCGCATCAAGCATGAAGGCGCGACCGGCATCCATTTTGCCGTCTGGGCACCGAATGCCCAGCGCGTTTCCGTTGTCGGCGATTTCAATAACTGGGACGGACGGCGTCATGTCATGCGCTTCCGTTCCGACAGCGGGATCTGGGAGATCTTCGCTCCCGACGTGCCGCTCGGCGTTCCCTATAAATTCGAAATCCGCGGTCATGACGGCGTTCTGTTGCCGTTGAAGGCTGACCCCTTTGCCCGCCGCAGCGAACTGCGCCCAAAGACGGCCTCCGTGACCGCAGCCGAGCTTATACAGGACTGGCAGGACGAGCCGCATCTGAAGCATTGGCGCGAGACTGACAAACGCCGTCAGCCGATCAGCATTTACGAAGTTCATGCCGGCTCCTGGCAGCGCCGCCAGGACGGCTCCATGCTGTCATGGGATGAGCTTGCTTCGAGCCTCATCCCCTATTGCGTCGACATGGGTTTCACCCATATCGAATTCCTGCCGATTACCGAACACCCTTACGACCCCTCCTGGGGCTATCAGACGACCGGTCTTTATGCCCCGACCGCCCGCTTCGGTGAGCCGGAGGGGTTCGCCCGCTTCGTCAACGGCTGTCACAAGGTCGGCATCGGCGTCATTCTCGACTGGGTACCGGCACATTTCCCAACCGACGAACATGGTCTCGGCTGGTTCGACGGTACCGCGCTTTACGAGCACGAAGACCCGCGCAAGGGTTTCCATCCGGACTGGAATACGGCGATCTACAATTTTGGCCGGACCGAAGTCGTATCTTACCTCGTCAACAACGCGCTCTACTGGGCGGAGAAATTCCATCTCGACGGTCTGCGCGTCGATGCAGTCGCTTCGATGCTCTATCTCGACTATTCGCGCAAGCACGGCGAATGGATCCCGAACGAGTATGGCGGCAATGAAAACCTCGAAGCCGTCCGCTTTCTGCAAAGCCTCAATACCCGCATCTATGGTGAGCATCCCGGCGTCATGACCATCGCCGAGGAATCGACGTCCTGGCCGAAAGTCTCGCAACCAGTTCACGAAGGCGGCCTCGGCTTCGGTTTCAAGTGGAATATGGGCTTCATGCACGACACACTGAGCTACATGAGCCGCGAACCGGTGCACCGCAGGCATCACCACAATGAGTTGACCTTCGGGCTGCTCTACGCCTATTCGGAAAACTTTGTCTTGCCACTGTCCCACGACGAAGTCGTGCACGGCAAGGGCTCGCTGATCGCCAAGATGCCGGGCGACGACTGGCAGAAATTCGCCAATCTGCGCGCCTACTACGCCTTCATGTGGGGCTATCCCGGCAAGAAGCTGCTCTTCATGGGGCAGGAATTTGCCCAGTGGGCCGAATGGAGCGAAAACAAGTCGCTCGACTGGAATCTGCTCCAATATCGCATGCACGAAGGCATGCGCCGCCTGGTGCGCGACCTCAATTTCACCTACCGCAGCAAGGCAGCACTCCATGCACGCGACTGCGAAGGCGACGGCTTCGAATGGCTGATCGCAGATGACTACGAGAACTCGGTCTTCGCCTGGCTGCGCAAGGCGCCCGGCCAGAAGCCGGTTGCCGTCATCACGAACTTCACGCCTGTCTATCGCGAGAACTACTCGATCCGACTGCCTTCGGCGGGGCGCTGGCGGGAAATCCTCAATACCGATGCCGACATCTATGGCGGCAGCGGAAAGGGCAATGGCGGGCGCGTGCAGGCCGTCGATGCCGGCGGCGAGATAAGCTGCTCGATAACCCTGCCGCCGTTGGCGACGATCATGCTTGAACCTGAGAATTAGTGACTGGTGGGAGGAGAAAATGGTAGAAAAGCGCATTCAGCCACTTGCCCGCGATGCAATGGCCTATGTTCTCGCCGGCGGTAGGGGAAGCCGCCTCAAGGAACTGACCGACCGACGCGCCAAACCAGCCGTCTATTTCGGCGGCAAGGCGCGCATCATCGATTTCGCATTGTCCAATGCCTTGAATTCCGGCATCCGCCGCATCGGCGTCGCCACCCAGTACAAGGCACATTCACTGATCCGCCACATGCAGCGTGGCTGGAACTTCTTCCGGCCGGAGCGCAACGAGAGCTTCGACATCCTGCCTGCCTCCCAGCGCGTTTCCGAAACGCAGTGGTACGAAGGCACCGCCGATGCCGTCTATCAGAATATCGATATCATCGAGGATTACGGCGTCGAGTACATGGTCATCCTGGCTGGCGACCATATCTACAAGATGGACTATGAATACATGCTGCAGCAGCATGTCGATACCGGCGCGGACGTGACCATCGGCTGCCTTGAAGTCCCGCGCATGGATGCGGTCGGTTTCGGCGTCATGCATGTCAACGAAAAGGACGAAATCTTCGCCTTCATCGAAAAGCCGGCCGATCCGCCAGGCATTCCGGATAAGCCGGATTTCGCCCTCGCCTCCATGGGCATTTACGTCTTCCGCACGAAGTTCCTCATCGAGGCACTACGACGTGATGCCGCCGATCCGACCTCCAGCCGCGATTTCGGCAAGGATATCATCCCCTATATCGTAGAGCACGGTAAAGCGGTCGCCCACCGTTTCGCCAAATCCTGCGTGCGTTCAGATTTCGAACATGAGCCTTACTGGCGCGACGTTGGTACGATCGATGCCTACTGGCAGGCCAATATCGATCTAACAGCGATCGTTCCGGCCCTCGATATCTATGACAAGTCCTGGCCGATCTGGACCTACGCCGAGATCACCCCGCCGGCGAAATTCGTCCATGACGACGAAGACCGCCGCGGTTCGGCAACCTCGTCCGTCGTCGCCGGCGACTGCATTATCTCAGGCGCAAGCCTCAACCGGAGCCTTCTCTTCACCGGCGTGCGGGCCAATTCCTTCTCCAAGCTGGATGGAGCGGTCATCTTGCCCAACGTGAAGATCGGCCGGCGCGCGCAGCTCAAAGATGTTGTGATCGACCATGGTGTCGTCATCCCGGAAGGTCTTGTCGTCGGCGAGGATCCGGAGCTCGATGCGCGGCGCTTCAGACGGACCGAAAGCGGCATTTGCCTGATCACGCAGCCGATGATCGACAAGCTGGATATCTGACTTATGAAAGTTCTTTCGGTTTCGTCCGAAGTCTTCCCTTTGATCAAGACAGGGGGCCTTGCCGACGTGGCAGGCGCCCTGCCAATAGCCCTCAAATCCTTCGGCGTTGAAACCAAGACCCTTATGCCTGGATATCCCAGCGTCATGAGGATGCTGCAGAATCCGGTCGTCCGGCTGGAGTTTCCGGACTTGCTCGGCCAGCCGGCAAGAGTGCTGGAGGTGGAGCACCAGGGTCTCGACATCCTCGTGCTCGACGCTCCAGTCTATTACGACCGCCCGGGTGGTCCCTATCTCGATACGACCGGCAAGGATCACCCGGACAACTGGCGCCGTTTTGCCGCCCTGTCGCTGGCTGGTTCCGAAATCGCCGCGGGCCTGTTGCCTGGCTGGCGGCCGGATCTCGTGCATGCCCATGACTGGCAGGCCGCCATGGTGCCGGTCTATATGCGCTATTATCCGACACCCGAACTGCCGAGCATCCTGACGATCCACAACATCGCCTTCCAGGGCCAGTTCGGCGCCGATATCTTCCCCGGCCTGCGTCTGCCGCCCCATGCCTTTGCCACCGAAAGCATCGAATACTACGGCACCGTTGGCTTCCTGAAGGGCGGCCTGCAGACTGCCTCCGCCATCACCACGGTCAGTCCCTCCTATGCCGACGAGATCCTCACTCCCGAATTCGGCATGGGTCTCGAAGGCGTCATCGCCAGCCGCCGTGACGTGTTGCATGGCATCGTCAATGGCATCGATGCTGACATCTGGAACCCGGCGACTGATCCGGTCGTCCACACGCACTACGGCCCGACGACGCTGAAAAACCGTCTGGAGAACCGCAGATCGATCGAGGAATTCTTCCATCTCGACCATGACGACGCGCCGATCTTCTGCGTCATCAGCCGGCTGACCTGGCAAAAAGGCATGGATCTTGTCGCAAGCACTGCAGATAAGATCGTCGCACTCGGTGGCAAGCTCGTCGTGCTCGGATCCGGCGAGGCAGCCCTCGAAGGTGCGCTGCTCGCCGCCGCCAACCGCAACCCCGGCCGCATCGGTGTTTCCATCGGTTACAACGAGCCGATGTCGCACCTCATGCAGGCCGGCTGCGACGCCATCATCATCCCGTCGCGGTTCGAGCCTTGCGGTCTTACCCAGCTCTATGGCCTGCGTTACGGCTGCGTGCCGATCGTGGCGCGCACCGGCGGGCTCAACGATACCGTGATCGATGCCAATCATGCCGCACTTGCGGCAAAGGTGGCGACAGGCATACAATTCGCACCTGTAAACGAAGAAAGCATGCTACAGGCACTGCGCCGCGCCATGCACCTTTACGCGGATCAAAAAGTCTGGACCCAATTGCAAAAGCAGGGCATGAAGTCGGATGTCTCTTGGGAGAAGAGCGCCGAACGTTATGTTGCCCTGTATTCAAGCCTCGTCTCGAAAGGCATGTGAACTAAAATGATCAAGTCCGTTCCCACCACGCCCTATCAGGACCAGAAACCCGGCACGTCAGGTCTGCGCAAGAAGGTTCCCGTCTTCCAGCAGCCGAACTACGCGGAGAACTTCATCCAGTCGATCTTCGATTCGCTGGAGGGCTATCAGGGCAAGTGCCTGGTCATCGGCGGCGACGGACGCTACTACAACCGCGAAGTCATCCAGAAGGCCATCAAGATGGCCGCTGCCAATGGCTTCGGCAAGGTCATGGTGGGCAAGGGCGGCATTCTTTCGACGCCCGCAGCCTCTCACATCATCCGCAAGTACAAGGCCTTCGGCGGCATCATCCTCTCGGCCAGCCATAACCCCGGCGGCCCGACCGAAGACTTCGGCATCAAGTACAACGTCAACAATGGCGGCCCGGCCCCGGAAAAGATCACCGACGCGATCTTTGCCCGCTCCAAGGCGATCGAGAGCTACAAGATCGCCGACTTCGCCGACGTCAACATCGACCGCATCGGCAAGGAAGAGCTGCCGGGCGGCATGATCCTCTCGGTCATCGACCCGGTCGAGGACTATGCCGCGTTGATGGAAGAACTCTTCGATTTCGGCGCAATCCGCAATCTTATCAGCCTTGGCTTTCGCATCGCCTTCGATGCCATGAGTGCTGTTACCGGCCCCTATGCCAAGGAAATCTTCGAGAACCGTCTCGGCGCGCCCTCCGGCTCCGTTCGCAATTTCATGCCGCTCCCGGATTTCGGCGGCCATCATCCGGACCCGAACCTCGTTCATGCAAAGGAACTCTATGACGAGATGATGGGTGAGGATGCGCCCGATTTCGGCGCTGCGTCCGACGGCGACGGCGACCGCAATCTCATCATCGGCCGCGGCATTTTCGTCACCCCGTCCGACAGTCTTGCAATCCTCGCTGCCAATGCCAACCTGGCGCCCGGCTATTCCGGCGGCCTCGCCGGCATTGCCCGCTCCATGCCGACATCGGGCGCGGCAGACCGTGTGGCGGAAAAGCGCGGCATCGGCATCTACGAGACCCCGACCGGCTGGAAATTCTTCGGCAACTTGCTCGACGCAGGCATGGCGACGATCTGCGGTGAAGAAAGCGCCGGTACCGGATCCAACCATGTCCGCGAAAAGGATGGCCTCTGGGCCGTTCTGCTTTGGCTGAACGTCCTGGCCGTCCGCGGCGAGAGCGTGCAGGAAATCGTAACCCAGCACTGGCAGACTTACGGCCGCAACTACTATTCCCGCCATGATTATGAAGGTGTCGACAGCGATGCCGCAAACAGTCTGGTCGACAATCTGCGCAGCCAGCTGTCCACATTGCCCGGCAAGACCTTCGGCGATCTGACAGTCGAGAAGGCTGACGATTTCGCCTATCACGATCCTGTCGACAAGTCGGTCAGCGAACATCAGGGTATCCGCGTCCTTTTCCAGGGCGGCTCCCGCGTCGTATTCCGCCTTTCCGGCACCGGCACGTCTGGCGCAACCCTGCGCGTCTATATCGAACGCTATGAGCCGGATTCGACTCGCCATAATATCGAAACGCAGGAAGCGCTCGCCGATCTCATCGCGGCCGCCGAAAGCATCGCCAACATTCGTGAGCGCACGGGACGCAACGAGCCGACCGTGATCACCTGATCCCGGGGGGGCATATGGGGGGCAACAGTTCCGCACAGGGCGGTGCCATCGTCTTTGAAACAGGCGTGGAGTTTTCTGTCTGGTCGCATCATGCAGCGCAGGTCGATCTCTGCCTCTTCGACGATGACGGCAAGGAATATGCGAGGCTCCCCATGGCCCGCGACAGCGACCACATCTTCCGTCTTTTTGTCGATGGATTGAAGGAAGGCGCGCGCTACGGCTACCGCGCGGACGGCATTTACGCTCCGGATAACGGCCTGTGGTTCGACCCCTCGAAGCTGCTGATCGATCCCTATGCCAAGGCGGTCGATGGGCCTTTCCATTACGACCCGCGGCTCGGCATCTTCGGCGAAGATACGCAGCACCTGATCCCGAAGTCGGTCGTCACCAAAGACGCGCCCCTCAAAAGCCGAAAGCCGCTCTTCAAACCGGGCGGCTTTATTTATGAGGTGGCCGTCAAGCCCTTCACCATCCTGCATCCGGACGTGCCGGAAGCTCAGCGCGGCACCGTCGCCGCTCTGGCTCATCCCTCCGTAATCGCTCACCTGAAGCGCATCGGCGTCGATGCTGTCGAGCTGATGCCGATCACCGCCTGGATCGACGAGCGGCATCTGCCGCCGCTCGGCCTGACGAACGGCTGGGGCTACAATCCCGTTGCCTTCATGGCACTCGATCCGCGTATCGTGCCGGGTGGTATCGTAGAGCTCAGCGAAACAGTGGCGAAGCTGCATGAGGAAGGCATCGCCGTCATCCTCGACCTCGTTTTCAACCATACTGGCGAAAGCGACCGATACGGCACGACGCTGTCGCTGCGCGGTATCGATAATCTCAGCTACTACCGCCACGTAGCGGACCGGCCATCCGTGCTCGTCAACGATACCGGCACCGGCAATACGGTTGCCTGCGACCATCCCTACGTCCAGCGGCTCATCATCGACAGCTTGCGCCATTTCGTCCGCAATGCCGGCATCGACGGCTTCCGTTTCGACCTCGCTCCCGTTCTCGGCCGCACAGCAAACGGCTTCGACCGCAACGGCACTCTGGCCGCGATCCTCGCCGACGACCTGCTCGCCGATCGCATCATGATCGCCGAACCCTGGGATATCGGCCCAAGCGGCTATCAGCTCGGCAATTTCCCGGCACCCTTCCTGGAGTGGAACGACCGTGCCCGCGATGACATCAGGTGCTATTGGCGTGGCGATGGCTGGAAGACGGGTTCGCTCGCGACCGTGCTGGCCGGCTCGTCGAACATTTTCTCAGCCAACGGCGGGACAGAGACCCGAAGCGTCAATTTCCTCGCTGCCCATGACGGTTTCACGCTCCTCGACCTCGTGTCCTATAGCGGCAAGCACAATGAGGCTAACGGCGAGAACAATCGCGACGGCCACAACGAGAACCATTCCTGGAACAACGGCGTCGAAGGTGAAACCGCCTATCCCGTCATCCGGGAACGCCGCAAGGCCGATGTCATAGCGCTCATCTCCACCCTCTTTGCCAGCCGCGGCAGCGTGATGTTGACGGCCGGAGACGAGGGCGGCCGCACGCAGCACGGCAACAACAATGCCTATTGCCAGGACAACGAGATCACCTGGGTCGACTGGAAGCTGCTGGACGAAGACCTGATCGCCCATACCGCCTTCGTCGCCACGCTTCGCCGCCGTTTCTCGGTCTTCTCCGACCTGGCCTTCTTTTCCGGTAACGGCGATGTGGAGTGGATTTCGCTCGCCGGCGAGCCGATGACAACAAGCGAATGGGAAACGCCCTCGCTCTCCACCCTCGGCATAGTGCTTGCAACGCACGATCGTTCCAACCGCAAAGAGACCCGCCTCGCCGTGCTCTTCAACCGCTCCGAACAGCATCAACTCTTCACGCTTCCCTCAGCCGGCGAAGCAAACTGGCGCCAGCTTCTGCCGGATGGCGCACGGAAAGTCGGTGGTCGCGCCACCGTTGAGCCGCGTTCGGTTGCCTATTTCGTGGAAAATTGATCCACGAAACCCGCGAGTACGAATCGTTATCGCAATCGTCACGAATGCGCGATAAGGCTTGCGGCTGCGGCTTTTTACGAGGAATGCATGGTCATGGAAATTTCGCTCTCGGATGTCCGGGGGCTGGTTGGCACGGAAACAGGATTGTCTGACTGGATCCTCGTCGATCAGAAGATGATTGATGCCTTTGCCGAGGCAACCGGCGACCATCAGTTCATTCACGTCGATCCTGTTCGCGCAGCAGCCGAAAGTCCCTTCGGCGGAACCATCGCCCACGGCTTCCTGACACTCTCGCTGTTGTCGACGATGAATTACAATTGCCTGCCCAACGTGCGTGAGCAGACGATGGGCATCAATTACGGCTTCGACAAAGTCCGCTTCATGTCGCCGGTCAAGAGCGGCACCCGCATCCGCGGCCACTTCGTGCTCTCGGACGCCCGCTTCCGCGGCGCCGGCATGCTGATGACGACCTATGATGTCTCGATCGAAATCGAGAACGAAAAGAAGCCGGCGCTCACCACCCGCTGGATCACCATCATCCAGTTCGACCCGAAAGACCGGCCGGAAGACGTTTAAGGACCTTTGCAGGCCTTAATGGCTCGCGTCCTCGGCGCCTTCGGCGAGCAGCCCGAAGACATAATCCGAAAACGACCGCCAGCATTCCACCCGGAACGTATCCTCCTCGGTGCGGAAGAGCACGATCTCGACTTTGCCGAAGATCGTCCGCGAGCAAGCGCCCACCCGGAAAATTTCCAGAGAGAGGTCCTGCGGGCAGCCGGCGGACAGCGTCGTCTCCGCACCCGGTCCGGAAGCAATGATACCGACGTTGCGGTGGGAGACATCGACCGCCGAATGCAGGACATCAGCGCCTGAAAGAAGCGCCGGAAGATCCGAACCAGCCTCGTCAATTACGAGCCATTCGTCCGGGCCGAGCCAGAGCGCCGAACGCCCCCCGGCACGGCCGGAGGTCTTGGGTAATGTCGGCAAAGTCAGCCCCAGCGCGGAAGAGAGTGCCGATACGGATTCAGCCGGCGCACGCAGCGCAAGGCGGCTTGCGACCGGTGCCACCGTCAGGCGCACCGTCGCCGAACCAGCAAGGAGACCAGAGAGAGCCGGTTTGCGAATTGCGACCTCAGCCATGGATACGGCCTCCTTCCTTGTCAAAGAACACCAGATCCGTCACCTCGACCGGAATGGTCCGGTCCGGCATCGGCACATAGAGCGTTTCGCCCACCAGATTGCGGCCACCTTCAACCAGTGCAAAGGCGATCGAGCGACCACAATTCTCAGACCAGTAGGCCGATGTCACGTGACCGAGCATCGTCATCGGCTTAGGCTGGTTCGGGTTGGCGACGATCTGCGCGCCCTCTTCGAGCACCAGCTTCGCGTCCTTCGTCGCAAGACCGACGAGTTGCTTGCGGCCGTCCTTGACAAGATCGGGCCGCTTCAGCCCGCGAATACCGACGAAGTCCGCCTTCTTCTTCGAGACAGCCCAAGAGAGCCCGGCGTCATCAGGCGTCACCGTACCATCCGTATCCTGGCCGACGATGATGTAGCCCTTCTCGGCGCGCAGCACATGCATGGTTTCGGTGCCGTAGACGCAGGCGCCGAGTGGCTCGGCATTGGCCCAGACTGCCTCCAGCACCGACTGGCCATAGTCGGCGGGCACATTGATTTCAAAGCCGGTCTCGCCGGTAAAGGAGACACGGAAGAGACGTGCCGGAATACCTGCCACCTTACACTCGGCGACACTCATGTGCGGGAAGGCTTCGTTGGATATATCAAGCCCTTCGACCAGCGGCGCCACGATATCGCGCGCCTTTGGCCCCTGCACGGCGATTACAGCCCACTGCTCGGTCACCGAGGTCAGCCACACCTTCAGATGCGGGAATTCCGTCTGCAAGTAGTCTTCCATGTGGTTGAGAACACGCGGCGCGCCGCCGGTCGTGGTCGTCACATGGAAACGGTCATCGGAGAGACGGCCGACGACGCCGTCGTCATAAACGAAGCCGTCTTCGCGCAGCATGATGCCGTAGCGGCATTTGCCTGGTTTCAGCGTGTCCCAGGCATTGGTGTACATGAGGTTCATGAATTCGGCGGCATCGGGTCCGACGATCTCGATCTTGCCGAGCGTCGAGGCGTCGAAGATACCGGCAACTTCGCGCGCCGTGCGGCATTCGCGGGCAACGGCCTGATGCATCGTTTCGCCGGCGCGCGGATAAAACCAGGCGCGCTTCCAGTTGCCGACATCTTCGAAGACTGCTCCCTGGCCCTCTTCCCAGGCATGCAGCGGCGTCTTGCGCGTCGGGTCGAACAAGGGCCCACGCGAATGTGCGATCAGCGCTCCGTAAGTCACCGGCGTGTAAGGCGCGCGGAAAGTGGTAAGACCGACCTGCGGAATATCCTTGCCAAGCATTTCGGCAGCGATCGCCAGGCCATGCATGTTGGAAAGCTTGCCCTGGTCGGAAGCCATGCCGTTCGTCGTGAAGCGCTTGATATGCTCGATCGAATGCATGCCCTCGCGCACCGCAAGGCGGATGTCCTTGGCGCAGACATCGTGCTGGAAGTCGATGAATGCCTTGGCATTCGTCTCCGGCCCGGCACCTTCGGCAGCACCAATCATGCCACCCGTCCAGTCGAAGGCCTGCTCGACAGAAATGCCGATCTTGCTGCCCGCCTGCCTGCCGACGGCCTGCGCCATCAGCTCGCCGGCGGCAAGCGATTCCTCGACGGTCTGCTGCAGACCATCAGTGCCATTGCAGGCGCCAACGGAAAGGCAGTCCTGCGCATAGGTGCCGGGCAGGAAACGCTGCGTCTCGGCATCGAAGGCAACCTTGCCCCGCGACTGGGAGAAGAGATGCACGGAGGGTGTCCATCCAGCGCAGACCAGCAGCGCATCGACGGCGATCTTGCGTGGTGATCCGCCGCCGTTGCGCGCGACCGTCATCGACGAGATGCGCAGCGCACCCGACGTATTGACGACCGACTGACCGGTCAGCACATCGATGCCGAGCGTACGGGCTTCGGCCAATACTGCTGCACCCGGCGCCTGTCTACTATCGACGATCGCAGCGATCGAAACACCCGCCCTCTTCAGGTCAAAGGCCACCTCGTAGGCTGAATCATGCGCGGTATAGATGCCGACCTTCTGGCCGACCGCAACGCCATAATGATTGAGATACATCCGCCCGGCCGAAGCGAGCATGATGCCCGGCCGGTCATTGTTCGGAAACACCATGTGCCGTTCGATGGCGCCGGTCGCCAGGATGACGCGCTTGGCGCGGACCTGCCACAGCCGTTCGCGCGGCAGATCGCGGCCGGGGCGGGCGATATGATCCGTGACACGTTCGACGAGGCCGATGAAATTATGGTTGTAGTAGCCGAAGGCCGTGGTTCGGGTCAGGACCTCCACGTTCTCCATCGCCTTCAGGCGTGCAAGGGTCTTCTGCACCCAGGCGTAACCATCAAGCTCATCCACTTTCACGCCGGCATCGAAGCGCAATGCGCCACCGGCTTCCGCCTGCTCGTCGCAGAGGATGATTTTTGCTCCGGCTTCCGCAGCAGCCAACGCTGCCGAAAGACCGGCAATACCGGCACCGACGACCAGCACGTCACAATGGGCATAACGGCTGGCATAGTGGTCGGGATCGTCTTCCGTGGGCGCGACGCCAAGACCGGCAGCACGGCGGATCATCGGCTCGTATACACGTTTCCAGGCGGCCCGCGGCCACATGAATGTCTTGTAGTAGAAGCCCGCCGCGAAGAAGGGCGAGAACAGGTTATTAACCGCACCGACATCGAAGGAAAGCGACGGCCAACGGTTCTGCGACTTCACGATCATGCCGTCGAAGACTTCCTGCACGGTTGCCCGCACATTCGGCTGTTTACGGGCGCTGTCGCGCGCAACATCGATCAGCGCATTCGGCTCCTCGGCTCCGGCCGAAAGAATCCCGCGCGGGCGATGATATTTGAACGAACGGCCGACAAGATGCACACCATGGGCAATCAAGGCCGAGGCAACAGTATCGCCTTCGAGCGCTGTATAGCTCTTGCGGTCGAAGGTGAAACGCGCGGTTTTGGCGGGCGTCAGCCGGCCCTTGCCGGCAATACGGTTCGCGCCGCTCATTGGGCCTCTCCTTCAACTGCTTCGTAGGTCTCGACCGGCGCATGCGGCTCGGCCGCAGTCCCGATAGCAGGCTTCGGTTCGCCGGCCTTGTAGGTCATGATGAACTTGTCGCTGATGGTATCACGCGCCGCGTTGAAGAAGCGCCCGCAGCCGTGCATGTGCCGCCAGCGCTCGAAGATCAGGCCTTTCGGATTGTCGCGCAGGAAGAAATATTCTTCGAACTGCTCGTCAGAGATTGAGGCGATATTGGCCGGCCGAACGATGTGAGCGTCACCGGCACCACGGAACTCGAGCTCGGAGCGCTCTTCCTGACAGTAAGGGCAATAGATCAGCAGCATGTCGTCCTCCTGTCAGTGCGCGACGGCGGCAGCCGCCGCCTCGTCAATCAGCCGACCAGAGCGGAACCGCTCCAGCGTCAGCCCGGCATTGAACTTGTGCACCTCGTCGCGGGCGATCAGATGGGCGAAGAGATTGGCCGAACCCGGTGTCGCCTTGAAGCCACCGGTACCCCAGCCGCAATTGACGTAGAGCCCGGGAACAGGCGTCTTCGACTGGATGGCCGAACGGTCCGGCGTATTGTCGACGATACCGCCCCACTGGCGCATCATCTTCACGCGGCGGAACATCGGGAAAAGCTCGCAAATGGCGTCGAGCGTATGCGTGATGATCTGCAGGCCACCAGTCTGGGAGTAGGAGTTATACTGATCCGTACCCGCACCGATGACGAGTTCACCCTTGTCGGACTGCGAGATATAGGCATGCACCGTGTTCGACATGACGACGCAGGGAAAGATCGGCTTCAGCGGCTCGGAAACCAGTGCCTGCAGCGGGCTCGATTGCAGCGGCACGCGCACGTCCGCCATCTTCATGATTGTTGTCGTGTGGCCGGCAGCCGACACGCCAATCTTCTTCGCGCCGATGAAGCCCCTGTTGGTCTCGACGCCGGTGACCCGACCGTCCGGGCCACGGCGAATGCCGGTGACTTCGCAATTCTGGATGATGTGCACACCGCGGTCTGACGCCGCACGTGCATAACCCCAGGCAACCGCATCGTGACGCGCCGTGCCGCCGCGGCGCTGCAAGGCGGCGCCATTGATCGGGTAGCGGGCCGTCGCCGAAATATCGAGCGGCGGACAGTAGGCCTTGGCCTGCTCGGGTGTCAGCCATTCATTGTCGATGCCGTAGAGCCGGTTGGCATGGATATGCCGCTTGAAGCTCTGCATGTCATGCACATTGTGCGACAGCATCATCACGCCGCGCGGCGAATACATGACATTGTAATTGAGCTCCTGCGACAGCCCTTCCCAGAGCTTCATCGAATGCTCGTAAATGTGCATGCTCTCTTCATAGAGATAGTTGGAGCGGATGATCGTGGTGTTGCGGCCGGTATTGCCGCCGCCTAGCCAGCCCTTTTCCAGCACCGCCACATTGGTGATGCCGTGCTCCTTGGCAAGGTAATAAGCTGCGCCCAGCCCATGACCGCCACCGCCGATGATGATCACGTCATATTCGGGTCGCGGCTCCGGCGAAGTCCACTGCTTTTCCCAGCCCCTGTGCCCGCGCAGAGCCTCCCGCGCTACGGCAAAAACCGAATATTTCCGCATCCGCCATCATCTCCTTCAGGCAAAGGCATTTTCGTCGTGGCCATACAAATCGCAAATCGAATTGCGGCACAACGGTTCTTTTGCGACGTGAAAGAGCTTTTGTTTTGACACGGCGACGGCTGCATCGCGCCGCTTGGCGGCGATCGGCCTTCGCAAATGCGACATAACCCTTTTCTCACCCAACAGGGCAGGCAGAACGGGCCTACTGGAAATGTTAGTATCCCCTTATGTGGGGTGTACGATGTTGGGTTGGCGTAGCATACGGATCGCGGGCATCTGCTTCGCGCTGTCAGGCGCGTGGCCGGCGTTCGCCGCTGAACCCGTCGGCCAGGCGACTCTCATCAAAACCGAAGTGACGGGACAGGGCGGGCCGATCATCGTCAATGACGAAGTCCACCGCAACGAGCGTATCCGCACCTCCCAATCGGGGCTCGGCCAGTTCATCTTCCGCGACGGCACCAAGCTTGCCGTCGGCTGGGGCTCGTCCGTTGTCATCGACAAATATGTCTACGACGATACCGATTCAGTCAAACGCCTCTCCATCAAGGCGGCCAAGGGTACGTTCCGCTGGGTCAGCGGCAATTCGAAATCCTCGGCTTACCAAATCCAGACGCCGGCGGGCACGATCGGCGTGCGCGGCACTGCTTTCGATTTCTACGTCGGCCCCGACGGTACGACTGCCGTGGTGCTGCTGAATGGCGCGGCGACCTTTTGCGGTCCTGGCGGCTGCCGGCAATTGCAGCAGCGTTGYGATTGCGTCATTGCGCGGCCGAACGGCAACATGACGGATGCTCAGCCTGTCAACCGCAGCGTGCTGCAGAGGCTGGGCAACCAGCGCGCCCTTCCCTTCCTCTCTGGCAATCAGAGTTTAACGGGCGGCCTCGGTCTACTTGGCGGCTGCCGGATGGCCTCGGTCGACCCTGAGCGCAAAGACCGGCTTCGCCAGACACCCCGACCGCGAGATCCGGATCCACAGCCCCAGCAGCAACCACAGAAGCAGGATGCTCCGCCGACGCAGCGGCCGGAAAAACCGCATCACGACAAGCCGCATCATGACAGGCCCCACCATGATAAACCCCACCATGATAAGCCGGAGCGCGACTGGCATGACAAACACGACGGGCATGGCTGGAGGGACAAGCACGATAGAGACGACCACCATGGCGATCATGGAAGGCCGGACCGGCACGAAGGGTTCGGTCGCCCGGACCGGCACGACGCACCTGACAGGCCGAGCCGCACGGAAGGGGCAGATAGTCACCAGGACCGCAGCCATCAGGACAGACCGAGCACGCAGGAAAGAAGCGGAGGCGAAAATCAAACTGCCGGCAATGACCAGAGCGGGGGAAGAGATCGGGATCGTGACCGTAGCCACAATCGGGATCAGAACCGAAATCGAGGCTGGGGCGGAAACGGAAATCGGGACCGCAACCGCTGACTGACTATTCGACGGACTGCTGTTCCGGCAGGCCGATATCCTCCCGAAAATGATCGTTCCTGGCCGATATCCGCTCATAGAATTCCGTGAGGCCGGCCAGGACCTGTACCCCGGTGAGTTTTGCCCCACCGATCAGCTTGCGGCTGTTCCTCGAACGCTCGCGCAAGGCCCCCATTACCTCCTCATGGACGAGATGCAGCGCGCCGAATTCCGGCGAGGCAGCGACCTTCTCATCGCCGACCACGGCAAAGATCTGCGTTCGGCTGCTCTTTCCTTTGAGCGGAATGGCTCCTGCCTCCAAGAGCGCCGCCCCGCTTTGCGCCCGTGCAGTGGTGCCGGAGATCAGGATATCGAAGCCGACGTCCTTGCAGCAGGATTCGATGCGCGCCGCGACATTCACCGCGTCGCCCACCGCCGAATAGTTGAAGCGTGTCTTCGCGCCCATGTTGCCGACACAGGCGAGACCGGTATGGATGCCGATGCCGATTCTCACCTGCTGAGCGCTGCCGAAACCGAAGGCGTCATGAGCATTGAGCTCAGCTAGGGTCTCCCGCATGGCGAGCGCCGCCCGCAGCGCCTTTGCCGCATGATCCGAAACATCGACCGGCGCATTCCAGAATGCCATGATGGAATCGCCGATGAATTTGTCGAGCGTTCCCTCGTTCCCGACAACATGACGGCTCAGAGCATCGAGCAGCGTATTGAGAAACTGGACGACGGCGGTCGGAGTCAGCCTTTCACTGATCTCGGTGAAATTGCGCACATCGACGAACATCATGGTCAGTTCGCGCTCGTCCCCGCCGAGCTTCAGCGCATCGGGCGTATGCTCGATCCTGTGGAGCAGCGAAGGCGAGAGGTAATGGCCGAAGGCGCGCCGCACCTCCCGCCGCTCCCTGTCGATGACGAGGATGCGGAACGATGTTGCCGCGAAATGCGTGATGGAGCCGCTGATAATAGGCGCCAGCGGATCGAACAGCAGACCGGCATAAAGAAAGCACAGCCACGAAGCGGCAAGCGCCATCGCGGTGATCGCCAGGCCACAGACCAGCGCCACGGCCGGACTGACGAAGGTCGTTATGATGACGAGCAGGAAGCCAACCACGGCAATAGACAGGATCTCCAGCCCGTCGGCCCAGTCCGGCCGCGACAAGTAGCGTCCCGAAAGGATCTGCTCGACAGTCTGTGCCTGCAGCGAAACACCCGGCACATTTTCTCCGAGAGCGGTGGCGCGAATGTCCTGCAGCCCGACAGCAGAGGTGCCGATGAAGATGATGCTGCCTTCGACCTGGGCAGCGACATCAGCGGCCGCTCCACCGGCAGCAAGGACCTTTCCGGCCGAGATATAGCGCTCTGCCCGGTTCGGCGTCACATAAAGCCAGATCTCTCCGGCAGCCGTCAGCGGAATGATGAAATCGCCGATCTTTGCAGAGGTGATGATCCCTGCCCGGTCGGGTGCGCCGGCCAGCACATAGGTCGAGGCACCCTGCGCGACCCGCAACGCTTCGATCGCAAGATTGGGATAAAACTGCTCTCCGTCGCTAAGGAACAGCGGCACTGCGCGTACCACCGATGACGAGCTGCCGGGATTGAGACTGACATGGCCAAGCCCTGCGGCATTCGCCTCCAGCCCCGGCCGGAGCGGCGTCGAAGCACCAAGATGCGGAGGTGCCGACAGCGGACTCTCGCCGATAAAGGCAAAACCGGCTTTTACCGGCGGCTTGTAGTTGCCTTCGTTGGAAAGCCCGAAGCCGAGAACGACTGGCTTTCCTTCGATCGATTGCGCGAATATCTCGTCATTGTCAGGCAATTGCGCCGCAAGCGCTGGATCGACGCCCTCCACCTCCTGGATGACATTGCGCGGCGACATCCGGTCGGGCTCGGCAAAGATGACATCGAAGGCGATGGCCGCCGCTCCCATATCCGAGAGACGCTGGACCAGCATTGCCAGCCTGTCGCGGGGCCAAGGCCACTGGCCGAACTCCCGCAGGGAAGCCTCGTCGATATCGACGACTCTGACGGGCACGGCCTCAAAGCTGCGCGGCACAAGGCGCTGATATTCGTCGAAGGTAACGTCGCGGACCTGCCTGAGCACCGGCGGATCGCTTGCTCGGAACATCGTGAGTGCAGCCACGATGACGAGGCCGATCAGGACACCGATCTGCTGCAAACGCGTCATGCTTCCGTCGAAGTCCCTTACAAGCGCACCAAAGCTTTCCTGTCCGCCGGCAAGCTACGCTTGTTTGACGCCAAAGACTATTCGTTCATGCTCAGAAGCTGAAAAACCGTGTGAAATATGGCTGTCGGTTCCGCCCAAGCATTTTCGCTCCGGTGTAACAGCAACACAGTAAGCAATTACTTCCAGATTTGGCCAACCGTTGCGGCCAGACTTTCCAGCTTCGGCCTTGCCGCGCATGCGACGAAATGTTTTTCTCCTTCAGGGGATTTAACAATTCGATCATTGTCGAAGGGATGAGCCATGGCAGATCCGCAAGGAGAGACCACGGCAAGAACTGCGGAAAACTCGGCCTCTGCCGCCCGCAGAAGCGGCTATTGGCTGATCGCCGTCGTGCTGGCGATGCTGGCCGGGCTGCCGCTCGCCGTCTGGCTTGATATCAGCGACCTCTCCGAAAGTGCGCTGCGCCGGCAGGCGCGGGACATGAGTTCGCTCGTCACCAGCATACGCTCCTATTATTCAGCGAATGTCGTCGGCAGAGTGCTCGCCGCCCATCAGGCGGGCGATGTCAGCGGCACGGTCGTCTCACACAACTATGCCAATATTCCAGGCGCCATTCCGCTACCCGCCACGCTTTCACTGGAACTCGGCGACGTCATCAAGGAGCAGCAGGCCAACATCACCTACCGCTTCCTCTCTGACCTGCCCTTCAAGAATCGCGCGCCTCACGATCTCGACAATTTCGAAACGGCCTCACTCGCATCCTTGCGCGCCAATTCCAGCCAAACACTGACCGACCTCACCCGCGTCGGACTTACCGATACGCTGCGGCTTATCACGCCTGTGATCATGGGCCAGGCTTGCGTCGCCTGTCACAACACTCATCCTGAAAGCCCGAACAGGGATTGGAAGGTAGGCGATGTGCGCGGCATTCAGGAAGTCATCATCCGCCAGCCCTATGCGAGCAACGTTCTCGCCTTCAAATATCTGCTCTGCTATTTCTTCTTCGTCGCCATCATCGGCATCAGCTTCATTGTTCTGCAGCGTCAGCAGACGCGCGTCATCCACAGTGCCAACCGCGATCTTGAAGCAGCTAACGAATTCCTCGCCAGCGTTTCCCTGAAGATTTCCCGCTATCTCTCACCGCAGATCTACAAGAGCATCTTCAGCGGCCAGAAGGATGTGGTCGTCCATACCGAGCGAAAGCGCCTGACGATCTTCTTCTCCGACATCAAGGATTTCACCGCCACGACCGAGCGTCTGCAGCCGGAAGCGCTGACGGAAATGCTGAATGAATATCTGACCGAAATGTCCACGATCGCGCTCAAACATGGCGGCACGGTAGACAAGTTCATTGGCGATGCCATGCTGGTCTTCTTCGGCGATCCGGAAACCAAGGGAGCCGAAGAAGATGCCAAGGCTTGCCTGCGCATGGCAGTCGACATGCAACGCCGGCTCGGCGAACTGAAGGAGAGATGGCGCCGGAACGGCACGGAGGAGCCCTTCGTGGTGCGCATGGGAATCAATAGCGGCTATTGCAACGTCGGCAATTTCGGCAGCAGTGACCGCATGGACTATACGATCATCGGTGCCGAAGCGAACCTCGCCGCACGCCTGCAATCGATCGCCCAGGGCGGGGAGATCGTCATCAGCTACGAAACCTATGCGCTGGTGAAAGATATYGTYGATGCCCATCCTTTGCCGCCGATCACCATGAAGGGTATCCAGCGGGAGATCGTACCCTACGCCGTGGACGGGCTGATGCTCGGCGCCGATCACAAGAGCCGCATTCTCAGCGAACATCTGGCCGGACTGGACCTGCATCTGGACACGGCTCGGCTTGAGCCGGCGGATCGCTCCCGTGTTATCGCCGCGCTGAAAGAAGCGATCGCAGCTCTGGACGAAACGAAACCCGAGAAGCCACGCTCCTAGCTCCGTAGAGGCATGGGCGGGATTTTTCCAACCGATCGCATATCCCGTCTGGACTTCATTCCGTCGATCTGATATTTCGCAACACCAATCGCAAGGCCGCGGCCGCGCGAACGTTATTTTTTTGCCCCAGGCGCTGCGCCGCCTTTCGGCATTAAGCAAACCAAAGGAACGTGATTCTCGTGCAGGTACTTGTCCGCGATAACAATGTTGACCAGGCTCTCCGCGCTCTCAAGAAGAAGATGCAGCGCGAAGGTATTTTTCGCGAAATGAAGATGCGCGACTACTACGAAAAGCCGTCGCAGAAGCGTGCTCGCGAGAAGGCCGAGGCTGTTCGTCGTGTTCGCAAGCTGGCCCGCAAGCGCGCTCAGCGCGAAGGTCTGGTTGCAGCACGCTGAGGCGGTGCCGTCGTTTTTTCGACGTTTTCAGGTGCATGTGTGGCGGGGGCGATCAGTGTCGCCGCCGCCTTTTTAATTTTTTGCCGCTGAAGATTGCATATCCGCTTGTCCGGATATGATGCATGGGGAAAGCGAGCCCGAATGGCTGTAATAACCTTCAATCCGTCCCGCTCTTTGCGTTCGCAGAAATCGGTCATGCTTGTCTCGCTGGCGCTCGCCGCCGCGCTCGGCCTTGCCGGTTGTGAAACGACCAACACCTCGGATGCCGTGATCCGCATCGACAAGGCACAGGGCTCGCAGGAAAACATCGCTTCGCTGACCGGCGTCATCAACGCCAATCCGCGCGATCCGGAAGGCTATAACGTTCGCGGCTCAGCCTATGGCCGCGCCGGCGAATTCCGCAAGGCGCTCGACGACTTCAACACCGCGCTGCAGATCAACCCGCGCTTCTTCCAGGCCTATGCCAACCGCGCGCTGGTCTACCGCAACATGGGTCAGCAGCCGCAGGCAATCGCCGATTACAACGCCGCCCTGCAGATCAATCCGAGCTATGACGTCGCCTATATCGGTCGCGGCAATGTCTATCGCATGGCCGGCCAGGACGATCAGGCCTTCAACGATTTCTCAAAAGCGATTCAGCTCGGCACGACCGATGGTCGCGCCTATCACAATCGCGGCCTGATCTATCAGAAGCGTAATCAGCAGGATAAGGCGATCGACGACTTCTCCAAGGCGATCTCGCTGTCGCCGAACTCGCCCGAGCCCTATAATGGCCGCGGCATTTCCTATATCGCGCTGAACGACAACGACAACGCATTCGCCGACTTCAACCACGCGATCGAGCTCAACGGCAACCTCGCCGAATCCTGGGCAAACCAGGCTCTCGTCTACGAGCGCCGCGGCGAGAAGGACAAGGCCATCCGCTCCTACCGCCACGCTGTTGGCCTCGATCCGAAATACCAGCCGGCCCGGGACGGACTTGCCCGCGTCGGCGGCACCACCGGCTGACGGATAACGGGAAGAGGTGACGACGATGACAGCGAAACCGCATGTGATTGTCGTCGGCGCCGGCATTATCGGCGCCTCGATTGCCTGGCATCTCACACACAAGGGTGCAGCAGTCACCGTCGTTGGCGAAGAACTCGGCGGCGTGGCGACACCCTGCTCTTTTGCCTGGATCAATGCAAGCTGGGGCAATCCCGAATTCTATTTCCATCTTCGCCGTCGGGCGATGGCCGAATGGAAGCGACTGGCACGGGAACTACCCGGCCTGCCGCTCGCCTGGTGCGGCAGCCTCTGCTGGGATATGCCGGCGGCCGATCTCGAAGCCTATGCCGATGAACATGGCCGCTGGGGCTACGGTATCAGCCGGCTGAACCGGGAAGAAAGCGCTCTGCTCGAACCCGGCCTTGGCGAATATCCGGATTTCGCCCTCTATGTCGCAGAAGAAGGTGCGGTGGAGCCTGTTGCCGCCGCACGTTTGATGCTTGCTGATGCCGAAGCACATGGTGCGACGTTCGTTCATGCCACGGTCAACGGTCTGTTGCAGAGTGCTGGACGAATCGTCGGGGTCGTAACGTCGGAAGGCATGCTCGAAGCCGATCACGTCGTGCTGGCCGCAGGTGCAGGCGCAGTTCCGATCGCCGCCTCAGCGGGGATCACATTGCCGCTGTCTGCACCAGCTGGCCTGATCGTGCACTCCCGTCCTGTCTCGAAGCGGTTGAACGGCCTCGTCATGACACCGCAGCTGCATATGCGCCAGACGGCGGAAGGCCGTATCATCGCCGGCTCGGATTTCGGTGGCGGCAATCCCGGTGAAGATCATCAGGCAAGTGCAGCGGAACTCTTCGCACGCGTAAAAGCGATGATCATAGACAATGCCGATCTGAAGCTTGATTTCTTCACGGTCGGCTATCGCCCGACACCGGCTGATGGTTTTCCCATCATCGGCAATGCTGGCCTGCCGGGTCTCTATGCCACGGTCATGCACTCCGGTGTCACGCTTGCCCCGCTTGCGGGCATGCTTGCTGCCGACGAGCTTCTGTCAGGTAAGAGTGACGAAAGCCTCGCGCCCTTCCGGTTGCAGCGCTTCACCGACGAAGGATAGTCCTTAAAAAATTGACGATTTTGCACCTGACTATTTTAGTAGGTTGCAACCAAATGCCCCGCCCCCTAACATGACCCCGCTTTGATAGCGGGCTATTGGGCGGTACGAAATGTAAGGGGCGTTTGCGAGCGATGCGGATTCTTGCTTTCGTTAGACTCTGCGAAACCGAGCTTCCCCAGCATCCAGTCCCGGCAGTTCGGGGGCGGTATCGATGAGGTTCGCCGTACGTCTTTTTCCGAAAGCTTCCATCGGAACATATCTTATCGCCATGGCCGTGGCGATTGCACTGCCGATCTTTGCCTTCGTTGCCCTTCTTCTCATGCAGCTGGAAGACAATCAGCGGTCTACGCTCAAGCGCGAAACCGCGCAGGATGCGCTCGCCCTCTCACGCACCATCGACCGCCAGCTTCAGGATATGGCAACGACGCTTCGGCTGCTGTCCTCCTCGCCGGAGCTGGAGAGCGGCGACTATGAGTCTTTCTACAATCGCACGGAAACAGCGCTGCGCGGCGATACGCTCTATGTGATCGCGGTCGACAGAGCCGGGCAGCAATTTCTGAATACCCGTCGCGCCTTCGGCACGCCGCTCGGCAAGACGACGAACATCGCGGCTTTGGAAGCCGCGATGAAGTCCGGCCGGATCGAAGCCTCCGACGTCTTCATGGGCGCGACGAGCGGCATGTGGGTCTATAACGTCACGCTGCCGCGTGACGAGGATCCTGTCGCCGCATTGATCATCACCCAGAATGCCACCGATCTTGCAAAGCTAGTCACGACAGAGGGCCTTGCCTCCGGCTGGTCAGCGGCGGTCATCGATCAGGGTGGTCATGTCGTGGCGAGCCGCGGCCCTGCCAATCTGCAGCCTGGCGAACCCTTCGACCCGCGCATCCTGCCTTCGCTCGTTGCATCCAGCGGCGTTTTCGAAGACAGCGATATCCTCCCGCACGCCCTGTTGGGCTATGCGCAGATTCCCGGCTGGTCCTGGAAGACCGTGGTATGGGGGCCGATCGCCACCGCCCAGGCACCGATCCTCAGCACCTGGCGCTTCCTACTGATCGGCGGCCTTGTGCTGCTGCTCGTTGCCGTACTTGCCACCTATGCCGTTGCCCGGCAGGTCCGCTCGACGATCCGCGAAATAGCAGACATGGCGAACCGGCTCGGCGAAGGCCATATCGTCTCCCCCGTCGAAACCAGTGTCATCGAGGCCAACCAGGTGGCGATTGCGCTTTCCAATGCCTCTTTCGACCGTAGCCAGAGCGAAGACCGGCTGCGCTTCGTCATGCATGAGCTGGTTCATCGCACCAAGAACCTGCTGACGCTTGTTCTCGCAATGATGCGCCAGCTCTCCAAGCAGGCCGACAGCGTCGAGACATTCCGGCTGGCCGTCGCTCACCGCCTTGAAGGACTCGTGCGCTCGATCGAGCTTCTGACGGGCGAGCAATGGTCCGGCGTCTCGCTGCATCGCGTCATCGATATTCATCTCCAGGCCTTTCCACAGGCTCGCGAGCAGGTGAAAATCGAGGGCATGGATTTCATCCTCAAGCCCGATGCCGTGCAGAATCTCGGCCTGGCGCTGCATGAACTCGCCACCAATTCGGTGAAGTACGGAGCGCTCTCCGTGCCACAGGGCAGTGTGCGCTTCGAATGGCAGCCAGCAGAGGACAACATGTTGCGTTTCACCTGGACTGAAAGCGGTGGCCCGTCCGTCAGCCCGCCGTCGCGCACCGGTTTCGGGACCACCGTCATCAAGGCGCATGCCGCCTCCGCTTTCCGGGGCAAGGTCGATGTCGACTTCCATCCGGAAGGTCTCGTCTGGACCCTCACAGCCCAGCGTGGGACGATGGAGCGCGAGTAGCGCGACCGGAACAATCACTGCAATCGCCCGTTTCGAACAGGTCATTCAAAAGGAGAAGGACCATGTTCAAGCAAACCATGATTGCCGCTGCAATCGTTTCGGCTGCGACTTGGGCCAGCTCGGCCGCAGCAGCCGACTATATGTCGCTTGGCCGGCTCGTCTGCGGATCGGATGGCGGTCAGGGACTGATCGTCACTTCTGAGAAAAACCTAATCTGCACCTATACGCCGGCTTCCGGTGGCCCTAAGGCGGTCTATGCCGGCAAGATCGAGAAATTCGGCATCGATATCGGCCAGACCGGCAAGAGCGTGATGATCTGGCAGGTGCTCGCCAAGACCGGCACCAACATGCCTGATTTCGCACTCGCCGGCGAATATTACGGCATCGGCGCAGATGCCAGCCTCGGCGCCGGTGGAGGTGCCAAAGTCATTGCCGGTGGCACCGACAAGGCCTTCATGCTGCAGCCGCTGAACCTGCAGGCGCAAGAAGGTCTCAATCTCGCCATCGGTGTCGAGAAGATGACGCTGGTGCCGGGCGAGATCTGACAATGCACCGATAAAAGAAAAGCCTGCCGAAGCGGGCTTTTTCGGTTAGTGGGCGATTGCCTTGTTGATCTCTTCGGTCACCTTCTTGGCGTCCCCGAGCAGCATCATCGTGCCGTCCTTGTAGAACAGCGTGTTGTCGATGCCGGCGTAACCCGAGCCGAGCGAACGCTTGACGAAGAGGCATGTTTTGGCCTTGTCGACGTCAAGGATCGGCATGCCGTAGATCGGCGAGGACTTGTCGTCGCGCGCCGCCGGGTTGGTGACGTCATTGGCGCCAATGACATAAGCGACATCGGCCTGGGCGAATTCCGAGTTGATGTCCTCAAGCTCGAAGACTTCGTCATAGGACACATTGGCCTCGGCAAGCAGCACGTTCATATGACCCGGCATGCGGCCGGCGACCGGATGAATCGCATACTTTACTTCCACGCCGTTCTTCTTGAGATTGTCGGCGAGTTCGCGCAACGCATGTTGTGCCTGCGCCACCGCCATGCCGTAGCCCGGCACGATGATGACCTTGGAGGCATTCGCCATCAGGTAGGCCGCATCCTCAGCCGAGCCGAGCTTGACGATCTTCTCCGACGTATCCGCCGCGCCGCCTGCCATCTCGCCGCCGAAACCGCCGAGGATGACGGAAAGGAAAGAGCGGTTCATGCCCTTGCACATGATGTAGGACAGGATCGCACCCGATGAGCCGACCAGCGCACCGGTAATGATAAGCGCCAGATTGCCGAGCGTGAAGCCGATGCCGGCGGCAGCCCAACCCGAATAGGAATTCAGCATCGACACGACGACAGGCATGTCTGCGCCGCCGATCGGCACGATCAGCAGGATGCCGAGTAACAGCGAGAGCGCAACGACCGCCCAGAAATCCAGGTGGCTCTCAGTCACCGCCAGACCGATGATGAAGAGCACGATCAGGACAGCGAGGGCGATGTTGATCAGGTGGCGGAAGGGCAAAAGGATCGGCTTGCCGGACATGCGCCCATCGAGCTTCAGGAAGGCGATGATCGAGCCGGTGAAGGTCAGCGCGCCGATCGCCACACCGATCGCCATTTCGATGCGTGCTTCCGTATGGATCTGGCCAATCTCGCCGATACCGAAAGCATCAGGCGTATAGAGCGCCGATGCCGCGACCAGAACCGCGGCAAGACCAACCAGCGAATGGAAGCCGGCAACGAGCTGCGGCATCGAGGTCATGGCAATGGTGCGGGCAATATAGGCGCCGGCGCTGCCGCCGATGGCAAGACCGAGAATGATGAGCACGAAGCCGCCGAAGTCAGGCGTCGCCAGCACCAGCGTCGTGAGGATGGCAATCCCCATGCCGATCATGCCGTAGAGATTGCCCTTGCGGCTAGTCGCCGGATGCGAGAGCCCCCGCAACGCAAGGATGAAGAGAACGCCGGAGACGAGATAGAGGAAGGCTGCAAGATTGGTCATCGGCCCCTCACTTGTCCTTCTTGCGGTACATCGCCAGCATGCGCTGCGTGACGAGGAAGCCGCCGAAGATATTCACGGAGACGAGCACGAGCGCAACGAAACCGAAGCCGGTCGCAAGACCGCTGGTCGAAATGCCGACGGCAAGCAGCGCACCGACGACGATGACCGAGGAGATCGCGTTGGTAACGGCCATCAGCGGCGTATGCAGCGCCGGCGTTACCGACCAGACGACGTAGTAGCCGACGAAGATCGACAGCACGAAGATCGCGAACTGGAAAACGAAGGGATCGATCGCACCGCCGGTGGCGGCACTTGCCGCTTCAGGCGCCTGGGCAGCAGCGGTGATGACCGCGGTGACGGCCTGGTCGAGCTGCTCCAGAGCCTTGTCCATTGCTTCACTGGCCATCAGTTATCCCCCTTCTTGGCGCCGCCGAATGCCGGATGCACGACATCCCCCGCATAGGTCAGCATAGTCGCCCTGATGAGCTCGTCCTCGAGGTTGAGCACGACCGATTTCGTTTCCTTGCTCACCATCGTCTCCAGGAAGGTGACGAGGTTCTTGGCGTAAAGCGCTGAGGCGCTGGCCGCCACACGGCCCGCCATGTTCGGAAAGCCGATCACCTTCACACCTTCGACATCGGCGACCTGCCCTGTAACCACACCTTCAATATTGCCGCCCCGCTCGACTGCGAGATCGACAGCAACCGCCCCCGGCTTCATCGAGGCCAGCATGGTGCGCGAGACGAGCCGCGGCGCCGGACGGCCGGGAATGAGAGCCGTGGTAATGACGATGTCCTGCTTGGCGATGTGCTCGGTCACGAGCGCAGCCTGCTTCGCCTGATAGTCGGCCGACATTTCCTTGGCATAGCCGCCGGCCGTTTCCGCCGCCTTGAACTCGTCATCCTCGACAGCGATGAACTTCGCGCCGAGAGATGCAACCTGTTCCTTCGCTGCGGGGCGGACATCGGTTGCCGAAACGGCGGCACCGAGACGGCGCGCCGTCGCAATCGCCTGGAGGCCGGCAACGCCCGCACCCATGACGAAAACCTTAGCGGCAGGAATAGTACCCGCTGCCGTCATCATCATCGGCATGGCGCGGTCATAGACGACTGCTGCCTCGATGACCGCCTGATAGCCTGCAAGATTGGCCTGCGACGAAAGCACATCCATCGACTGCGCACGGGTGATGCGCGGCATCAGCTCCATGGCGAAGGCGGAAAGACCGGCGCGGGCCATCGCGGCGACCGCCTCGTCATTGCCATAGGGATCCATGATGGCAATGACGACGGCACCGGTCTTATAGCCGGAAATTTCGCTTTCGCTCGGCCGGCGGACCTTGAGGACCACATCGGCGGACGCGGCATCTGCGAACGTGCCGATTGCGGCGCCCACGGCCTCGAACTCACTATCCGGAATGCGAGAAAGTGCCCCCGCGCCCGCTTCGACGATGACATCGAAGCCGAGCGACTTTATCTTTTTCACGGTTTCGACAGACGCGGCAACGCGCGTCTCATCGCCCGTGATTTCCTTTGCTACGAAAACGATATTGGCCAACTGCCCCCTCCTCCGGGTCAGCTGGGCCGTGGCAGGCTGCTTGCCTGCACGGGCCAAGCATCTACATCACAAAGTTCGGAAGACCGTGTCTTCCCGCAGGCCGCGCTTAGCGGAGCAGGAAGATGCCGGCAACGAGGATGATGAGGAAGACGAGGATGCCGCCGAGGAAACCGGCGCCGCCGAAGAAACCGGCAGCCATGGCAAGCATCAGGGCGATCAGAAGCATCGAGCCGTATTTCGTGCCGGCAATGAACATGTTGTAGGTCTTTTCATGTTCCTTGTAGTCCATCGGCGCGCCGGTCTCGACCGGTCCGGTATGATGTTCGGCCATGAATATCGTCTCCCTGAAATGCCTTAGCGCTGCCTGATTCCCTCGCCTCGGCGAGGCAAATCCCCACCCGCAGGGATTACACAATGACGGGAGAAAGCGCAATGCATGAGAATGCCGCAGGAACGCCCTTCTCCTGATGTGGAGAGGGCGTTCCCTATGGAAGAATCAAAGCGGCAGATCCGTTCCGAGCTGGCCTTCCGGCACGAAACGGGCGGTGGGAACGATGGTGAGCGAAGGCCGCGTGTTTTCCGGGCCGCGCGCGAACATCATCCGCTGCTCGCTGGCGCTGGAAATGAAGAAGGGAAAACGCGTGAGAAGCTTGCGGCCGACCTCGACGACGTTGGTCGCCATCAGCGTCATGTCGATCCCGTAATTTTTGGCCTTCTGGCCCGGCACGACGGTGTCTGCATAGAAGACACGCTTGTAGAATGCCGCATGCGGCGGGCGGACGAACTGCAGAACCCGATGTGCACGGAAATGCGCGGCCGCGACGATGCTTGGCCGCAGCGTCAGGTAGGGAATCCAGGTCAGATCGGCGGTCAGATCAGGATCGGCGGCAAAACGCGCCGGATCGATCAAGCTGAGGCCGGCATCGAGAAGCGCATCGATTGCTTCCGGGAAGGCTCCGGCCGACTGGCTGACGCGATGTTCCGGTGTCACATGGTGGATACGGATCGTGCTGACCAGCTCGCCGTAATAATAGAGCCCGAAAACATGAGCATGGCTATCGAAATCCGTGTCGTCGAGCAGTCCCTTTGGGGCCAGCGCCAGCGTGTCGTGCGCCTTGTAGGCCTTGTAGCGCAGCCGCTCGACACCTTCCATGTCCTCAGTGCTTTCGACGCGGCGATATTCGACATTATCAAGAACTTCGAGAACCTTTTTCGAAAAGTCGCTCGTACTCAAAGGGACAGACGCCATAGATGCACCCCGTTGTTAACGGGTCATTAATCATACCACATTCAGTAAAGCGCAAGATTTGATAAGAATTTTGGACGTATTTGAATCATTAAGGTTAACGGCCGCGAGTATGCCCGTGGTCACACCGTCAGGTAGCGCCCTGATCAGGCGACCTTGCTGCGGCGACGCGGTGCCGTGCGGCGGTTGAGAGCGTGGGAGAGGATGCCAATTTCCTTCGAGGGGACTGGCGGGGAAAAGACGTAACCCTGTACGAGATCCGTGCTGCGGTGCTTGTTGAGAAGCGCCAGTTGCTCCGGGGTCTCGACACCCTCGACGACGATCTTGAGGCCGAGCTCGCGGGCAAGGTGGACCGTGCCGCGCAACAGTTTCAGACGGCGCGTATCTTCAACGATGTTACGCACGAAGGAACGGTCGATCTTGACGATGTCGAGCGGCAGCGTGTCGAGATAGCTGAGGCTGGAGAAGCCGGTGCCGAAATCGTCGATGGCGATGGTGATGTCGCGGCTTCGCAATTCGGCGAGGATGGCGCGCACGACCGCCGGCTCGTCGATCAGGCTGCTTTCGGTGATTTCCAGATGCAGGCGCGATGCCTCAAGACCGGAATACGCCAGCGCGTCCGCAACGACCGACAGGATGTCCGCGTCACGCAGGTCGCGCGCCGACAGGTTGACTGAAACGGCGATATGATCCGGCCAGCTCATGCATTCTTCACAGGCCTTGAAGAGCACGAAACGCGTGATCTGCGAGATGATGCCCATCTCTTCAGCGAGGCGGATGAAGACGTCGGGCGGAATGGAGCCCTTTTCCGGATGCACCCAGCGAGCCAGTGCTTCGGCGCATTCGATGCGCGTACCATCAGCCTTGAACATCGGCTGGAAGGCGAGGTGCAGCGCATTTGCAGCCACAGCCTCGCGCAGATCCGCTTTGAGCTTCTGCTGCTCGATATAGCGACCGTCCATTTCGTGCTCGAAACCGGTGATGCCGCCCTTCAAGCGCGACTTGCTTTCGAACAGCGCAAGGTCAGCCTTGACGCTCCATTCGTCCATGGCGAAGGCGTCGCTCTCGAGGACGGCGTACCCGGCACTGAGCGAGACGAGGAAGGTCACCTGATCGACTTCATATTGACCCTGGATCGCGGCATGCAGCTTGCGGATGTCGGCATCCAACACCTGCCGGTCACGCGCATGCGGGAAGAAGAGGATGAATTGGTCGCCCATCAGGCGGCCGACGATGGCGTTGCCGGCCATCTCCTTGACCCGCACGGCGATGGCGCAGAGCAGGTGGTCACCGGTCACATGGCCGCGCATGTCGTTGACATGCTTGAACTCGTCGATATCGAGGATCATAAAGCCGAGGGGACCGCGTTTCTTCGAATGTCTGGCGAGATAATCCTGCACGAGATGGCCGAAATATTCGCGGTTCGGCAGGCCGGTCAGCGCGTCGAAGCGCACCATATGCAGGATCTTCTGCTCGGCCTTCACACGGCTCGAAACGTCTTCGAAGATCAATACCGCACCGCCATCTGCGCGCCGGCTTGCCGAGAATTCCAGCGACAGTCCCTCAGGGAAATGAATGAGCGTGCGCGACAGGCTGCCTTCGGCCACCTGTGTCAGTTGCCGCAGGATCAGCTCCGGCTGCGAAGCGTCCATGAAGCTGTAGCGTGCGCCGTAACGCAACACAGCGCCGAGATCGCGGTCCTTCAGCCGGTCCGGCACGCCAATTTTCAAGAGTTCGCAGGCCTTGCGATTGATGACCTGGATCCGGTTCTCCTCGTCGACCATGACGAGGCCATGCGGCATGTTGTTCAGTGCCGTATCGAAGCGATCGGCAATCGAAGCGATCTCGCGGCGTGCGATCACGTTCTCATAGAGGAACTCGCGCACGCCGGTGGCCATGGCCCGTGTCGTCAGCCAGAACGGAATGAGGAAGACTGACAGGATGCCGCGGTAGAAATCGAGCGTCATGACGCTGCAGATGATCATCGGCAGACAGCAGGAGAAGGTCTGCAGGTCGACCGCCATGCGCGAGCCGTAGTTGCGGCCGACGACCGAAACCATCGTCGCCATGGTCACTGCAATACAGGCGAGCTCGGCAAAGGAATCACGCGTGAAAAAGATGGCATAGCCGCTGCCGATGCCAAGAAGTGTAGTAATGCCGGCTGCGCCGACCACGAGAATCTTCTCCCAGCGCTCGATCTCGGCAAAGGAGAGCTTCTCCTTGTCTACCTTATCGAACAGCCGGAAAATCGCCATGCGGGCGCAGAACACCATGATGACGGCGACAGCCAAGAATATATAGACGGGAGAGTCAGTCTTAGCAGCAACAGCAAGGAAAGTGGCGGAGTGTACAATGACGCCAGCGAGAAGCGTCATGCGGTTCCCGGAGAGGGAACTCACAAACGACAGATACACATCCTTAGGGACCCTGTTCGGGTTATGTGGCTTCATCCATACTTTCCCTGTGCGCGGGAAATGTAAACCGAACCCTTTAAAAATTGATTTCAAACGGTTCAAACATTTGGTCAATTTTTCTAAAACCATAGGATGAGCTACTCATCCAAGGCGCGATAATACAGCTTTCTCGCGAGGTTTTTGAAAAAAATATCCGCGCCTGAGTTGCCAGAATTTTTCAAAGGGATCACAGGGTCTAGCCGCATAAGACTATACTCCAAGGCGGGTCATTTATCCTTCCAATTTCAAAAACCCTAGTTTACACCGATTGCAGAGGGAGAACTGCCGAAAACGGCAAGACAATAAGGGGAGGCGAATGTCGGTATTCCTGGCCGTCAGTCGGCTGATTGACTCGATCAGCGAGTTCATTGGCAAACTATCCGAATACATGGTGTTGTTCTGCTGCCTGATCAGCGCCGGAAACGCCGTCGTCCGCTACGCTTTCAACTACAGTTCAAATGGCTGGCTCGAGATCCAGTGGTATCTCTTCGCCTTCGTCGTCGTGCTCGGCGCCTCGCACACCTTGCGCAAGAACGAACATGTGCGGGTCGATCTGATATACGGCTCTGTCTCTGACAGGGCAAAGATGTGGATCGACATCGTCGGCCTGATCGTCTTCCTCATCCCGGCCTGCATCTTCCTTTCCATTCTCTGCTGGCCCTATTTCCTACTCGCCTATCAGCAGGGCGAGGTTTCCGCCAATGCCGGCGGCCTCATCCGCTGGCCTGTGAAGCTGGTGCTTTTTGCCGGCTTCGCGCTTCTGACCCTTCAGGGCATTTCGGAATTGATCAAGAGGATCGCCGCGCTGTCCGGCACGATCGAGATCGATACGAAATACGAAAAGCCGCTGCAGTAACGCGCGCCTGGAGGAACAAATTTGTTTGACTACGGTATCATCCCGCCGGCGATGTTCCTGGGCATGGTCATTTTCATGCTCTACGGCTTCCCCGTCGCCTTTTCGCTCGCCGCCGTCGGCCTTTTCTTCGGTATCATCGGCATTGTGACCGGGCATTTCGGAGAGGTCTTCCTGCAGGCGCTGCCACTGCGCTTCTTCGGCATCGTCTCCAACGATCTGCTGCTCGCGATCCCTTTCTTCACCTTCATGGGCGCCATACTAGAGCGTTGTGGGCTGGCCGAAGATCTGCTCGAAGGCACCGGCAAGCTCTTCGGTGGCGTTCCCGGCGGCCTGGCCTATGCTGTCATCCTTGTCGGCGCCGTGCTCGGCGCGATCACCGGCACGGTGGCCGCCTCGGTCATCACCATGGGTGTGATTTCGCTGCCGATCATGCTGCGCTACGGCTACAATCCGCGCCTTGCTACCGGCGTCATCGCCGCCTCCGGCACGATCACCCAGGTGATCCCGCCCTCGCTGGTACTCGTCGTTCTCGCCGACCAGCTCGGCAAATCGGTCGGCGACATGTATCGCGGCGCGATCGGCCCGTCGATCCTGCAGGTAGCGATCTTCGTGCTCTTCATCCTGGTGCTGTCGATCTTCCGGCCAAAATCGATGCCGCCGCTGCCAAAGGAAGTGCGCGGCGACTTCAATTGGGCGCTGCTCATGAAGGTGCTGATGGGCATGGTGCCTTCGATCGTGCTGATCTTCCTCGTGCTCGGCACGATCTTCATGGGTCTTGCGACGCCGACGGAAGCCGGCGCGCTCGGCGTCGTCGGCGCCATGGCGCTCGCGGCCATGAACCGGCGCCTCACCTGGCCGCTGATCCGCGAGGCGATGACATCGACCACGCACATCACTTCCATGGTTGTGATGATCCTTATCGGCTCCACCTGTTTCAGCCTGGTCTTCCAGGGCATGGACGGCTCGCGCTGGATCGAGCATATGCTATCGGGCATTCCCGGCGGCCCGGTCGGCTTCCTGATCTTTGTCAACATCTTCATCTTCGTGCTCGCCTTCTTCCTCGATTTCTTCGAGATCGCCTTCATCGTCATCCCGATGCTCGCCCCGGTCGCCTCCAATCTCGGCATCGACCTGATCTGGTTCGGTGTGCTGATCTGCGTCAACATGCAGACGAGCTTCATGCACCCGCCCTTTGGCTTCGCGCTCTTCTACCTGCGCTCGATCGCCGGCCGCGAGGTCAAGACCTCGGATATTTACATGGGTGCGCTTCCCTGGGTCGGCATGCAGCTGATCCTGGTGGCGATCGTGATCTTCTGGCCACAATCGGTGACCTACTGGCTGGACCATGGCCCGAAGGTCGACCCGAACTCGATCAAGATTGAAGTCCCGGGCTTCGGCGGTCAGCTCGGCCTGCCCCCGCTCGGCGGCAACAACGGCTCGCCGCAGATCCCGGGCCTGACCCTGCCGCCGCTGAATGGCCTGCCGGGAGCGCCGCCGGCGCCTGCCAAATAGCCAGCAAAAAAGCAAAACCCCGGATCGAAATCCGGGGTTCTGGTATCGTGTGCGTGTAAACCACCAATGTTAGCGGCGGGGGCTCCTCAGATCTTGCCCGCGCGCTGCTGGATCATCATGAACGTATCGAACGTGTATTCCGAAAGCTGCATCCAGAGATAGGCATCCCGCTTGAAAGCAGTCTGGTCATCGTAGATCTTCTTGAAATATTGGTTCGTGCCTGAGATTTCGCCGTAGATGCCCATCGCGGCCTGGAAGCAGGCCTCCATGATCTCCTGGCTGAACGGCCGCAGCGTTGCGCCTTCCGCAACAAGCTGCTTCAGCGCGCTCGGGTTCTTCGTGTCGTATTTTGCCAGCATGTTGGTGTTGGCGAAGGCGCAGGCGTCGTTGAGCGCTGCCTGATAGTGCTTCGGCAGGCTGCTCCACTTATCGAGGTTGAAGAAGGCATGCACCGTCGGGCCGCCTTCCCACCAGCCCGGGTAATAGTAGTACTTCGCCACCTTGTGGAAGCCGAGCTTCAGGTCGTCATAGGGGCCGACGAATTCTGCCGCGTCGATCGTTCCCTTTTCCAGCGCCGGATAGATGTCGCCGCCGGCGATCTGCTGCGGGATGACGCCTACCTTCTCCATGACGCGACCGGCGAGACCGGCAATGCGCATCTTGACGCCCTTGAGGTCGTCGAGCGTATTGATTTCCTTGCGGAACCAGCCGCCCATCTGCGCACCGGTATTGCCGGCCGGCAGGGCATACATGCCCTGCGTGGCATAGAATTCGTTCATCAGTGTATTGCCGTTGCCCTGGTAAAACCAGGCATTGGTCAGGCGGCTGTTCAGTCCGAACGGAATGGCAGTTCCGATGGCGTAGGTCGGGTCCTTGCCGACGAAATAATAGGAGGTGGTGTGGGCTGCCTCGACAGTACCGGCCGCCACCGCATCGACGGCCTGCAGGCCGGGGACGATTTCGCCGGCTGCGAAAGGCTGGATCGTGAAATTACCATCAGTGGAAGCCGAAACATGCTTGGCAATATCTTCGGCGCCGCCATAGATCGTGTCCAGGCTCTTCGGAAACGACGAGGTCATACGCCAGGCAATCTTCGGGTTTTCCTGCGCAATTGCAGGTGCTGCCAAAGCAGTCGCGGCAACGGCACCGGCGCCGGCTGTTCCCGCCTTCTTCATAAATGAACGACGATCCATCAAAAACCTCCCGTATAGATGGCACTGCGTGGTCAATCCTCACCCCTACCCGCAGTAATGGCAAAGCTAAGCATGGCGGAAGAAGCGTTTCAAGCTTTAGTCTATTAGTCTTTGGGATCACGACGCTTCTGTGGCACACGCCACACATCCATCGGAATCAGCAGCTTAGCTGTATCGTGCCGGCCGCTTCCGCGATGAAGCGACCGGGCTTGCCTTCGGGATCAATGATGATCGTCGTCCTCGTCGTCATGCTCATGTTTCAGCCAGGTGCAGAGTTCGGCCGGAAGCAGTTTTTCGTAGGCATCGTCGCTGCCGACGAACTTTCCGAGATCCCTGACGCTGACGAAACCGACATTCGGGAAATGCTCCGCGGCGCTACGCAGGAATTCAAACTTCTCGTCGCCGATACCGACCATGACATAGTAAATCTGCGATTCAGCCTGTTCGGCCTTCTGCAGCAAGTCCCAGGCCGCGTCCCGGTCGGAATTCTCCCCGTCTGTCAGGAAATAATTGATTGCCGGAATGCCCGACCGCGTTTCTTCACCGAAGGCGTCGCGCCGCATGCCGAAGATCATGCCGAGCAGGCCACCTGCCCCTTCTTCCTCCATAAGCCCGTAAGTCATGAGGTTCGAGCGGATGACCGGACCGTAATCAGTGCCACCCCACAGGATTGGCTGGACATCCTTGTTGCCGACAATCTCGCGCTGAATGTAGCCCTCGTAATTCTTGGCCGTGGCAGGTGTCAGCGACGCCATATTCTGCTTGTTGGAAAAAGCCCAGGTATCGATATGGCCATCATCGTCGAAATAGAGAGCGACGGGAAGGATGCGCTCCAGCGCTGCCTGCACAGCGCCGGATTTGAAAAGGTCGCCCATGGACCCCGAGACATCGATATTGATGCCGACCTGCGCCGGAATGCGCTCGTGAATGCCCTGCTTCTGCAAAACGAAGCCGACGCGGCGAACTTCTTCCTCCGGCTTCTGTAGCTTGAATGTCGTCACGGCCTATTCCTCTCCAGTTTGAGTTTTCCAAGAATGCGGGTGTGAAGGTCGCGAAGCGGCACCCTTGTACTTGCCTGCTCCGCCGATTGAGCGGTTCGCGCTGCCGTTAGGGCTGCGGAATATGCCGCATGCCAGGCAGGCAGGTCTTCCTGCAGCAGGCCCTCGGCCAAGCGGGCGAGCGCTTCGATTTCCTGCGAGACGGCCGCAACGGTCCAGATGCTCATCTCGACGGTCGTCTTCGTTGCCGAAAGGCTTGATGTCCGTGTTTCCAGCGCTTCAGACTGCGAGGCATAATGAGCCTGCCGCTCGCGGTCGGGCAGTTGAAGGCTGTCGATGTGGTGGACGAGGAATCGACCGGCAAGAATATGCCCGGCAAGGTTATTCGAGAGCGACTTATAGGCCTTGCCGACAGCGCGTACCTGCTTGGCAACGGCGACAATCTCGGGCGCAAGCGCATTAAGTTCAGTCGCCAAAGCCCGCACCTCCGGATAGAGGCGAGAAAAAAGGCCGGCTGGATCACGGGGCGCGGCGAGAGCCTTGACGGTATTGAGAAAACCGCCGCGGACAGCAAACACCCTTTCCGGATCGAGGTCCATCAGGCACTGCAACAATTCGGCCGCAAACCGTCTCCCCTCTGCCACAACTTCACTGCCGACGATCTTGAGTTCGCTTTCCGCCAGTCTGCCGTGCTCGGTCTGCAGAGGAGCACCAAAGCGGACCACATCATCGAAATAATGATCATCGAGATTGGTGCTGTCGACGATCCGCAAGGCCGCTTTTGCGACAGCCTCGGTCGCGTTCGCGTCCATGCCCTGAAGGTCGGCGACGCCGCAGGAGATGCGTTGCCTCACCTCCCCAGCGGCTAGAACCCGCGGGCGATCGCCCTTGGGCGTGGGAGCACGGGGCGCACCGAAGAGTATCTTCGGCTGATTTCCGTCCTTCGGAGCGGCGACAGCCTGAGGCGCGGCACTTTCCGGGAAAAGCACCCTGGGTGATCCGCCCGGCTTTTTCTCCGGCGGTTCATCTGCCTTGCCGCTGGTCAAGCAGAGCCTCCGCTCAGCCGAGATAGGCCTGGATGACATCGCCGAGCCCGGCATTCGATCCCGCGCCGACGGCATAGAATTTCCAGGATCCGTCCGCCTGCTTCAGGAAGGACGCAACCTGGATCGTCGTTTTGCCGGCAAATTCGGCCGTCAGCTGATAGCGGCAGAGCTCATCGTCCATGGCATCGCAGACTTCAATATAGGCGTTCTTGACCTTGCCGAAATCCTGCTTCTTGCGAGCGGCATCGTGGATCGTTGCCCAGACGGCGAGCTCGGAAATCTCTCGCGGCAGCTTCGCCAGCACGATCTTGAACTCCTCGCGAAAGCCCTCGTCGTGATGACCGCCGCCATGATGATCGTCATCACCATCGTCATCGGGCTCCGGCTTGGTGAGAGCGCCACGTCCGGTGCGGTCGTCGCGCTCATGCCACATGGAGCCGTCATCCGTCTGGAAGGATCCGTCGGCATTCTTGGACAGTGATCCCTCAGGATTGCTGGAGCTGCGCACGAACGCGTAGCACAGCGCATGCGAACCGTCATTGTAGAGCCGCGCCCGGTTTGAATCGCCACCAGGATGAACCAGCGCAAAACAATGGACATCGAGGTCGAAGGCCGGGCCGGAGCCTTCCGGCGGATCCCAGACCAGTCCGGAATGAACGAGCTGGATCTCTTTCTGGATCTGGAACGACTGACCCTTGTTGAGATTAAAGGTTGCCATGCGCTGTCTTCTCCTGAGGTCTCAGATCGGGCGGGCAATCACGATCTGGCGTGCTTGTTCAAGCTTGGTGCGGGCGGCGGCATAGCGCTCCTTATTGCGCTCGCCTTCGGCAACGACCTTGTCAGCGATCGCCCGCAGCCGCTGGGCGGTACCGAGCACAAGATCGGCATCCGCAAGGCGGGTTTCGCCGGCTGCCTTTACCGCATTGACCGAAACATCTTCGAGCACCTGCGAGCCATACTGCTGCAGCGAGGCCCGCAGCTCACGCCGCATAGCATTGATCTGCTGGATCGACTGCATCTGGAAGAGCGCATGCAGCCTGATCAGGATCGACTTGATGTCGTTGAATTCGGCATTGGCAGAGGTGACGGTATCAGCGAGCGTCGCAAGGGCCGCACCCCGCGCAATGCCGATCGAGTCGAGATCCGTCGGCGCCTTGGCGTAGGCCGTTTCAAGAACGAGCACGCGGTTCTGGAAGATATCCAGCTTCTGCGAGAAGTCGCGAGCTTCCTGAACCTTGAGCGGATCGCCCGAGACCGCCTCTTGCTTCAGTCGTTCGAGATCCCTGCTTGCGTCAGCGATGATGCGACGGCCGGCCTCGACGAAAACCCCAAGCGAAACGATCGTATCGCGATATCCCTCCGCCAGGGTGCTCATACGCGAGACTTCGAGAATGAGCTTGCCGCTTTCCTCATCAATCTGGGCTTCCATCGGCTTGATGAGATCGCTGAGCGACTTCGCCTTGCTCTGTAGCATGCCACGCACTTCATCCGTCACGGCCTTCAACCGTTTGGCAGGGTCGCCAAGACCGACCGCCATCAGCAGACGTTCGAGAAAGCTTCCCTTCAGCTTCTCTCGGATGCTTGCCTCCAGCTCTTTCAGATCCGCATCCTTCACACCCTCGCGAATCGTGCGGAAAAGCTCGAAAAGCACCGGCGACTGGGCGTTGGTAATCTGCGAGAGAATAGTATCCAGCTTGGCACCGAAACTGCTGATAGCTTCCTGGCCGAAGGTAACAAGCGTATGCGGCTCTGCCGTCGCCAACCGATACCGCTCTGCTAGATCGCTGATATCGCCAGCCTTTTCCGGCGGAAGCACGACGGTCACGACGGCGGGCGGGCCGCCGGCTGCGATCGAGGGCATGAAGTCAGGTTTCGTCTCGAGTGCCGTCGTCTTCGGTTCCGACATGCCGTCAATCCTCTTGGTCCGTCCTCTTAACGATACGGTCAAGCCGCACGAAAATTACGAACACAGGTTGCAGAAATCGGCTGGAATGTAATTCAAGGGATGACACTCGGCAACACGATCCCCAACAATATTGGATGTATTTACCGACATTCCAATATCGTCGCGTTTGAAACTTGAAAGAGCTGGAAAACTTTAAAATCAATTATTTAGTCAACTTCCACTAAACACCGGACTTTTGAACCGCCGCAATTTGGCCACCGCGTGCATCCAAGCGTTGACTTCACGGTCGATCTGGCCGCACAAACGTCCGATATTGTTTTCTTCGGGGCAAAAATGACGAAACCGATCGTTGCGATTCCCGCCGATATCCGCAGCCTTGATGGCGCAACCTGGCATGCCGTGCAGCATCAATATGTGCGCGCGGCGCTGAATGCCGCCGGCGTAATGGCCTTCATCATTCCTGCCTTTGAAGAAGGCTATGACATAGATGCCATTCTCGATCGCGTGGACGGCGTGCTGGTTTCCGGCTCCGCAAGCAATGTGCACCCCTCGCTCTACGGCCTCGAAGCCACCGAAGCCGATGGCCCCTTTGATCCCGCCCGCGACGCCACGAGCCTGCCGCTGATCCGCCGCGCCATCGATCGTGCCATCCCGCTTCTTGCCATCTGCCGCGGCATTCAGGAATTGAATGTTGCGCTTGGCGGCTCGCTTGCGAGCGAAATCCAGGACCAGCCCGGCATCTGGGACCACCGGAAACCCGATGTGAAAGATCGCGACGGCATGTATGCGATCCGCCAGAGCGTCTTCGTCAAGGAAGGCTCCTGCATCGCCGGTATCATCGGCGCCGGCGAAATTCGCGTCAACTCGCTGCATCGCCAGGCGATCGCCAAGACCGCCCCGCGCCTGCAGGTCGAAGCTACAGCAGAGGACGGCACGGTCGAAGCCGTCTCCGTCATTGACGCCAAGGCCTTCGCAGTCGGCGTACAGTGGCACCCGGAATACTGGGCCGAGACCGACAAGCCCTCGAACAAGCTCTTTATCGCTTTCGGCGATGCCGTCAGAGATTACGCCGCCAGTAAGTTGCCATCGCTTCCGGCGCAAGCAATCGCCTGAAAACGGAAAGGCCGCCGGATCGCTCCGGCGGCCTTCTTCATCTCCAACTCATTGGCTCAGCGGCCGCCTTCGATCTTGCGGTGACGCTGGTTGGTGCCATTCGCACCATACGGATATTGCCCCGGCGTCGGCGCGCTGACTTCGTTGAGCTTTGCCGTCTCTTCCGCCGAAAGCACGAATTCCGCCGCAGCGAGATTGTCGGCGAGCTGTTCGGATGTGCGTGCGCCGAGAATGACCGAGGTCACGGCCGGGCGCGCGGCCACCCAGGAAAGCGCCACCTGCGCCATGCTGACGCTGCGTGCCTTGGCAATCTCCTCGACGGTGCTGATGATATCCCAGGTCCGCTCCTGCGCGTTGCGGGCAGCATAGGCCTCGCCGCCGCGATTGGGATTTTCGCCGAGGCGCGTCGCACCTGTCGGCGTCTCGTCGCGCTTGTACTTGCCAGTCAGCCAGCCRCCGCCGAGCGGCGACCAGGGCAGCAGGCCCATGCCTGCATCCTGACAGGCATCGACGATCTCGAGCTCGATGTCGCGCATCAGCAGGTTATACTGCGGCTGCAGCGTCACTGGGCGCGTATAGCCCTGTGCCTTGGCGATCTCGGAAGCCTTGGCAATGTGCCAGCTGACATAGTTGGAGAAGCCGTAGTAACCGATCTTGCCCGCGCGAACGGCATCATCGAGGAATCGCAGCGTCTCCTCGATCGGTGTCAGCGCATCCCAGGCATGCATCTGGTAGAGATCGATATGCTCGACGCCGAGGCGGCGCAGCGAGTCGTTCAGCGCCTGATTGAGGTGGCGGCGGGAAAGGCCGATATCGTTCGGCCCGTCGCCCATTGGGAAGCGACCCTTGGTGGCGATGACGGCCTGCTTTGCCTGCGTCGGACGCGCCTTCAGCCAGCGACCGATGATCTCCTCCGATACACCGTTGCTATAGACGTCTGCCGTGTCGATGAAATTGCCGCCCCAGGCGAAGTAGTCGTCGAGCATCTTGAAGGAAGCCGCCTCGTCGGACTCCTTCCCGAAGGTCATGGTACCCAGGCAATATGCGGTGACGATGGCCCCGCTGGGACCGAGCTTGCGATAATCCATTTCTGCCTCCTTCCAGAGGCGCCGGCTGCCCGCACGAAAAGTCGCCGGGCGGAGCAGACGCTCCCCGATCAAATCGCTATGTGTAAGCTTGAGACGGCGAAATGCCGCCGATGAAATCACGGCCGCTGGGAATGGACGCGGCCGGAACCAATCATAGCCAATCCTTCCCGGTCGACCAAGTGGGAAACAGGAAAAAGACTAACGGCAAAATAGGAACAAGCGAAACGCGCTCTCCGCCTTCACGGAAGGAGTGGGGAACGGCCTATTGCTTGACCGGGGTTTCCGCCACGGGTGTCACCGGCTTGCCCTGCTCGAACCAGGAGATGAGGTTTTCCGCCACCAGATCCGCCATCGCATTGCGCGTCGGGATGGAGGCCGAGCCGACATGCGGCACCAGCACCGTATTCGGTGCGGAAAGCAGACCGGCCGGCACGTTCGGCTCGTCATAGAAGACATCGAGGCCGGCGCCACCGATGGTGCCTGTATTGAGCGCAGCAATCAACGCATCCTCATCCATCGTCCAGCCTCGGCCGACATTGACGACGATGCCATCAGGGCCGAGCGCTGAAAGAACATCCGCGTTGATCGTACGGTGCGTCTGCGGCGTTTTCGGCACGATCGCAATCAGCGTGTCGACGGCCTCGGCAAGACCCTTCAGCGTCGGATGATAATCATAGGGCGCATCGGCATGGCGGGAGCGGGTGTGATAGCTGATCTTCACCTTGAAGGGTTCCAGGCGCTTGGCGATCTCAAGACCGATGCGGCCAAGGCCATAGAGGCCGACATGGCGGCCTTTCAGGGAAAAGCGCGTCAGCGGATAGGCAGAACCCGGCTTCCAGTTGCCGCCCCGCAGCCAGGCCTCGGCCTTCGGCAACTCGCGAATGGCGTTAAGCAGAAGCGCAATGGCTGTGTCGGCCACCTCGTCGTTCAGCACGTCGGGCGTATTGGTGACGATGATGCCCTTCGAACCTGCAAGCTTCGCATCGATGCCGTCGTAACCCACCCCGAAACTGGCGACGATCTCCACATTCGGCAATTGTTCGAACCAGGCGGCCGGGAAAACTCCGCTGAGCGCCACTCCACGAATACGTTTCGCCGTCTCGGCATCGAGCTTCAGCGTCTCGTCGCGATCGACAGTTACTACCTCGAAACGATCCTTCAGCTGGGCGAGAACGCGATCATGTATCTTCCCGGGAACGAGAACGGCAATGCGGGACATGGCTTTTCCTCTTGGCTTCGGCGGTCAGGAACGCGGCCGATAAGGGCTTGTGGACTGGCGGATACGCATTTCCGGCTTGATGAGATGGATGCCATCAGGCTCATGACTGCCCGCAAGTCGATCAAGTAGGGCGCGGGCGGCAAGACGTCCAACCTCTGTCTGGCCGTTCCAGACGGTGGTCAGTGCCGGCGTGGCAATCGAGGCTTCCTCCAGATCGTCATAGCCGGTCACCGAGATATCGCTGCCGGGCACAAGGCCGGCACGCGCTATGCCGTTCATAAGACCGATCGCGACCAGATCGTTCCAGCAGACGGCCGCCGTAGGCTTCTGCGGCAGGGAGAGGAAATGCACCGCCGCCTCGAAACCGCCCTGCTTCGAGCGCGGGCCGGGAATGCGCAGGTTCGGATCGACCTCGATGCCGGCCTTGCGCAGCGCATTGACATAGCCCTGATAGCGGTCGCGCCCGGTCGAGGTCTGGTCCGTACCGCCGATCATCGCGATCGTGCGATGGCCGAGGCCGATCAGGTGGTTGGTGGCAAGCGAAATGCCGTAGCTGTCGTCGCCGCGATAAGTCGGCACATCCTGGCTGTCCATGGAACGGGCGACGAGGATCGCCGGCATGCCGTTTTCTTCCGCGAGCTGGATATCCTCCGGCGGCGTGCCGATCGCCGGCGACATGATGACCCCGTCACCACCGAGCTGCAGCAGGGTTTCGATGAAGGTGCGCTGCTTCTCGACGGAATCGTAGTGATTGGAGAGAATGAAGGTGTGGCGGCTGCGATCGAGTTCGCTTTCGATCGCCTTCAGGATTTCCCCGTAGAACGGGTTCATGATGTCGTGAACGACAACGCCGATAATGCCGGAGCGTGACGTCCGCAGGCTGGCGGCGCGGCGATTGTAGATATAACCGAGCGCGCGGGCCTGTTCCTTGATCTTTTCGCGAGTATTGCCGGCAACCAGCGGACTATCGCGTAAGGCAAGGGAAACGGTCGCCGTTGATATGCCGAGTGTTTCGGCAATCGTCGAAAGCTTGATCTTCTGAACCACGTCTCCTCCTCCAGGCAACGCGTGAAGCTGGTCGACGGCTGCCGCAGTGCAACGCCAGCCTTAAAAAGTTTAATTAAAAGATTTAAGCGGCGCAGGCAATTCGCCTTTTGAGGAAATTTTCAGTCTTCCTCATCTTCGTCGACATGCACTGCCTCCGCCTGCAGATTGGCGTCGATCGCCTTGAGCAGACGCACCAGATTGCGGATCTCCTTTTCGGAGAAATCAAGCGTCGCCAGCTTGTCGCAGGAGGAAGCCGCAAGCTCGATTGCCTGCACGCTGCCACGACCGAGTTCAGTGAGGTATACCTTGGTGAGGCGGGCGTCTTCGGCGTCAGGCTTGCGTTCCAGGAAGCCCTGAGCCTCCATGCGGCCGATGGTGCGGGTCATGGTGGGCGCCTTGACACCGAGCTTCTGGGCAAGCCCGCCGGCTGTCATACCATCGCTTTCGGCAAGGGAAGTGATGACCCCGTCCTGGCCGGCATAGAGACCACTTTCAAGAAGGTTGCGCGACAGGACCGTACGCATGGAGCGAGCAGCCTGCGTCAGAGCCGGCGAAAGATCGACAAGCGTATACTCGGTCTGGTCCTTCTTTTTCTTGTGCTTCTTGCCGTCCTTATGCTTCTTGCCCATTGCCATCCCTTTGATCTTTAAGCACTGCCCAGGCTGGGTTATGACATTGCCCATCATCTCGTCATAAACAAGAGGCAAGGCCGATGTTGGTTCCGTCGTTCCGTTTCGAGGACAATGATCCGGCACTCGCTCCGGAGGCACGCCGCCGGTGGATAGCGGTCCTGCCACTCGGCGCACATGAACAGCACGGCCCCCATCTGCCCTTCGAAACCGACACATTGATCGCGCAGGGCATCGTCAACAGGCTGAAAACCGCCCTGCCGGCCGGTTTGCCCGTCACCGTACTCCCCATCGAATCGGTCGGCTACTCCTTAGAGCACATGGATGTTGAAGGAACGAAGACGCTCCCTTTTGATACAGCCGTAAAGCGCTGGCTCGATATCGCTGAAAACCTCTCGAAGCTCGGTATCCGCAAATTCGTGATGCTGAATGCCCATGGCGGCAACTCGCCGCTGATGACCATCGTCGCCACGGAAGCGCGTGTGCGCTTCAGCATGCTGGCCGTCTCCACGAGCTGGACCCGCTTCGGCCTGCCGGAGGGTGTGATCTTGCCGGATGAAAAGGCTGTAGACATTCATGGCGGAGATATCGAAACATCCGTCATGCTGGCGCTCTATCCGGACAGGGTGGATATGGAGAAAGCTGCCGACTTCCCTTCCAACCAGACAGAGTTCGCCCGGTGCTTCAAGCACCTGCGCGCCTATGGCCCGCATGCCTTCGGCTGGAAGATGTCCGATCTCAACCCGCAAGGCGCTGCAGGCAATGCGAAAAAGGCGACTGCAGAAAAGGGTGAGGCGCTGATAGCCCATGCGGTCAGCGGATTGGTGGAGCTGCTGCAGGATGTCGATGCTTTCGACACAGAAACGCTGCGATGAAGGCGCGGCTTTGCATAGAAAGCAATGTGATCTTATAACATACAAAACCCTTTGAACTGCCGCTTCCAAGCGCCTATATGAAACCGACCCATTCAGGCCCCGCACTTTGCCCTCGGGGTCAATATCCTACTTTCGAGGTTCTCATGACCGACGCGATCCAGACACAGCAGAAGCCCATCCCCGTCACCGTGCTCACCGGTTATCTCGGTGCCGGCAAGACGACACTGCTCAACCGCATCCTTTCCGAAAACCACGGCAAGAAATATGCAGTCATCGTCAACGAGTTCGGCGAGATCGGCATCGACAACGACCTGATCGTCGAATCCGACGAAGAAATCTACGAAATGAACAATGGCTGTGTGTGCTGCACGGTCCGAGGCGACCTGATCCGCGTCGTCGAGGGCCTGATGCGCCGTCCCGGCCGTTTTGACGGCATCATCGTCGAAACCACCGGCCTCGCCGATCCGGTTCCGGTTGCCCAGACCTTCTTCATGGATGATGACGTCCGCGCCAAGACCGAACTCGACGCCGTTGTTGCCCTCGTCGATGCCAAGCATCTGCCGCTGCGCCTGAAGGACAGCCGCGAGGCCGAAGACCAGATCGCCTTCGCCGACGTCGTCATCATCAACAAGACCGATCTCGTCACGCCAGAAGAACTGGCCCAGATCGAAGACATCGTGAACGCCATCAACCCCGCTGCTCGCGTCTACAAGACAAGCCGTTCCGGCGTTGATCTTGCCCGCGTTCTGAACCAGGGCGCCTTCAACCTCGAGCGCGCGCTGGAAAACGATCCGCATTTCCTCGAGCACGGCCATGACGATCATGTCTGCGGCCCGGACTGCGATCATGATCACCATGGTCATGACCACCATCATCACGATCATGACCACGACCATCACCACCATCATCATGGTGAGATGTCGGCCATCCATGACATAACGGTGCAGTCCGTTTCGCTGCGCGGCGGCGAGATGAACCCGGAGCGCTTCTTCCCCTGGATCCAGAAGATCACCCAGACGCAGGGCCCGAACATTCTGCGCCTCAAGGGCATCATCGCCTTCAAGGAGGACGCCGAGCGTTATGTCGTCCAGGGCGTGCATATGATCATCGAAGGCGATCACCAGCGTCCGTGGAAGGATGGCGAAAAGCACGAAAGCCGTCTCGTCTTCATCGGCCGCGACCTTGATCGCGCAAAGCTGGAAGAATCCTTCAAGGCGTGCGAGGCGACTGCCTGATGCCCACAGTTGCACCGCTTGATCTCGACGGCCACGTTCTGGCCGTCGAATTTTTAGGTGATGTCCCCTTTTTCGCGAATGCCGACGGTACCTTTCACCGGCTCGATGGCGGCGAAAAGGTGATCGAAGCCCATCAGGGCATGCTGACAGCGATCCGCGACCCCTACAGCGAAAGCCTGATTTCGGGCGGCGAGGATGGCAAGGTGCTGCGCATTACCGCTGACGGCGGCGTCAGCGAAATTGCCTCGGCCCCGCGCAAGTGGATTTCGCAAGTCGCCGCCGGCCCGCAGGGTGCGATCGCTTATTCCTATGGCAAGAGCACGCTCGTGCGCCTCACCGATGGCACGACGAAGGAATTTCCCGAAGAGCGCACGGTCGAAGGCATCGCCTTCGCACCCAAGGGCCTGCGCATCGCAGCAGCCCGTTATAACGGCGTATCGCTGCATTGGGTCGGCACAAGCGCCAAGCCTGTTGATCTCGAATGGAAGGGCGCCCACACCGGCGTCACCTTCTCGCCCGACGGCAATTTCCTGGTCACATCAATGCAGGAAAATGCGCTTCACGGCTGGAAGCTCGACGTCAAGTCGGGCACCGAAGCCCGCCACATGCGTATGACCGGCTATCCGGCCAAGGTGAAGTCGCTCTCCTGGTCCGCCAAGGGCAAGTGGCTTGCCTCCTCCGGTGCGCCTGCCGCCATCGTCTGGCCCTTCCAGGGCAAGGACGGTCCGATGGGCAAGGCGCCACTGGAGCTCGGCACGCGCGCCAACATCATGGCAACTGCGGTGAAATTCCACCCGGTCGAGGATATACTCGCCATTGGCTTCATCGACGGCATGATCCTTGCCGTTCGCCTCGCCGACAGTAAGGAAGCGCTACTGCGCCGCCCCGGCAAGGGCGCTATCACCGGTATGAGCTGGAGCAAGGACGGCAAGCTGCTCGCTTTTGCTTCCGAGACCGGCGATTGCGGCGTCGTGGATATTGCGACGGCCTGATCCCATGGCTGTCGAAGTTACAGCCCTGGGTTCCAAGGACATGTATGAGGCTGCCATGGTGCGGCGCATCGCACTATGGAGCGTGATGCCGCACCTTCCCGATCTTCACGCCCCTGAGGAAGACGAGGAATACTGGCGAACACATCTGCTGCGAGAACACACGGTTCTTGGCGCGCTTGTCGACAGACGGCTGGTTGGCGTTATCGCCTACGGCAATGGTTGGATCGAGCAGCTCTACGTTCTGCCCGACGCCCAGCGTGCGGGAATCGGTACGACGCTTCTCTCTTCGGCAATGAATGATATGGACGATRTTCGCCTCTGGACCTTCCAGCAAAATCGCCGCGCCCGTGCCTTCTATGAATCACATGGATTCTCGTCCATTGAAGAAACAGACGGCAGCGGCAACGAGGAAAGAGAGCCCGACATGCTCTATCATTGGCGCCGCCTACCAGAACCGGTGTATGATCCCGGCCCAGCCCATCGCTGACACGCCGTCGCAAGAAGATTTTTGAGAAGGACCCGACAATGCCTGTTCCGAATAACGCTGCCGCCGATGAGCCGTGCGCGTTCTGGTCCGTCTGGTCGGCAATCCGCACGGAAGCGGTCGATCTGGCAACGCGGGAACCAACCCTGCGGACACTCCTTGAAACACAGATCATCCGCGCAGAGAATGACGCTGACATCATCGCGCATGTGATTTCGGCGCGCCTCTCAGTCGCGAGGGTCGATGCCGAAGACCTGTTCCAGCTGTTTTACAGCACACTGCAGGAACACCCCGATATCGGCGCCGCCATCGAAGCCGATCTTCTGGCCGTGCGCGAACGAGATCCCGCCTGCACCACCTATCTGCACGCATTGTTGAACCTCAAGGGCTTTCACGCCCTGCAGACCCATCGCATTGCCCATGCCCTGTGGATGGTTGGCCGTGTCGAGATTGCGAGCTGGCTTTCAAACCTCGCCTCGCTGGTCTTCGGTCCGGATATCCATCCGGCTGCAAGGATCGGTTCCTCGATCATGCTCGACCATGGGTCGGGCATCGTCATCGGCGAGACGGCCGTCATCGAAGATGAAGTCTCTATCCTGCAGAACGTTACGCTTGGTGGTACGGGCAAAGAGACAGGTGATCGCCACCCGAAAATCCGCCACGGCGTGATGATCGGCGCCGGTGCGAAGATCCTCGGCAATATCGAGATCGGTGCTTTCAGCAAGATTGCGGCCGGCAGTGTCGTGCTGAAGCCGGTGCCGGCTCATTGCACGGTTGCCGGCGTTCCGGCAGCTGTCGTGCGTATTCATCGCAATGATGAAATTCCGGCCGAGACAATGGATCAGAATATCTAAGCGGCTTGCTGGTTTTCCCCTGCCGCCTCGACGCGGTTGCGGCCTTCGCGCTTCGAACGGTAGAGCGCCTCATMCGCCTTCTGCACGAGCCGCTCAAAATCCCCGCTCTCGTTCATGCGTGTGGAAACGCCGATGCTCAGTGTCGGGAAGATCGCCAGGTCCGGCATCTGCATGACGGTTGCCGCAAAGGAAAGACGGATGCGGTTTGCGATCTCTACCGCTTCTTCCCGATCGACATTGCGGAGCACCGCCAGGAATTCGTCTCCGCCTTGCCGGGCGAGCAGATCTCCGGAGCGCATGATGCCCTTCGACACTTTAGAGAAAAGTCGCAGGACCTCGTCGCCGGCGGCATGACCGTGCTGGTCGTTCAACTGCTTGAAATTGTCGATATCGATGACGAGGAGCGATACCGGCTGGCCGGTAAGCAACGGCACATGCTGGGCAAGGCCGCTACGGTTGAGCGTTCCGGTCAGGGGATCGTGATGAGCAAGCTCGATGAGCTGGTTCCGGCTCCTTTCGGCCGCCATCAGCACCATTGCCATGCTGCGAAGCATGATGAAGGCCACGGCCGATACCGCCATCCAGCTATGGATGACGCTGCCGCCGAAGGGATCCGGCCCGCCGATGTCTCCGGTTGCGGCTAGAAGGCTGCGAACTGCGAAGATCGCCGCGGTGACGACGTAAAGCCCCAGAAGAAGAGCCGCCGAATAAAGTTTCTCGCGGCGGAGAATGCCGGCTGCTTCCCTGGCGATCGTGATATCGCAGAGGCAGCAGATCACCGAGACATAGAGGAGACGCTCAGATATCGCTGCGGGATCGCTGATGAAAAGCGCCACCGGCATGCTGCCGCAGATTATCACGAGCCAGGAATAGCGCCGGTCGATGGGATGTCCCGCAAAGGCGCGGACGGCAAAGAACATCAGCATGTAGCCGACGATGGTCAGCACATTGCCCGCATCGATGGAGATATAGTAGGGAACGAGATTGCGCAGCGCGACGAGGAAGGAACCGATACCGACGAGCAGGTTGCTGGCGCCCCACCAGAGCGGCCAGCGTTCGAAGCGGCCCGTCGCATAGGCAGCGAACTGGAGAGCGCTCAGAACGACGCAGCTCACCGCAACGATGAAATAAATTGTCCGCAGATCCAGCAGCATCGAGCCTATCCCGAAGTCCCACACCGCGGACCCTACAGGAAGCGATTTGCAGTTTGATTGGATGCTTCGCTAAAAATTTAGCGACATTTGGTTTTTCAGCGTCAGGCGGCCCGTACCGCGCCGATGATATCAGCCAGCAGGCCGTGCAGCGAATCCCGATAGCCGTTGCGCGCGGAAGGGCCGCTCTCCTCCGAGGTCATGACGACCGTGAGATTGAGCGACGGCACGATATAGAGCATCTGGCCTCCATAGCCCCAGGCGAAATGCACCTGCTCTCCGCCGATCTGCCGCGTAAACCAGCCGTAACCATATTCATCACCGGAGAAGCGCGAATTGGTGCGGCGCTGCCAGGATTGGGCAACCCAGTCCGCCGGAACCACCTGTTTGCCTTCGTCCGTGCGCCCGCCGTTGCGGTAAAGCTCACCGAAAGCAAGCAAGGATCGGGCGCTCATCGCCATCTGGTTGCCGCCAAGATAGATGCCTTGCGGATCGCGCTCCCAAGCACCGATGCTAAAGCCCTCGATGGGACCGAGCCACTCTCGCGCCAGCGCCAGCGTCGACTTGCCACCGACCTTGGTCAAAATAGCGGAGAGAAGATGCGTCGAGGCCGTGGAATAGAGCATCTCCCCGCCCGGCTGATCGACGAAAGGCTGCGAGAGCGCAAAACGCACCCAGTTGCGTGAGGAGACCCAGCGGCCGTAATTCGGCCCGGACATGCGATCCAACCCCGCCTGCATGGAGAGCAGATTGCCGATCGTGATATCGTTGAGGCGAGCATCCGGAGAAGCAGGCAGATCCGCCTTCAGGATCGGCGCGATCTTCTGATCCGGCCCTTCCAGCAGGCCCTTGCCGATAGCAATGCCGACCAGCGCCGAAATAATCGATTTCGAAGCGGATTTGATGTTGCTCGGCTCCGACGGCGTATGACCGCGATAGCCATGCTCTGCCACCGCGCGCCCATTACGGGCGACAATGACGGTTTTCAGCGGTTTCAGCTCATCCCGACTTCCGAGACTATCCAGGAGATTCGAAACGGAGCTTCCCTGCTGCTGGGCGAGAGCGGCAATGGGGGCGAGCAGCAGAAGGCAGAGAGCGAGGCGCTTGATCATGGAGCGATGAGCTAGCGCAGCTACGCGGTGAAATCAGCAGCGGAAAGCGCCGATTCACGCGGACGTGAAACTTTATGATCCGCGCACTGGCCACTTGCAGTTCCGCGAAGCGGCACGACATACTGCGCATGACCAGCCCATATTCGCATCTGGAGGAGACTGCATGGCCCGCGTGATCGTCATCGGAGCAACAGGACATGTCGGCACCTATCTCGTACCCCGCCTCGTCGAGGCCGGCCATGAGGTGGTGGCGATCAGCCGCGGCACGGCCGCGCCCTATAAGGCGCATGAAGCATGGAGTCGCGCCGATATCAGGCATATGGACCGCGCAGCGCTCGAAGCCGAAGGCCGCTTCGGCGATGCGATCCGTGCGCTGGAGGGCGAGATCGTCATCGACATGATCTGCTTCACGCCCGAAAGCAACGAACAGCTCGCAACCGCGCTTGAGGGTCATGTCCGCCATTTTCTTCATACCGGCACGATCTGGACGCATGGTTTCTCAACGGTGGTCCCGACACCGGAGGAGGCACCGAAGAAGCCCTTCGGTGACTACGGCGTGAAGAAAGCGGCGATCGAATTCGACCTGCTGCGGAGGGCGCGAGAGAAAAGCTTTCCCGTAACGCTGATCCATCCCGGCCACATCGTCGGTCCCGGCTGGAACCCGTTGAACCCCGCCGGCCATTTCAACCCCGCTGTCTTCACGACGCTGGCACGCGGCGAAACGCTTGCGCTGCCGAATTTCGGCATGGAAACGGTGCATCATGTCCATGCCGACGACATTGCTGAACTCTTCATGGCCGCCATCGCAAAGCCCGAGGCGGCGATTGGCGAGGCCTTCCACGCGGTATCGGAAAAGGCTGTCACGCTGCGAGGCTACGCCGAGGCGATGGCGGCCTGGTTCGGCCAGGAAGCGAAGCTGGAATTCCTTCCCTATGAGGCCTGGGCAAAAAAACAGAACCCGGAAGAGGCCAGAGCCACCTGGGAGCATATCGCCCGCAGCCCCAACTGTTCGATGGAAAAAGCCCGCCGGCTGCTCGGATTCGCGCCGCGGCACGGCTCACTACAAGCCGTGCAGGAAGCCGTCCGCTGGCTGATCGGCAATGGCCGCGTCGAGGCAAAGGCTCCCTGAGCTATCAGTGATAGCCCTTAAACAAAAAGCCCCTCCCGGAGAATGGGAGGGGCTTTGCCGGTCAGGCCGCCTTCCGGACCGGCGCGCCGGCCAGCATGCGTCCCGAAGGGACGATCATGCCGGCCGCGCCGCCAAGCCAGCCCTCGACGAGCTCCAGCGCCAGAAAGCGCGAGCGTTCGAAGGGGCCGGGCATGACAAGGTGACGAGCCTTCTCGGCAAAAAAGCCGAAACGCTCGTAATAGTCCGCATCGCCGACGAGCAGGATCGCGCCGTGGCCGCGGTTTTTTGCTTCGAGGATCGCCGCGCGCATCAGCGCAGAGCCGATGCCCTTGCCGCCATGCTTACCATCGACGGCGAGCGGGCCGAGCAGCAGCGCGTCGAGCGGCGTACCCTCGTAGTTGATGCCGGCTTCGACATTCCACAGACGCACCGTGCCGATCACATGGCCGTCGCGGTCGCGCGCGACCAGCGCCAGGCCTTCGGCCGGCACACGGTTGCGGCGGATCATTTCCGACGACTTCTTGCGGCGATCCGGACCCATGACGCGATCGAGCAGGGTTTCGCGAGGAACGACGTCGGACGGATTTTCCGCATCGATAGTGAAAGTAACAGGCGCAAAGAATGCGCGGACAGAATCAAGAACAGCGACCATCTTGGCCTCCCGTACCCAATACCGTTATCAGCGGTGATGACTGGAAATTGTGAAGTTGCCGCCCCGGCTGGTTACGGGGCTGGCAGAAACAAGACCTTAGATGACGTAGGCCTTCAGCGGCTCAAAGCCATTGAAAGCGACTGCCGAGTAGGTCGTCGTGTAGGCGCCGGTACCTTCGATCAGAACCTCGTCGCCGATCGTCAGAGACATCGGCAGCGGATAGAGGTTCTTTTCGTACAGCACGTCGGCCGAGTCACAGGTCGGGCCGGCGATCACGCAGGGCTCCATCTCGTCGCCGTCGCGCTCGGTGCGGATCGGGTAGCGAATGGCTTCGTCCATCGTCTCGGCGAGACCGCCGAACTTGCCGATGTCGAGGAAGACCCAGCGGGCGTCGTCATTGTCCGACTTCTTGGAAATCAGCACGACTTCAGCCTTGATGACGCCTGCATTGCCAACCATGCCGCGGCCCGGCTCGATGATCGTCTGCGGGATCTGGTTGCCGAAATGCGTGCGAAGCGCCTGGTAGATCGACTTGCCGTAAGCTTCTGCGGACGGAACATCGCGCAGATACTTGGTCGGAAAGCCGCCGCCCATATTGACCATCTGCAGGTGGATGCCCTGCTTGGCAAGCTGGACGAAGACGCGCTTGGCATCGGCAAGAGCCGAATCCCAGGCATCGACCTTGGTCATCTGCGAGCCGACATGGAACGAGACGCCGTAGGACTGCAGGCCGAGCTGGTGAGCATAGACGAGAACGTCGACGGCCATCTGCGGAACGCAGCCGAACTTGCGCGACAGCGGCCATTCGGCACCCTCGCCGTCCGTCAGGACGCGGCAGAATACACGAGCACCCGGAGCTGCACGGGAAATCTTCTCGACTTCTTCGTGGCTGTCGACTGCAAAGAGGCTGACGCCGAGTGCATGCGCACGGGCGACGTCGCGTTCCTTCTTGATCGTGTTGCCGTAGGAGATACGGGCTGCGGTCGCACCGGCTTCCAGCGCCATTTCGATTTCTGCGACGGACGCGCAATCGAAGTTGGAACCGAGGCTGGCGAGCAGCTTCAGGACTTCCGGAGCCGGGTTGGCCTTGACGGCGTAATAGATCGCGCTGTCCGGCATCGCGTGACGGAAGGCGTGGAAATTGTCTCTGATGACATCGAGGTCAACCACGAGGCAGGGACCGTCGGGACGTCGGGTTGCGAGAAAGTCGCGGATGCGCTGGGTGGTCATATCGATTCCCTCTTCCAATTCCAGAGCTCCGGCACGAACCGGAGGACAAAGGGCATACAAGAACCGCTCAGGAACCAGCCGGTGGAGACCCCGGATCCTTGACGGCGCTTGATGCGCGAATAGTGAACCAACGCCGCTGACGCGGTATGGGTTCGGCTTTGTCTGCCATGGATTGGAGGGAGTATCCCTGCCGCACTTCCGGCAATGAAGGTGTGCCTCTTCAGTAACCCCCGCTGATGGAAAGCAGGGAGAGAACAAAAAGGCCCGCACCGTCGTTGCTTCAGGCGTCCTCGCATTTTCCGGTTGGCCGGAATAGCGACTGGAGGGGTTAATTCCAGGTACCTTACCGATTTCCTCACCAATTCGAGGGTTCGGCGGACACCCATGGGCACGTGCGACTTTGGGCTGAGTGGGAAATAAGAATATTCGCCGACATAATCAAGAGAATTTTTGATTGCGCCCCAAAAAATAAATTGAACAAAGCAGCCAGATTTGTTCAATATTCTGAAACAGATCGGAGGAATCATGGACACGCTGACCCGCATACGCGCCTTCATCGATGTGGTCGAAGCTGAAGGTTTTTCTGCTGCTGCGCGGCGCACCGGCCGCTCCAAGGCCCTGCTCTCGAAATACGTGCGCGAACTGGAGGACGAACTCGGCGCCTTGCTGCTCAATCGCACCACCCGTCAGTTCTCGATGACCGAGGCCGGACACACCTATTATCGCACGGCATCCGACATCCTGAAGGAGATCGATAACCTCGCCGACCTCGTGCGGGAGAACAATGCGCAACTGAAGGGCCGCCTGAAGGTTTCTGTGCCGCGCACCTTCGTCGATGCCGATGTCGGCCAGTCGTTGATCGACTTCGCCAAGGAAAATCCAAACCTGCAGCTGGAGATTGCCGCCGACGACCGATTCGTCGACCTGATCGAGGAAGGCTTCGACGTCGCGGTCCGCGTCACCAAACTCGAAGATTCCGGTATGATCGCCCGCAAGATCTCCGATTTCCGCGTCCATATCTGCGCCACGCCGGAATTCCTCGAACGCTACCCCAACATCGAGCACCCGAGCGATATCTCCAACGTGCCCTTCATCGTCGATACCAATTCCCGCAACCAGGCGAGCATCCGCTTCTACAATCCCGACAGCACCTCCTTTGCGGTCGCCGTTTCCGGCCCGATGGAAGTCAACAGCCCGCACGCGACACTGCGCGCCTCGCTCTCAGGGATCGGGATTGCGCTGATTCCAGACTTCATCGCTCGCAAACCGATCGAAGACGGCCGGCTGGTGACGTTGTTCAACGACTATATTCCGACTGACCGCGGCATCTATGCCGTCTATCCGCACCGCCGCTATCTGCCGGCAAAGGTCAGGATCTTCGTGGACTACCTTTACAACTGGTTCAAGAAACATCCCTGAAGCGAGCGGGATGCGCGCCTAAGCGTCGCAGGGGCGGTCCCAATTCCGTCCCATTTTCTGGTGAGAAATCACCCCAACCGAACAGGGCAGCGGGTAAGCATGAAAAGATCGACACTTCTGACGGCTGGGCTTCTTTCGCTCGCCCCCGCCACCGCCTTCGCCCATCCGCATATCTTCGTGGAAGCGCGGCTGGAAGTTGTCGCAGCACCCGACGGCAGCATTCAGGAACTGCGCAATGTCTGGCGCTTCGATGAGGTCTTCTCCTCTTCGGTCGTCATGGATTTCGACAAGAACACCGATCTGAAGCTGGAGCCGAACGAACTTGCCGAGGTCGGCAAGACGGTCCGAGATTCGCTTGCCGACTACGATTACTACATGAACTTGACGATCAACGGGAAGAACATCACCGTCCAGAAGCCCGACATCATCCACGTCGACTACAAGGAAGGTCAGCTTCTGATGTTTTTTGCGGTCAAACCGGTCGAAAAGATGCCGCTGAAGGGCAAGCTGACCTTCGGCGTCTATGATCCGACGCTCTACACCTCGATCGACTTCCCGACCGACAACGAACTCGCCACGGTCGGCGACGGCTTCAAGGCTTGCAAGCACGCGGTCGTGCGCCCGGACGCAGACGAGGTAATCTCGGAAAACAAGCAGTCGCTGACCGACGCTTTCTTCAACGATCCGACCGGCACCAATATGTCGAAGCTCTTTGCCACGCGGCTGGAGGTCACATGCTGATAAAGCGCCTGCCCCTCGCCCTGCTTGCGCTCGCTGTCATGTCCGTCGCTGCCCATGCGCAATCGCCGCTCGGCATCGGCACGGCCGAGCCGAGCTTCCAGCCGACGGGCGGGCCGCTGGCGCCACTCTTTCTCTACGTGAATTACGAGCAGCAGGCCTTCTATCGTGCGCTGACTGGCGCGCTGAAGGAGATGCGCCAGGATCCCTGGCAGCTTTCCTCGCTGATCGGCCTTTCCTTTGCCTATGGCGTCTTTCATGCCGCCGGCCCCGGCCACGGTAAGGCCGTCATCTCGTCCTACATGATCGCCAACGAAGTCGAGCTTCGACGTGGCATCGTCATCTCCTTCATCTCAGCCTTCGTCCAGGGCGTTATGGCCGTCGTGCTTGTCGGCGGCGCGTGGCTGGTGCTGCGCGGCACCGGTATCACACTGACCATGGCAACACAGGCCATGGAAATCGCAAGCTTCGTGATGGTCATCCTCTTCGGTGGCTGGCTGCTCTTCCGAAAGCTGCGCTCGATGGCCGGCAGCCTGCCACGCCGTCGGCTCATGGCAACGCCGGCTGGGCCTGTCAGCATGATGCTGGACTGGAAGGAGAATGCCGCCGAACGCCAGCGCGCCAATTTCAGCTTCAACGGCAAGGCGCAGGCCGTGGACCCCGGCCATACCTATGTGCCCGGCATGGTCTGCGAGACCTGCGGCAATTCACACCTACCCGATCCCTCGCTGGTCAGCGGCGACAAGTTTAGCGCGCGTGAGGCGTGGTCTGCGGTGATTGCCGTGGGCTTGCGCCCCTGCTCCGGCGCATTGCTGGTCATGACCTTCTCACTGCTGAACGGGCTTTATCTCGGCGGCGTGCTCTCGGTCGTCGCCATGTCGCTCGGCACCGCCATTACCGTTGCAATTCTTGCCACGCTCGCCGTCACTGCCAAGAGCACCGCGGTGCGCCTCTCCGGCCGCGGTTCGTCCGCCTCCGTCTGGATCGGCAATGCGATCGAGATATCAGGTGCAATTCTTGTAATCTTGATGGGTGTATTGCTGCTCGGAGCCTCCCTGCAGGGATAGTCTTCAGGGCTTTCTGCTGCGCTGATAGCGCGCCCGCAGCCAGAATATGCCGAAGAAACACATCAGCAGGCAGACGCCGACGATGACGGCCAATGTCGGCGAGAAACTGCCGATCCACAGCACGATGGTCGGCAGGAAGTAGATCACCAGCCCGGCAGAAAACAGAATGATAGCGGCGGCGATCGCCTGCGAACGGCTTTCCGGGCTCATGGACATGCTCACTCCTCTTGTCCGGGAGTGGATAGGCCAGCCGCTTCGCAAAGGCAACTGGCCCCAGGATCACTGTACCGCTGACATCATTGAGAGAGGGTGATCTTGGCGGAGGAAACCGTCGCCTCGATATGGTCGACGAGCTGATCGGGAAGACCGAGCCTGCCCGCAAGCAGATCGAGATAGCCGCGTTCGGCACGCGAATCCGGCTCGATCGTCAGGCGCGAGGCTGTGTAGAGCTCGACCTTCTGCTCCTCGGTCACGGCGGCTGCGACAAGCGCATCGATGTCCGTCGGCTCCGAAAGCTCGCGCTCGATGAAGCTCGCCGCCTCGCCGCTGACATCGGCGGCCTTGACCTTGTCCATGATGAGCGCGCGCTCTGCATCGTCGATATGACCGTCGGCCTTGGCGGCAGCGATCATGGCACGGATGAGGATGAGCACGAATTCATTGCTGGTCGCAGGCGAGGCCGGACCGAAGCCGGATTCCGTGGGCGGAGGCAGGAGAACGGGATTGTTCGCCGTCGGCGCATCAGAGGGTGCCGCAGGCGCTTGCCCGGCCTGATAATTCTTCCAGGCCTGATATCCGAGACCTGCGATTGCTGCGAGACCGCCGATGGCGACGGCATTGCCGGCAATGTCACGACCGGTCTTGGTGCCGAGAAGGACGGCGGCAAGACCGGCGGTCTTCAACGGATTGTCCTTCGCCATCTGGATCGCGTCGCCCGCCCGGTCGCGCACGCTGCCGCCCACACCCGGCACTTGTGATCCCAGAAACTGGTCGAGTAGCTTCTTCGCGTCGAACATGTCCTCATCTTCTCCCTGTTCTAGAGGCTGGAGGAGAACATAGGTTTGCGACTGCCGAAAAACAAACGAGGGCGGCGCGGCCACCCTCGTTCAAAATCCATCTGCTCTAAAAACCGACAAGCTTTGAGAGCTCAGCCCTTCAGCGCGAACGCTTCGGAGGCAAGCTTGGTGATGCCTGCCCAATCGCCCGCAGCAACCAGTTCCTTCGGTGCGACCCACGAACCACCGACGCAGATGACGTTCGGCAGCGACAGATAGTCATTGGCATTCTTCAGCGAGATGCCGCCCGTCGGGCAGAAGAGCGTGCCAGCAAGCGGGGAGGAAAGCGCCTTGAGATAGGCGGCACCGCCGGCCTGCTCGGCCGGGAAGAACTTCAGCACCTGATAGCCTTCTTCGCGCAAGGCCATGACTTCACTTGCGGTGGCGGCGCCAGGAAGCAGCGGCACCGGAGAATCGGCGGCGGCATCCAGAAGCTCCTGGGTCGTGCCGGGGCTGACGATGAACTTGGAGCCTGCCTGCACGGCGGCTTCCCAGTGAGCGGCGTTGAGGATTGTGCCGGCGCCGACTTCAGCACCCTCCACTTCAGCAGCAACCGCGCGCACGGCATCGAGAGCGGCCGGGGTGCGCATCGTGATCTCGATGGCCTTCAGGCCGCCGGCAACGAGGGCTCGAGCGAGAGACACGGCCGACTTCGCGTCCTCGACGATCAGGACCGGAACGACGGGCTGGAGTTTCAGGATGGAAAGGAGTTTTTCTGTCTTCTCGCCCATGGCCACGGTTCCCTTAAACGATTGAAATCGATTTTCGAATAGCGCCCCCACAGAGGCTTGTCGAGATAAAACCGGCCCCTAAGACAAGCCGGGTATTAAATCATTATAAATTGGGGTACCGTGCGACGATCGTCACAAAAGGTTCATTCGTATGGCGAAAGAGATCGAACGGAAGTTCCTCGTACGCGGCGAAGCATGGCGCTCTGCCGTAGAGTCCAAGTCGGTCCTGAAACAAGGCTATGTCGCCTCGATGGATGATCGCTCTGTGCGGATTCGCATCCTTGATGAGAAGACCGCGCGGCTGACGATGAAAATCGGCCGCGGCACCCTCACCCGCGATGAATTCGAATACGAGATCCCTGTCTCCGACGCCGAGGAACTGTTGGAAAACGCCATCGGTATCGTCATCGAAAAGACGCGTTACCGCGTCCCCTATGAAGGTTTCGTCTGGGAAGTCGATGTCTTTGCCGGCGCCCATCGCGGCCTCGTCATCGCTGAAGTCGAGATGCAAGCCGAAACTGACAATCCTCCCCTACCCGCCTGGCTCGGCCGCGAGGTCACGGGCGATTTCCGTTATTCCAATCAGGCGCTGGCCACAGAATTTGAGCACGACAGGCATGGGCTATCGCATACGGCCTGAGGCCGACTTTACCGACGAGTTCCGAAGCACCGCTGAGGAGCAGCTGAAGCGTGCCATCACCGTTCTCGACAAGCGGCCGGAAGGCGCCCATGAGGCGATCCACGCCTTCCGCAAGAACATCAAGCGGCTGCGTTCACTTTATCGTCTTGTGTCCCGCGAAGTGCCGGAATTCCAGAAGCGGGAAAATGCCCGGCTGAGAGAAACGGCACGGTCGCTGTCGGCCATCCGCGATGCCGCGGCAATCGTTGGTACCGCCCGCTACCTGCAGGACAATGCTCGCAATCTGGAAGAGGCCGAGGCGCTCGGCCGTATCGTTTCCATTCTGGAAGCCCGGCGCGACTGGATGGCGGAGGCCGAAAGCGGCCTTGAGGAAAGGCTGCATGATGCTGCCGGCAAGTTGCGGGAAGCGATCGCGGCACTCGACGATGTCGCCTTCGACAAAAGCCACCGCAAGAATGCCCGTATGCTGGCAAAAAGCTGGCGCAGGACGGCATCGCGCGCCAGGGAGGCGCTCGATGCCTGCCAAGAGGACACAGCGGCCGGTGATTTCCACGAGCTGCGCAAGCGCTCCTACGATTATCGCCTCTATCACGCGCTTCTGCGCGATCTCTGGCCAAGCGCCATGAAGGCCAAGCGCGACTTCGCCAAGGACCTTGTTGAACGTCTCGGCCATATCAACGATCTCGCCGTGCTTTCAGGCCTCGTGGAGGCAGAACCGCAGCTCTTCACCCGCAACGACGATCTCGCCCATCTGCTGGATGCCATCATCTTCCGCCAGCAGGAGGATCGGCGCGAAGCGTTAAGCGACGCCGAAACACTCTATGGCGATGATCCTGACGATGAGGCCCAGCGTCTGGAACTGCTCTGGGTGTCTATCGGCAATTGACGCATTTGATCTGTTGACCTCAACTTTACTTGAGGTCTTAGCCTCGACCCGGTCAATGAACCGATCGAGGAAAATATGTTTGCAGACAATGCCGCGACGCCCCAGATCCAGGGCATCTATGAAACCCATCTCACCGTCGCCGATCTGAAGACCTCCATTCCTTTCTACCGCGATATTCTCGGCTTGGAGCTCGCCGCCGAATTTCCCGAGCGCCGCAGTGCCTTCTTCTGGGTGAACGGCAAGAAGAACGCCATGCTCGGCCTTTGGGAAACCGGCACCGGCCCCTTGAAGATGCGCCTGCACATGGCCTTCCGCCTGTCGCGGGAAGAAATGATGCGGGCGCCGGCGCTGCTGATCCACAAGGGCCTGAAGCTGCATGGCTTTCACGGCGAGCCGATCACCGAACCGATCGTCATCGGCTGGGTGCCGGCACTGTCGCTCTATTTCAACGATCCCGACGGACATTCGATCGAATTCCTGAGCGTGCTCGACGAAGAGCCGGATGCTGCGTTTGGCATGCGGTCCTACGCCGAATGGAAGGCGCGCGGATAGGCACAATCCCACAATGCCGTCCTTGCGTAATGTCATTGCGCAGGGACGACATATTCTGTATTTCCACGCGCATGACCGACAATGCGACCCAAACAAGCCCCTTCCTGGTGGCAGCGCTCTATCATTTCGTATCCCTGCCACGCTTCGAGAGCCTGCAGGCGCCATTGCAGGCGCTCTGCGAGGAGAATGGCGTGAAGGGTACGCTTCTGCTTGCCCATGAAGGCATCAATGGCACGATTGCAGGACCGGATGCCGGCATCCATGCCGTCCTCTCCTTCCTGCGTGCACAGCCGGAATTTGCTGCCCTGGAGCACAAGGAAAGCCGCGCATCCAAAATGCCTTTCCTGCGCATGAAGGCAAAGCTGAAGAAAGAAATTGTCACCATGGGCGTCGAGAATATCGACCCCAACAAGGTGGTTGGGACCTATATCGATCCAAGCAACTGGAATGCCCTGATCTCCGATCCCGATACGATCGTCATCGACACCCGCAACGACTACGAGACGGCAATCGGCACCTTCCGCGGCGCGGTTGACCCCAAGACCAAGACCTTCCGTGAGTTTCCGGATTGGGTGCGCAACAATCCCGGCCTGCACAACAAGCCGAAGATCGCCATGTACTGCACCGGCGGCATCCGCTGCGAGAAGGCGACGGCCTTCATGAAGGAACAGGGCTTCGAAGAGGTTTATCACCTCAAGGGCGGCATCCTGAAATATCTGGAGGAAGTGCCGCAGGAGGAAAGTCTTTGGGACGGGGCATGCTTCGTCTTCGACGAGCGCGTTTCAGTGGAGCATGGTCTGAAGGAAGGCGAGCACAAGCTCTGCCACGCCTGCCGCAACCCGATCACGGCAGAAGAGGTCACCTCGCCCTATTACGAGGAAGGCGTTTCCTGCAGCAACTGCTACGATACGCGCAGYGAAGAAGACCGYCTGCGCTATCGTCAGCGCCAGCACCAGATCGCGCTCGCCAAGAAGCGCGGCCAGAAGCATATCGGCACGTAGAGSAATTCCAGCAAAACTGCGTAGCGGTTTTGCGTCCGGAATTGCATGAAAACAAAGAGATAGAGCGACGTTTTAGCCTGCGATCCGGCGCAGGACCCGGGCTTCGCGGCGCTCCTGCAACAGGCCATTGATCTGGTCGGCGGGCATGGGCTTGCCGAAGAAATAGCCCTGCAGACTGTCGCAGCCGAAGAGGCGGAGCGCAACCGCCTGCTCTTCGGTCTCGATGCCCTCCGCGGTGACGGGGATATCCAGCGCGCGCGCAAGTGCGACCGTCGCCTGCAGCATTTCCCGCTGCCGGCTGTCGCCGGTAATATCGGTCACGAGCGAGCGGTCGATCTTGATGCGGTCGAAGCCGAACTGCCGCAGGTAGCCGATCGAAGAAAAGCCGGAGCCGAAGTCGTCGAGCGCCACCTTGACGCCGAGCGACTTCAGTCGCTCGATCGATTGGCGCGTGCGCTGCGGATTTTGGATCATGTAGCCTTCGGTGATTTCCAGCGTGACGCGGCTCGCCTCGATCTCCGTCTGCTTCAGCACATAACGAACATAATCGGTGAAGGCCGGATTGCGGAACTGGCCCGGTGAAACGTTGACCGAGATCTTCAGCTCCGGCCACTGCTTTGCTGTTTCGCAGGCCTTGCGCAGTACGAAAAGGCCGAGGGATTCGATGAGCCCGCTGGTCTCTGCGATCGGAATGAAAACTTCAGGCGAAACAGGACCGTGACCCGGCCGGTTCCAGCGCACCAGCGCCTCCACGCCATTCATCTCATGCGTCGCGGCATCGACGAGCGGCTGATAGGCAAGCGTGAGATCGCCGCTTTCGATCGCCATGCGCAGATCGAGCTCCAGCGCATTGCGCTGCGCGCGATCGGTATCCATGGCCGGATCGTAGAGCGTCATGCGGGCGCGGCCGGCTTCCTTGGCCTTATACATGGCAAGGTCGGCGCGGCGCACCAGTTCCTCCCGGCCGATCGAACCGAGCGACGACATGGCGATGCCGATGCTGGCGCCGACCACGACGATACGCCGGCCGACTTCGAGCGGTTCGGCAAGGAAATCGAGGATCTGCTCCGCAAGCTGCAGCGCGGCCGCATTCTCCGCATCCGAAAGGAAAGCGATCGCGAATTCATCACCGCCGATGCGCGCGAGCACGGCATCCTCAGGGATCAGCACGTCCAACCCTGCCGCAACAGCGCGGATCAGCTGGTCGCCGGTGCCGTGCCCATAACTGTCGTTGACTTCCTTGAAGCCGTCGAGATCGAGATAGAGCAGCAGGACGTTCCGCTTCGTCTGCTGGGCTTCCGCAACGAAGCTGTCGACGGCAAGCCCCAGGCCATCGCGATTGGAAAGGCCGCTCAGACGATCGCGAAGTGCTTCTTCACGCGCACTGTTTTCCTCCGCCTTCAGGCGCCGCCCGGCCAGCCAGCCGATGATGAGGAGGACGACGAAGAACAGGCCGACGAGACCAAGCGCCTGGATGACCATGGGCCTGACCTGCGCATAACCGATATCGCCGGGCGAACGCGACACCCAGACAAGTTTGCCAAGAACCGCGCGAGCAGGATCTGCAATTTCCACCGAATAGGCCGAGGCAAAATCCGCAGGCACCAGCCGCAATCCATTCAGCACATAAGTGGTGCCGAGAGCAGATATTTTTGCATCATCAAGATGCCGGGCAAAAATCAGATAGCGATGCTGACGGGCAGGCATATCAAGCTCACCTGACTTCTCTCGCACCAGCGCGATACCAACGGCGGCAATGCCTCTTGCGGTCTTGATGAAACCGATGGCTTCCGGCTTCTCGCCGGCATCAGGTGCACGAACCTTGTCCAGAAGCCGCCAAAGCGAGGGGGAGAAGAAATCACTGACCAACATCTGCATTGGCAAACCGTCCTGATAGGCCATGACGGTTTTCTTCTGGTCGTCAATGACGATGGCCATATCGAAGAGGGGGCTATTGAGGGACATCTCGCCGTAGTTGCTGATCGTCCACGCCATGCCCTCCGGCTCATAGACATTGGCAGCCGCATCATCCCAGGCGGCATAGTCGTCAAGCGTGGCGGCAAGCTGATCTTCGAAGGTCTTGAGCGCTCCGACGGTCGTTTCACGCGAGCGCTCGTCATCGAGCACATTGGCATTTTCCGAGACGCGCTCCAGCGCTGTCAGAACCATGATGGTGACAACTGCGACAATGACCGCAAAGGAAAAAAGCACGCCAGTAACCGTGGTATGGCGGCCTAAACCCGATCCGCTGCTTTTAGACCTCAAGACTGCCGGCAATTCATACAACTCCCCGTTCGAGAAATCTTCGCAGTCAAGGGTCAAGAAACGCTTAAGATCATGGGAACTATCGAGAATCCGGCTCAGGATTTACCTGAATACCGCATGTTTTCGCAAGTTGACAACTAGTTTCCAATAATGGTAACTAGTTTCCATTATTGGAAACGGAGGATTGCGAATTTTGAAGCGCACGATCGAAGCCGATCTGCTGACGGACATCATGCTGATGGTCTTCCGCATCAACGGACGACTGTTGGATGGCGGCGACCGGCTGGGCGCATCGCTGAACCTCACCAGTGCCCGCTGGCAGGTACTCGGAGCAATTTCGCTGTCCCCAGGTCATATCACGGTGCCGGGAATTGCAGAGATGATGGGCACGACCCGGCAGGGCGCCCAAAAGCAGGTGAACAAGCTCGAGGAAGATGGCTTTATCGAAAAGCGGCCCAACCCGCGCCATCAGCGCTCGCCCTTCTATGTGCTGACACCGCAAGGCACTGAGAGCTATGCGCGGATATCAGCGCTTCATACCGGCTGGGCCAATGCGCTGGCCGGCGGACTAAATGCACCGGAATTGCGGGCGGCGCTCGATCTCCTGAACAGGTTCGACCAACGGCTGGCGCTGGACGCCACGGAAAGCGAGGAGCAGAGATGAAAACGATCGTTCATGCCGGCGCAGGCACTCTTGCCATGGTCCTGATTGCGGGTTTTCTGACCGCAACGCTGATCTCCGAATTTCTTCTGGATACGACTGCTATTCTTACCGTCAAGAAAGCGATCCTTACCGGTCTCTGTCTGCTGATCCCGATGCTGGCAATCACTGGCGGCAGCGGATTTTCGCTGGCCAGAGGTCGTCATTCGCCGGCTATCGAAAGGAAACGCGGACGCATGAAGATTATCGCCGCAAACGGGCTGCTGATCCTGCTGCCCCTGGCAATCCTGCTTTACCTTCGCGCGGCGGCAGGCCTGTTTGACGGTGTTTTCTATGCCATGCAGACGCTCGAAGTTCTGGCTGGCTGCGTGCAGCTGACGCTACTTGCCCTCAATTTCCGCGACGGGCGGAAAATGACGAGAGGAAAACGTCTCGCCGCGGCAAAGACGTTGAACGCGATCTGAATCGGCAGGGCATCAATGCCCTGCCGAAAATACCTGGCCTCAGACGGCCTTGTGGTTCCCCTTCGGGAATTGGCTGGCAAGTTCCCGATACCACTTGCCGCTCTTCTTGACCGTGCGAACCTGCGTTTTGTAATCGACGTGAACGAGGCCGAAGCGCATGCGATAGCCTTCCGCCCATTCGAAATTGTCCATCAGGCTCCAGGCGAAGTAGCCGCGCATCGGATAACCGTCCTTGATAAGGTCGGCGACGACATTGAGATGGTCGCTGACATAGTCGAGGCGCATCACGTCATCCACCGCGCCGTTGACCACATCGGTGTTGTCGCAGGCGCCGTTCTCGGTGATGTAGCATTCCGGCAGCTCGTAACGGCGATAGAGATCTTCGACGAGCAGCTTGAGGCCCGGCGAATAGACTTCCCAGCCGATATCCGTCTTCACGTCGCTTGCGGGAGGCGCTTCCACCGTCCAGGGGAAATCGCCCTTCCGGCTCGCATCATCCGCAACGCGCTCCGGCTTGTAATAGTTCAGACCCCACCAATCGAGCTTCTGGTTGATAATCTTGAGATCGCCGTCTTCGATGATGGGCATACGATCGCCGAGCGCTTCGACGAACTCGTCAGGATATTGGCCCTTGAAGACCGGATCGAAGAAGGCGCCGTTATGGAACTGGTGCGCGCGTTCGCCAGCGGCGAGATCGGCCGCGCTGTCCGAGCCCGGAATGATCGACGAAGCGTTGAGCACCAGACCGACGGGCACACCAGGCGCTTCAGAACGGATCGCTTCGACACCGAGACCATGCGCCAGGTTCATGTAGTGCATGGCATGAAGCGCGGCCTGCATGTTGCGCTCGCCCGGCGCATGAATGCCGTAAAGATGGCTAAGCCAAACGATGCACCATGGCTCGTTGAAGGTGGCAACACTGTCGAGGCGATCTCCGAGGCGGTTCATGACCGTCTTGGCGTAACGCTGATATGCATAGGCCGTCGAACGCGCGGTCCAGCCGCCGTCACCGGCGAGCAGCAGCGGCAGGTCCCAGTGATAGAGCGTTGCGAAGGTCTTGATGCCACGTGCCTTGCAGCCGTCGACGAGACGATCGTAGAAATCGAGGCCGGCCTCGTTTACCGGGCCTGTGCCGTCGGGGATGATGCGCGGCCAGGCGATCGAGAAGCGATAGGCCTCGACACCCATGTCCTTGATGAGATCGAGGTCCTGTTCCAGCCGGTTATAGTGGTCGCAGGCAACATCGCCGTTGTCGCGATTATAGACGCGGCCGGGCATGTTGCAGAAGGCGTCCCAGATGGACGGCTTGCGGCCATCTGCCTTGCTGGCGCCTTCGATCTGGAAGGCAGCGGTGGCAACACCGAAGGTGAAATCACCGGGGAAGCGGTCTGCAAGCTTTTTCGGATCGATCATCTGTGAATCCCATCTCTCAGTTGTGGACTGACCGTTTGCGCGGGGGTTTAGCCAAGCCTGATGGCAAAATACAGGCCGGCGGAAAGAAAACTGCAACGTTGCAGGAAGAAAAACAAGACAGCTGCAAGCCCGCCAGACGCCCTCTTCCCAATCTCATAACGCCAATGTCAGCAGTCGTGATTTGCTGTTGCGACCGCGATCCTTACACGGAAAGAGCATCGCAATATGAAAGGAAACGAATGTTCTCTTCGATCCATTTGCTGCAGCCGCATCTCCTGAGCCTGCTGCGCATCGTCTCATCCCTCGTGCTTTTCAGCTACGGAACGCAGAAGATCCTGCTTTTCCCGGCCGCGGCAAGCGTGCCGCCCGTCGGTTCGCTGTCCTGGGTTGCCGGCCTTATCGAACTCACGCTCGGCTTCCTGGTACTCATCGGTTTCCAGACCCGCATCGCAGCCTTCGTGCTTTCCGGCCTGATGGCCTTTGCCTATTTCATCGGCCACGCATCGAAGAGCTTCTTCCCGGCACAGAATGGTGGCGTCGCGGCGATCCTGTTCTGCTTCGTTTTCCTTTACCTGGTCGCCGCCGGCGCAGGTCCGTTCAGCGTCGATAATCTGCTGAAGCGCGGTCGCACGACGGCTACCGCCTGATCACCACAAATGGAAAAGCCGAGGCGATATCGAAGCGCCCCGGCTTTTTTAACGACATGCGCCTTATCGGCTCAGAAGCTCAGACCTTGACCCAAGCCCCGTTGCGCTTGGACGACGCCACGCAGGCTTCGACGAAGGCGACACCCTTCACACCATCATCGACGGTCGGGTAGACGACGGCCTTGTCGACCGCTTTACCCTTCTTGTGAGCGTTGATGGCATGCGCGGCTTCCGTATAGATCGTCGCAAAGGCTTCGAGATAACCTTCAGGATGACCCGACGGAACACGGGAAACGCGGGCGGCGGCAGCGCCGGAACCGGCGCCGTTGCGGGTGATCAGCCGCTTGGATTCGCCGAACGGCGTGTACCAGAGATAGTTCGGATCGGCCTGAACCCATTCGATCCCGCCCTTGGTGCCGTAAACGCGCACCTTGAGGCCGTTCTCATGACCCGGCGCCACCTGGCTGCACCAGAGCATGCCCTTCGCCGGCATTTCCGAACCCTTGGCCTTGAAGCGCAGCATCACATGGGCGTTGTCGTCGAGACGGCGGCCAGGCACGAAGCTGTCGAGATCGGCAGCAAGGCTGTCGAGCTCCAGCCCGGTGATGAACGAAGCGAGGTTATAGGCATGCGTGCCGATATCACCTGTCGAACCGCCGACGCCTGATTGTGCCGGGTCGGTGCGCCATGCAGCCTGCTTCTGGCCGGACTGCTCGATCGCTTCCGTCAGCCAGTCCTGCGGATATTCGGCCTGGACGATACGGATATCACCAAGCTCGCCATTGGCGACCATTTCGCACGCCTGACGAACCATCGGATAACCGGTATAATTATGCGTCAGGATGAACAGTGCACCGCTCTCGTCGGCAACCTTCTTCAGCTTCTTGGCATCGGCAAGGTTGGAGGTCAGCGGCTTGTCGCAGATGACATGGATGCCGCGGCGCAAGAATTCCTTGGCGGCGTCATAATGCACATGGTTCGGCGTGACGATGGAGACGGCTTCGATGCCGTTCTTCAGCTTCGCTTCGCGGATCGCCATTTCCCGGTAGCTGGAATAGGTGCGCGACGGATCGAGACCGAGATCGCGACCGGACTGGGCAGCCTTTTCCGGCGTCGACGACAGTGCGCCGGCGATCAGGTCATACTGATCGTCGATACGCGCTGCGATACGGTGGACGGCCCCGATGAAAGCCCCTGCGCCGCCGCCGACCATGCCGAGCCGGATGCGTGGCTCGCGGGTCTGTTCGGATGATGCTTCGATTGCCATAGTATTCTCCTCGAAATCCTGATCCGGTTACGACAAGCCCAGCATGCGTCGGTTGGCCGCCTGATCGGTGCCGCCGGCAGCGAAGTCGTCGAAGGCCTTTTCGGTGACACGGATGATATGTGCCGCAACGAATTCAGCGCCTTCACGCGCACCGTCTTCCGGATGCTTCAGAGCGCATTCCCACTCGACCACGGCCCAGCCATCGAAATTATTGGCGGTCATCTTCGAGAAGACGGCGCCAAAATCGACCTGGCCATCGCCCAGCGAACGGAAGCGGCCGGCACGCTCGACCCAGCCCTGATAGCCGCCGTAGACGCCCTGGCGTCCGGTCGGATTGAACTCGGCATCCTTGACGTGGAACATCTTGATCCGGTCTTTGTAGATGTCGATGTTGTCGAGGTAATCGAGGCACTGCAGAACATAGTGCGACGGGTCGTAGAGCATGTTGGCGCGCGGATGATTGCCGACGCGCTCCAGGAACATCTCGTAGGTGATGCCGTCATGCAGGTCTTCGCCCGGATGGATTTCGTAGCAGACGTCGATGCCGTTTTCGTCTGCATGATCGAGGATTGGCTTCCAGCGACGGGCAAGCTCGTCGAAAGCGGTCTCGACGAGACCGGCGGGGCGCTGCGGCCACGGATAGATGAAGGGCCAGGCAAGCGCGCCGGAGAAGGTCGCATGCGCCTTGAGGCCGAGATGCTTGGAAGCCGTCAGCGCGTACTTGACCTGCTGGACGGCCCATTCCTGACGCGCCTTCGGATTGCCGCGCACTTCCGGCGCCGCAAAGCCGTCGAAGGCTTCGTCATAGGCCGGATGGACGGCAACGAGCTGGCCCTGCAAATGGGTGGAAAGCTCGGTGACTTCGACGCCGTTTTCACGCGCCTTGCCAGCGAATTCATCGCAGTAGTCCTTGGAGGTCGCCGCCTTCTTGAGGTCGATGAGCTGGCTTGCCCAGGTCGGAACCTGCACGCCCTTGTAGCCGATATCGGCCGCCCATTTGGTGATCGCGTCCCAGGAATTGAAAGGAGCGGTATCACCCGCGAACTGTCCGAGGAACAGGCCCGGTCCCTTGATCGTCTTCATGTCAGATTCCTCCCTGAATATCGATCGTAAACGTTTCCGATAAATCTTAGTGCGCCGTTCGACAAAGAAAAGGCGCCTCCCCGCCAGTGCGAAAGATTTAGCGGGTGGGCCAAAATCAACGCGGTCTGGACCTAATCACGCTCACCGCGGATCGGCAAGAGGTACGTGCCGCATTTTGGCTTCAACTTGTCTGAAGGCATGAAAAATGCGCCCATCCTTTCGAATGGGCGCATGCATGAAAGTATTATCAGAACGGAGAATCCGGGAAGTAGAAGTTCTTGGCATTCTCCTTGGTAACGAGCGTTGCGTCGAGGATGTAGTTGCCGTGAACCGGAACCTGATCGTAGAGCGCAGCAGCCGTCAGTTCCATGGCCGTACCGACCATTGCCGGCGGATAGAGAACGTCAACCGGGATCAGCTTGTCGCCATCCATGACCTTCTTGACCATGTCCTTGGAGCCGGCGCCGGCAACGACATACTGGATGTCGGTGCGCTTGGCCTGCTCGATGGCCTGCAGAACGCCGACTGCCATGTCGTCATCCTGGCACCATACAACATCGATCTTCGGATACTTCGTCAGATAGTCCTGCATGACCTTGAAGGCGTCGTCACGGTTCCAGTTGCCGTACTGGCGGTCGAGAACCTTTACCTTGGAGCCGGCAATACCCTTGTCGAAACCGTCCTGGCGCTGCTGGTCGATCGGGATCGGCAAGCCGCGGATGATGACGACCTCAGCTTCCGGGGTCTTTTCGGCAATATACTTGCCGGCGACTTCGCCGAGTGCCGGATTGTTGCCGGCGACGTAGAGGTCACGCACGGAATTGTCGTTATTCGACGGCGCGCGGTCAACGAGCGCGACGAACTTGCCCTTGCCCTTGACTTCCTTGATGGCGTTGACGAGCGGATCCGGATCCGACGGCAGGATAACGAGTGCGTCGATGCCCTGCGTGTCGAGGTCCTGCACGGCGTTTGCCTGCGTTGCGGCATCCGGCGAGGTCTTGACGATGACGTTCAGGCCCGGATGTTCGGCCATCAGCTTCTTGGCAACGCGCTCGGCATGGAACACGACGCCCGACGTCCAGCCATGGTCAGCGGCCGGAATGGACACGCCGATCGTGTAATTCTTGTCCTGGGCGTAGGCTGCGCCGGCAAAAGCCACCCCCGCAACCGCCAGACCCAACATGAGCTTGCGCATGCTATTTCCTCCCAAAAATATCAGGGACTTATTCAATCCGGGCCGGGTGCCCTGGATAGCCCGGCCAATCCGAGAAGCACTTGTCTTACGATTTGCGCACCAGCGACCGCTGCACCAGCATCGCGATGATGATGATCGCACCCTGGATTGCGCCGATCAGGTATTCGCTGATGAAATTCGAAAGCAGCATGATGTTTCCAACGAGCTCGAGAATGAAGGCGCCGCAGATCGTGCCCCATACCCGGCCGGCACCACCCTTCAGCGCCGTACCACCCACGACGACAGCCGTGATGGCCTGCAGTTCCCACAGGATGCCGGTCGTTGCCGAGGTCGAGCCTAGGCGCGGCACATAGAGCAGCACGGCGATCGCCACGCAGAAGCCCTGGATGACGAAGGCAATTGTGCGCACGCGGTTGACCGCAATGCCGGAATAGCGGGCAACATCGCTGTTCGAACCGACAGCCACGACATGCCGGCCGTAGCGCGTGCGGTAGAGAATGAAGGCCGCAACGGCGGTAACAGCCAGGATGACGACGATCGGCACCGGCATGCCGAAAATGCTGCCGAAATAAGCCGGACGATAGAGCGTCTGGATATCTGCCGAGCGCAGCGTGATCGCGCCACCCTGCGAGAGCCATGTCGTCAGGCCGCGATAGATGCCCATCGTACCGAGCGTCGCGATAAAGGGCTCGATTTTGCCGACTGTCGTGATGAGGCCGTTTGCGAGACCGCAGAGCGCACCGGCGACCACGGCGAAGACGACAGCAGCCGCCAGCATCAGCACCGGATCGGCAATGACACCGGAATTGATAAGCAGGATCATCAGGCTGGCGACGAAGGCCACCATCGAGCCGACGGAAAGATCGAGGTCGCCGGCCGAGATCACGAAGGTCGCACCGACAGCGATGATGGCAATGAAGGCACAGCGCGTCGCGACATTCGTAAGGTTGGTGATGCCGATGAAATTCGGATTGACCAGTGCGCCCACGATGAGGAGCAGGGCCAGTGCGGCAAAGGGCGCAACCGCGCGCAGATCGACGTCACGCCAGGATCTGCGCCGGATTTCCCTGGTCTCCTCGTTAACACTCATGTCCAAAACCAACCTCCCGTCCCATGACTGCTGGGCACTTTGTTTGTCCCGCGCGCAGCACGCCCGTGCCGCGCCGTGCCGGCTCAGGCAGCCGCCTGACGCTTCAGCCCCGCGGCGTAACGCATGATTTCCTGTTCGGAAATTTCATCCCCCTCGAGCATGCCGACGATCCGGCCTTCACGCATGACAGCCACGCGTGTGCAGAGACCGATGATCTCAGGCATTTCCGAGGAGACGACGATGATCGACCGCCCGTCGCGGGCGAGCGCCGAGATGAAATGATAGATCTGCTGCTTGGTACCGACATCGATGCCGCGCGTCGGCTCGTCGATAATGATGATCTGCGGCTCTGTTTCCATGACCTTGGCAAGCAGCAGCTTCTGCTGGTTACCACCAGACATGCGGCCGGCAACGATATTGCCGTCGCGTACGCGGATGTCGAAGCGCCGCTTGGCCTTTGCAAGCGCTGCCGCTTCGCTATTCGGGCTCAGATAACCATGGCTGACATGGCGTTCGAGCGATTGCAGTGTCAGGTTGGCGATCATGCCCGAACCGAGCAGCAGCCCCTTCGACTTGCGATCCTTGGTCATATAGGCAAGGCCGGCGCGATTGGCGGCGCGCGCATCACCCGAAGACGCGCTTTCGCCGTGGATGACGACCTCGCCCGACAGGCGCGAGCGCAGGCCGGCAATCGCTTCCATCAGCTCGGTACGACCCGAACCGATAAGTCCGGAAAACCCGATCACCTCGCCCTTGCGCACTTCGAAGCTCGCATCCTGCACGTAGCCGGTCGAAACCGAACTGACGCGAAGCACAACTTCCTCGTCGACATTGGGCTCGACTTTGGCGGGATAGAGGCTGGAAAGCTCGCGGCCGACCATGAGCTGCGCGATGGATTCGCCGTCCAGCATGGAGGTCGGCGCCGTCTTCACCCATTGGCCGTCCCGCAGGACCGTGACCCTGTCGGTCAGTTCCATGACTTCGTCGAGCTTGTGGGAAACGAAGACGAAACTGGTGCCCTTATCGCGAAGCTTGCGCACCTGCTTGAAGAGCATATTGATCTCCTCGCGCGACAGAACCGCCGTCGGCTCGTCCATGAAGACCACGCGCGCATCGCGGCTGATCGCCTTGGCAATCTCGACCATCTGCTTGTCGGCGATGGAAAGCGAGCTGATCATCGCATTCTCGTCGACATGCGAACCGAGCATGTCGAGCACTCGGCGCGTCTCACCGCGCATGTACTTGCGATCGAGCACGCCGAAATGCGTGACCTCGCGGCCGAGAAACAGGCTCTCCGTCACGGTCAAATGTTCAGCGAGATTGAATTCCTGATGGATGATGACGATGCCCAGCGCCTCGGCAGCACCATTCGGCGGCAGCACTATGGGTTTGCCATCGAGCAGGATCTCACCCGATGTTGGCTGCTCGAAGCCGGAGAGAATCTTGACAAGGGTGGATTTTCCGGCGCCGTTTTCACCCATCAGCGCATGGATTTCACCGGCGCGAAGATCGAAGTTGACGCTGAAAAGAACCTGCACGCCGCTGAAAGACTTGCAAATGCGCCTGGCGGACAACACCACCGGTGCAGCCTCTGCGGTATCCACGGTCATGATTTCCTCCTGCGGCTCCCATCCGCTTATGTTGGGCATATGTAAACCTTTACATCAGGCATGTAAAGGTTTACATCGGGGATTTACACAGACTTGTTGGCAGTCGCCTTTGACCTCCCGACAAGTCTGTGTAGTGTGCGGCGAAGACAGCCCAAGGCAGAGCCCCCGTGTCGAATTCCACGCCCGCAACAATCGAAGACGTCGCCCGGATCGCCGAGGTTTCCATCGCGACGGTTTCGCGGGCAATTCACATGCCCGAAAAGGTGGCCAATTCCACGCGCCTGAAGGTCAACCAGGCGATCGCCATCACCGGCTATACGACCAATGCCATGGCGCGCAGCCTGAGGCTTGGACGCTCCAACATGATCCTGGTCGTGGCGCCCGATATCGGCGACCCCAACTTTTCCAATATCTTGATCGGCCTGGAAAACGAGGCACGGGCCCATGGCTACGGCGTGCTGATCGGCCACACGCAGAATGATGCGCAGCGCGGCCTGGAATATCTGAAATTCTTCAATTCCAACCAGGCGGCCGGCTTGATCCTTTTTACCGGCATCCTGCCCTTCGGCCATCAGATGGTGACGGCGCAGCTGCCGCCGAGCGTCGGCGTCTTTGAACCCGTCTTCAATGGCGGCATTCCCTATGTTGGCGTCGACGATATGGAAGGCGCGAGGAAGGCTGTCGACCTGCTTCTGGCCGAGGGACACCGCAAGATCGCCTTTATCGGCGATTCCCGCACCCGCCTCGCCTACAGCCGCCGCCGGCAGGGTTATGACGCCGGCCTCGACGCAGCCGGTGTCCCCAAGGACATGCGTATCGTGCTGGAGGGCGACGGCACAATCGAGAGCGGCCGCCATGCTGTGGAGCAGCTCTTCATGCGCGACACGCTGCCCACCGCCTTCATGTGCGTCAACGACCAGACTGCAATCGGCGTCATGATCGGCCTCAACGCCCGCGGCTACAACATCCCGCAGGATTTCTCCGTCACCGGCTTCGATGACGTGCCGCAAGCCGTCTTCATGAGCCCGTCGCTGACGACCATTCGCCAGCCGCGCACGGCAATCGGCAAGCAGGCCATGGCGCTGCTTCTGGAGCTCCTCTCCGATGGCCGTCCTGCCGAGACGGAAATCCTGCTGCGGCCGGATCTTGTGGTGCGCAATTCGGTCTCCGCACCGCCGCGTAACTGGCAGAAGCGGTAGCCTCGAAACCTCGACCAACCATCTGCCATTGCCTGATCTCCGCCCCGTTCTAGTTTGCCGACAGACTCCTTTGCGAAGACGAGGCAACCGAAATGACACTGCTGGCCGATAGATACCGAGGCTACATCGCTTGCTTGAACGAACAGGACTGGGCAAACCTGGGAAATTTCGTCCACGAAGAGGTTCGCTACAATGGCAAGCACATCGGCCTGTCCGGCTATCGGGAAATGCTGGAAGGTGATTTTCGCGCCATCCCCGATCTCTTCTTCGACATCCAGCTCCTGATCTGCGAGCCGCCACGTGTGGCGAGCCGTTTGCAGTTCGACTGCATACCGAAGGGCGAACTTTTCGGTCTTCCCGTCAACGGCAGGAGAGTGCAGTTCGCCGAAAACGTCTTCTACGAGTTTCTGGATGGAAAGATCGAGAGCGTCTGGTCGGTCATAGACAGGGCAGCCATCGAAGCCCAGCTTTGAAACACGGAGCTTCCCCTCCGATTACGCGATCCGCTTGAACGTGCTGAACTGAAACCTCTGCACGCTACCCCAGGGTGTCGAATGATCGTGGCGGCGGCTGTCGATCAGCTCGAAACCTGGTCCGATTAGCTCTCCCAGACTGTCGGAACTATGACGCGCCACAGGCAGGCCGCTGCACTTTTCCGGCCCATCGAGGGCAAAAGTCCCCATGACTAGATGTCCGCCCATTTTCAACGCGCGTTTCAGCCGCTCGATATAGGCTGCTTGCTGGGCCGCATCGGTCAAGAAATGAAAGGCTGCTCGGTCGTGCCAGATATCATAGGTCCGCGGCGGCTCCCAAAGGGTCGCGTCAGCGGCAATCCACATCACCTCGTTGCCTTTGGCACCAAGGCGCTTTCGCACCGTATCGAGGGCTGCCGCCGAAAGATCGAGCACCGTCACATCGCCGAACCCGTCGGCAAGAAGGCTGTCGACCAGCCTTGAAGCTCCGCCGCCCACATCGACGATGGCGTCCGATTGTTTTGCCTGCACCAGATGGATCAGCTCGAGGGAGGGTGCTGGATTTTCCTGAAGCCAGCTGACATCATTCTCGCCCTTGGTCGAATAGACATTTTCCCAGTGCAGCTTGCGATCGTCAGTCATGAAACGCTCCAAACGTTTTCTCCACCGCCACTGATGGCATGCCAGATTTCCGTCTGCCCGACCAGCACAACTGGCCATCTCCCGTCTCCGTAAACGAAAAAGCCGGGAAGCTTCGCTCCCCGGCTCTTCCAGTAAAATCAAACCGGCAATCAAACGTAGCGGTTGACAATGTTTTCGAGCAGTTCCTGCTTACCGGATTTCGGCTGCGGGTTGACGTCCTTGCTCTCGACCCAATGGGTGATCTCTTCCAGCGAATATTCGCCGCGGAAGAGCTTCTGTCCCTCAGCCGAATTCCAGCCGGCATAGCGGTCTGCGAGCGGCTGGGAGAGCGCCTTGTCCTCGATCATCTTGGCAGCGGCCTTCAGGCCGCGGGCGCAGCAATCCATGCCGCCGATATGGCCGATCAGCAGGTCTGCCGGGTCGAGCGACTGACGGCGCAGCTTCGAATCGAAGTTGGTGCCGCCGGTCTTGAAGCCGCCGCCTGCCAGAACGTGGTAATAGGCAAGCGCCATTTCCGGAACATTGTTCGGGAACTGGTCGGTATCCCAGCCGGACTGGTAGTCGTTGCGGTTCATGTCGATCGAGCCGAAGATGCCGAGAGCGTTGGCGAGTGCCAGCTCATGCTCGAAGGAGTGGCCGGCGAGAATCGCGTGGCCCTGCTCGATGTTGAGCTTCACTTCGTTTTCGAGGCCATGCTTCTTCAGGAAGCCATAGACGGTCGCAACGTCGTAGTCGTACTGGTGCTTGGTCGGTTCCTGCGGCTTCGGCTCGATGAGGATCGTGCCCTTGAAGCCGATCTTGTGCTTGTACTCGACAACAAGGTTGAGGAAGCGGCCGAGCTGGTCGAGCTCGCGGCCGATATCGGTGTTGAGCAGGGTTTCATAGCCTTCGCGGCCACCCCACAGAACATAGTTTTCTCCGCCGAGCTTCTGCGTGGCGTCTATGCAGGTCTTGACCGTCGCAGCGGCGAAAGCGAAGACATCCGGATCCGGGTTGGTCGCAGCACCCGACATGTAGCGGCGGTTCGAGAAAAGGTTCGCCGTGCCCCAGAGCAGTTTCGTGCCGGAGGCAGCCTGCTTTTCGGCGAAGTAGTCGACGATCTCGTTCAGGTTCTTGGTGTTTTCGACAAAATTCTTGCCTTCCGGGCGCACGTCGGCGTCGTGGAAGCAGTAATAGGGCGCGCCGAGCAGCGAGAAGAATTCGAAGGCTACGTCAGCCTTGAGCTTGGCAGCCTTCATCGTGTCTTCAAACCACGGACGCAGGAAGGTCTGACCGCCGAAGGGGTCGCCGCCAGGCCAGGTAAACGTGTGCCAGTAGGCGACTGCGAAGCGCAGATGATCTTCCATCCGCTTGCCGAGAACGATTTCGTCCGGCTGGTAGTAACGGAAGGCCAACGGGTTGGTGCTGTCAGGGCCTTCGTACTTCACTTTCTGGATGTCGCCGAAAAATCCGGTGCTCATTTGGGTTCTCCTTGGGTTCAGTTCGTATGGATGGATCAATGGGCCAGCGACTTGATCGCCGGGTAGACGGAGCGGTAGCGCTTGTAGGCATCTTCATAGGCGCCGCTGAGCGCGGCGACTGGCTCGATCGTGCCGGCCGTGACCGGCGGTGTGCAGACGGCAACCGGATCGGCGCCCGTTGCCGCAATCAGGCCGAGGCGGGCAGCACCGAAGGCAGCACCGAAATCGCCGTCCGCAGGCAAGTCGACGGGAACGCCGAGCGCGGTGGCGATAGAGGCCAGCCAGTAGCGTGAACGCGAGCCACCGCCGATCGCCGTGACACGGGAAATATCCGTGCCGGCAGAACGCAGCGCTTCCAGATTGTCTCGGATCGCGAAGGAGACGCCTTCGAGCACTGCCTGCGTCAGCACGACACGGCTGCTTTCATGCTCGAGGCCGATGAAGGCGCCGCGGATGACCGCATCATTGTGCGGCGTGCGCTCGCCAGAGAGGTAAGGAAGGAAGGTGACGCCGGTCGGCGCCTTCAGGCTTTCGCCGAGTTCGCCGGTGAGATCAGCGGCCGACTTGCCGGTAACCGACGAATGCCAGTTCAGGGCATCGGTCGCAGAGAGGATAACGCCCATCTGGTGCCAGGTATCCGGCAGCGCATGGCAGAAGGCATGAACAGCACTTTCCGGCTTCGGCAGATAGGCAGCATTGGCGGCAAAGAGAACGCCCGACGTGCCGAGCGAAACGAAAGCAGCCCCATCGCTGACCGTACCCATGCCGCAGGCGGAAGCCGCATTGTCCCCTGCTCCGCCGGCAACGACGACATCGCCGGAAATGCCCCAGGCCGAAGCGAGCTCACCGCGCAGTTTGCCGCCTTGCTCGGTGCCTTCAACAAGCGTCGGCATCTGCTTCTCGTCGAGATTGGTTGCAGCCAGCAGTTCGGGCGACCAGGCGCGCTTGCCGGTATCGAGCCAGGACGTACCGGCCGAGTCGGACATCTCAGAGATATGTTCACCCGTCAGCCAGAGGCGCAGATAGTCCTTCGGCAACAGAACGTTAGCGACCTTGGCGAAGATCTCGGGCTCGTTCTTGGCGACCCAGGCAAGCTTCGGTGCGGTGAAGCCTGGAAAAACGATATTGCCGGTCAGCTTGCGGAAGCGCGGATCGGCGTCGAGGGCCGCAGCCTCGATATAGGAACGCGTATCGTTCCAGAGGATGCAGGGACGCAGCACCTTATCGGAGGCGTCGAGCAGAGTGGCGCCGTGCATCTGGCCGGAGAGGCCGATACCCTTGACGGCTGCAAGCTCCTTCGGATGTTTGGCCTTGAGGCCGGCAACGGCCTCTTCCGTGGCGCGTACCCAATGGGCCGGCTCCTGTTCGGACCAGCCGGAATGCGGACGCGAGACGTCGAGCGAACCATTGGCGGAGCCGATGATCTTCTGATCGCCATCGATCAACATCGCCTTGACGCCCGAAGTTCCGAGATCGAGACCCAGATACATGTGGTATTTCTCCCTTTGCCGTTACGGCAGATTGTCTTTCAGGAATATGTCGAGGCGAATGCGCTCCTGTGCGTCGATGACCGAAAGCCCGTCCGCCTTTGCCTTGAGAACACGGATCGCGCTGCGCACTTCATGGCCGGCATCCTGATTGAGGATTGCGTCGATAGTGCCGTCGAGAAGCGCAGCGCGCGTATGCGCCGTCAATTCATGGGCAATCACCGTCAGCGACCTGTCTGCTGCCTTTTCCTTGAGCGCCCGGATCAGACCGCGGTTACCGGCACCGAGGCTGTAAATGCCGATGATGCCGTCGTTCTTCCCAAGCGCATCGGCAATCAGCATGTGTGCAACTTCAGGGTCGTCCCGGCCTTCGAGAACCGATAGTAGATGCAGCGCCGGAAACTCCTGAGCCATGATGGCGGCGAAGCCCTCCAGGCGTTCGCGATGGTCGCGTACCAGCATGGAGCCGGCGAGAATGGCAATCTCGCCCTTGGCGCCGCCAAGGAAGCGTCCGAGCAGACGCGCAGCGGTGCGCCCTGCCGCAATATTGTCGACGCCGGCATAGTGGTGGCGCAGCGATCCTGTCAGATCAGAGACGAGCGTGACGACCGGAATGCCATCTTTCACCAACCGGTCGACGGCGGCGCGCACGTCAGGCGCATCAGTCGCGACAAGCGCGACACCGGAGGGCTTTTCGGCCGCGAGCATTTCCAGCTCACGCACCAGCGCCTGCGGATCGAAGGCGGGCACCTCGACGATGCGGATATCCGTACGCTCGGCGACCGAGCGCGCGATCGCTGTGCGGATTTCGGCATTCAGGCCATGCATGAAGGAGTTGTCGCTGGCGGGCAGGATGAAGGTCAGCGGATAGACGCGACCTTTGGCGAGGTTTGCAGCGGCCACGTCGCGCACATAGCCGAGATCGCGGATCGCGGTTTCGACCTTCTCCCGCGTCACATGGCGCACACCCGGACGCTGGTTCAGAACCCGGTCCACGGTCGCAAGACTGACGCCCGCCGCAGCGGCGATATCATGAACGGTTGGCCTCATCACTCCTCCTGGACGAGACCATTAGCGCCAAATTTGATGTACGTAAATCAAAAAAGTGCGCGAGGTGGCAAACACCCTGTTGAAGGGGAACTGAAGCCACCTGTGCAGAAAAACAAAAAGGCCCTCCGAAGAGGGCCTTTCTCGCAATGACGGCCGGAGGTCAGTGGCCGCCACCGCCTCCCCCGCCGCCTTGCGGTGCGGGTTTCTTGATCATGAAGACGCCAAGGACCATCGCCAGGAAAAGCACAGTCAGCATCAGGAAAATGTCGCCGAACGAAAGGATCATCGCCTGTTTGGTGGCCAAGCCGACCATCTGCTTGACTGCAACATTCGCACCATCCAGACCCCAATTATTGAAGTTGTTGGTCATGTTGTTCATCTGGTCGATCGCAGCCGTGTTGCCCCAGTGCACGTTTTCACGCAGGCGTTCGTAGTGCACGTCCTGTCGGGTGGTCAGCACGGTGTTGATAACAGCAAGGCCAACGGCGCCGCCGAGATTACGCGTTAGGTTGAAGAGGCCGGATGCGCCACGGATACGCTGCGGCGGCAGGGTGCCGAGCGCGATGTTGTTGATCGGCACCATGCACATCATCAGGCCGAAACCGCGCAGGATCTGCGGGATGAAGAGTTCGTAGAAGTCCCAGTCCTGCGTCAGATGCGTCATGATGTAGGTGCCGGCGGCAAAGCTCACGAAACCGATCGCCATCATGAAACGCAGGTCGAGTTTCGTCGACAGCCGGCCAGCAATCGGCGCGGTGAAGAACATCGCAAGGCCCGACACGAACATCGTCTCGCCGATCATCTGCGAATCGTAACCGCGGATGCGGCCGAGATAGACCGGATAGATATAAGTGAGCCCGTAAAGGCCGATGCCCATGACGAAGGAGAACACCGAACCAAAGGAGAAATTGCGGTTGGCAAAGGCCGTGAGATCGACGACCGGAAATTCCACCGTGAAGGCCCGGTAGAAAAAGACGACACAGGCGACGGCGGAGGCAACGGCGCCGATGACGATGTAGCTGTCATTGAACCAGTCGTTCGAATTGCCTTCTTCCAGCACATATTCCAGTGCGCCAAGGAAAACACCCATAGACAGCAGGCCGTACCAGTCGAACTTCTTGAAGAGCGACAGTTCCGGCTTGTCGAAATCGATGAAATTCCAGGTGACGATCGTGACGATGATACCGGGCACGATATTGACCAGGAACAGCCAGTGCCAGGAGAAGGCATGGCTCAGGTAACCGCCGACCGTCGGGCCTATGGTCGGCGCCAGCGTCGCGATGAGGCCAATGATCGGCGAGACGATCGCACGCTTCGACGGCGGGAAGATCGTGAAGGCGGCCGCGAAGACCGAGGGGATCATGCCGCCGCCGATGAAGCCCTGAATGACACGGTAGACGATCATCTGGTCGATATTCGTCGCCGTTGCGGCCAGGGCGCTCGCCATGGTGAAACCGGCAGCCGAGATTGCGAAGAGATACCGTGTCGAGATGATACGAGCCAGCGTGCCCGACAGCGGGATCATGATGACTTCGGCGATCAGATAAGCAGTTTGCACCCAGCCGATTTCGTCCGTGCCGGCAGATAGGCCTGCCTGGATTTCGGCGAGCGAAGCGGAGACGATCTGAATGTCGAGGATCGACATGAACATGCCAAGCACCATCGCGAAGAAAGCGATGAGCCTTTTGGGATCCATGCGATCGGCGGCATGCGCAGGCGCTGCCGGGATCGAACCTGCCGTTGCTGTCGCGCTCCCGGCCATGGGATTACCTCCGCCCTGGCGCTTACTTCACCGGCGCCGTGCGGGTATCGACGTCGACGACGACGCTGAGACCGGCGCGCAGGCGGCCGCTATCAAGCGCATCCTGCGGCAAGGCGATGCGAACCGGCACGCGCTGGATGATCTTGGTGAAATTACCAGTCGCATTTTCCGGCGGTAGCATCGAGAAGACCGAGCCGGAGGCCGGCGCGATCGATTCAACGGTGCCGACAACAGGATAATCGCTATAGGCATCGACATGCACGTTCACCTTCGAGCCGGCAACGAGATGTTGGATCTGCGTTTCCTTGAAGTTGGCGTCGATATAGAGCTGGCGGGTCGGCACGAGCGCCATCAGCCGCTGGCCGGGCGAGACGAGATCGCCTTCCTGAACCGAACGGTTGCCGACGACGCCGTCATAGGGTGCCTTCAGCACCGTGAAGGAAAGGTCGCGGGCGGCCTTGTCGCGCTGGATTTCCAGCGTACGGACGGAACCCTCAGCTTCCTTGCGCTGGGCTTCGAGGATGGCAATATTGGCCTGGGCAGCAACGATATTGGCATCGCCGCCGGCAAGATTTGCCTTCGCCTGATCAAGAGCCGTATTCGCGTCATCGAGATCTGCGGTGGTGCCGACCGACTTCGCCTGCAGGTCGCTCTGACGCTTCTGCTTGATCTCCGCGCCGCGCACGGTGGCTTCGAGGGCAGTCTTCTGGGCCTGGGCTTGCACGAGGCTCGCCTTGGCGCCTTCGATCTGCGCATCGATGCGGCTGAGCGACAGCTGCTCGGTTTCGATCTGAGCGTTGGCCTGGTCGAGGGCGTTCTGGTAGTCGCCGTTATCAAGGGTAGCGAGAACGTCGCCTGCCTTGACTTCCTGGTTGGCGACAACATTCACCTTCGCGACATAGCCGGTGACCTTCGGCGATATCGTCGCGATATCGCCCTCGATGTATGCGTCGTCGGTCGACACCATGAAGCGGCCATTGGTCCACCAGTCGTAGCCATACCAGCCGGCACCGGCGAGAAAAGCGAGCACGATGACGGGCAGTACGAGGCTACGGCGCTTCTTCGGGGCAGACGGAGCCAGTGCGACAGCAGGCGCGGACTGCGCGGGAGCCGTCTGCGGTGCCTCGGCCTTCGGGGCTTCAACGGGAACTGCGGTTTCCGCTTTTGCCTCTTCGGCGTCGGCATTTTCGCTGACGATGCGCGCGACGTTGCTTTTCTGGTTTGTCGACATAGACAGGCTACCGATCTGGAGTAAAATAATCGAACTGAACGGTTCGGTTCAGTTGACATAAATGGTTTTTGACTTCATATCAAGATGCATAGAACCAATCGGTTCGATTTCTTTAAAAGAAAACACGAATTCGCCAAGACGGTTAAGGAGACATGACACTGAAGCCCGAGGAGACCGCCGTATTCAGCCCACCCGTTCCGGGAGGCCGCTTTGCTGCGGGTGAGGATCCCGCCAAGCGCCAGCAGATCCTTGATGGTGCCAGGCGCGTATTCCTGAAGATGGGCTTCGACGCGGCCAGCATGAATGACGTGACCCGCGAGGCCGGCGTTTCCAAAGGAACGCTTTATGTCTACTTCGCCAACAAGGAAGAACTCTTCCACGCCATGGTCGAGACCGAGCGCGCCGCCTTCGTCGCAGCCGTGCGCATGGTCCTTGCGGAGCACGACGATGTCGAGGCCGGCCTATACGAATTCGGGATAACCTTCGTCACCCATATGACCGAAGACAAGGTCATCGACGCCATGCGCACCGTGCTCGGTGTGCGTGAGCGCATGCCCCTTCTCTGTCAGCGCTTCTTCAAGGGGCCGCAGAACCTGCGCACCATCATGCACGACTTCCTGGAGCGGCATGTGCAAGCCGGCACCCTGAAGATCGACGATATCGATCTCGCCGCCGGCCAGTTTCTCGACCTTGCAAGCGGCAGCTTCTTCAAGCTGCGCCTCTTCGGCAACATGGAAGGCCCGCCGCCGCGCAACGAGATTGAGCGCGTCATCCGCGGCGCGATCTTTGTCTTCATGGCCGCCTATGGCGTGCGCAAACACGAGCCCGCCTGATCCCCATCCCGACCCTGATTGGTTTTCTGCCGGATTTGCGCAATAGCGATCAAATCCGGCCGCCGCATTTCATCTAGGAATGAAGCGGCAACCAGGGGAGAACAGATGAGCGCCATCGGACGGGCGATATGGTTCATCGAGAGCCATTTCGAAACCGATATAAGCCTCGATGAGATCGCAGAAGCCGCCGGATTGTCGCGCTACCATCTTTCGCGCGTCTTTGGTCTGGTAACCGGCCATTCGATCAGCGGCTATATCCGCGCACGGCGTCTGAGCGGCGCCGCGCTGTCTCTCATCTCAGGCTCATCCAGCATTCTCGAGGTTGCCCTCGACGCAGGCTACGGCTCGCACGAGGCTTTCACCCGTGCCTTCCGCGACCAATTCGGCATGACACCGGAAGCGGTGCGMCGACAGGGGCACATTCGCAATCTCGCTTTGATGGAGCCTATCAGGATGAAAACCGCAAGCCTTACCGATCTCGAACCGCCGCGTTTCGAAACCCTTCAGCCGATGCTTTTTGCCGGCCTGCAGGAAACCTACGCCTATGGCGGTAATGCCGCGATCCCCTCGCTCTGGCAGAAGTTCAACCAGCATTTCGGCCATATCCCCAACCAGAAGGGTAATGTCGCCTACGGGATCTGCACCCATATCGATGGAGAAGCAGAGAAATTCCGTTACATGGCGGCCGTCGAGGTATCCGATGCGGACGATCTGCCGGATGGCTTTGCCACACTGAAGCTGCCGGCGCAGCGCTACGCCGTCTTCTCTCACCGCGGTCATGTTTCCGGTATACCGGCCACGATGGACCTGATCTTCGGCAACTGGTGGCCGACTTCAGGCCTCGAACACGGCAGCATGCCCGACATGTTCGAACGCTACGATGAGCGCTTCGATCCCCACACGGGGATGGGCGGAACGGAAATCTGGCTGCCGGTCAAGGAATAAAAGCCTGACCGTTTTCGTATACCCCCTTGCGGCGCTTGCCCGGCAGGGCCGCAACGATACATTGTCCGCGTCCATATGCGACGCAAGGGGGAAATACGCCGATGCAGGATATCATGACGCTCATTCAGGACCCGGCTGCCTGGGTGGCGCTTGTCACGCTCGTGGTGATGGAAGTGGTTCTCGGGATCGACAACCTCATCTTCATCTCCATCCTCACCAACAAACTGCCGCCCGAGCATCGGGAAAGAGCCCGCAAGACCGGGATCGCTCTTGCTCTCGTCATGCGTCTTGCCCTGCTCGGCACCATCGCCTGGATCGTCCAGCTCACCGAACCTCTTTTCGAGCTTTTCGGCCACGGCTTCTCCTGGAAGGATCTCATTCTGATCGCCGGCGGTCTCTTCCTCGTCTGGAAGGCCACCAAGGAAATTCACCACAATGTCGATCCGGAGGATCAGCACGAGAATTTCATTGCAGGCGCAACAGGTACAAGCTTCGCCTCGGCGATCGGCCAGATCCTGCTGCTCGATCTCGTCTTCTCGGTGGACAGCATCATCACCGCCGTCGGCATGACCCCGCATCTGCCGATCATGATCATCGCCGTCATCGCTGCCGTCACGGTCATGCTCGTCGCCGCAACGCCGCTGGCCAATTTCATCGAGCGCAATCCGACGATCGTCATGCTGGCGCTCGCCTTCCTGCTGATGATCGGCACGACGCTGATTGCCGATGGCATGGGCTTCCACGTGCCGAAGGGCTACGTCTACGCCGCCATGGCCTTCTCGGCCCTCGTGGAGATGCTGAACATGCTGGCGAGGAACGCGCGCCGGCGAAAGCGTGAGGGCGGCCACTAAGGCGGTCCATCCATCTGAGACCCAATTCTCCGCCTTACTCGGTAAGGCGGAGGTTCCTCTGTGCATGGTGGCCGTGGTGAAAAGCACAGACATCGCCTGTTTCATGTCGTCGCCGGGCTTCACCTCGAAGAACAGATCATTCGAAACGGTCGCCCGGAGGGGCCGGAAGAGGCCCGCTGGAAGCGGTTTTTCTTGACGCGCCCTTTTGAATATGGCCTAAGCGCAGCCACACGGATAATCGGCGGATTATGCGGGCAGACGCCTTGCTCCAGCCGATTTCTGATAGATATCTGCATTCTCCAGGCCGGACGTCGCTTTCATTGAAAAGCCGCTCGGCATTCATTGACGGGCACATAAAATGACAGCTTCCGGCGTCCGCGTCCGCATCGCTCCCTCGCCGACCGGCGAGCCGCATGTCGGCACCGCTTACATCGCTCTCTTCAACTATCTCTTTGCCAAGAAGCACGGCGGCGAGTTCATCTTGCGCATCGAGGATACCGATGCGACGCGCTCGACCCCGGAATTCGAGACCAAAGTGCTGGATGCGCTGAGATGGTGCGGGCTGGAATGGAAGGAAGGCCCCGATATCGGCGGCCCCTACGGCCCCTATCGCCAGTCCGACCGCAAGGACATGTATCAGCCCTACGCCCAGGAACTGCTCGACAAGGGCCATGCCTTCCGCTGTTTTTGCACGCCTGAGCGGCTGGAGCAGATGCGCGAAAGCCAGCGCGCCGCCGGCAAGCCGCCGAAATATGATGGCCTCTGCCTGACGCTCAAGGCCGAGGAGGTCACCTCGCGCATGGCAGCCGGTGAAACCACCGTCATCCGCATGAAGATCCCGACCGAAGGCTCGTGCGACTTCACCGACGGCGTCTATGGCGATGTGTCGATCCCGTGGGATTCCGTCGACATGCAGGTGTTGATCAAGGCCGACGGCATGCCGACCTATCATATGGCAAACGTCATCGACGACCATCTGATGAAGATCACCCACGTCGCGCGTGGCGAAGAGTGGCTGGCATCCGTGCCAAAGCACATTCTGCTCTATCGCTATTTCGGCTGGGGCCAGCCAGTGTTCATGCATCTGTCGTTGATGCGCAACGCCGACAAGTCGAAGCTGTCGAAGCGCAAGAACCCGACCTCGATCTCCTATTATTCCGCGCTCGGCTACATCCCCGAAGCGCTGATGAACTTCCTCGGCCTGTTCTTCATCCAGATCTCCGAAGGCGAAGAGCTGCTGACGATGGACGAGCTGTCGGAAAAGTTCGATCCGGAGAACCTCTCCAAGGCCGGCGCGATCTTCGACATCCAGAAGCTCGACTGGCTGAACGGACGCTGGATCCGCGAAAAGCTGTCGGAAGAGGACTTCCGCGACCGCGTGCTCAACTGGGCGATGGAAAACGATCGCCTGATGGCAGGCCTGCGCCTGTCGCAGACGCGTATCTCGAAGCTCGGCGAACTGCCGGATCTTGCAGGCTTCCTCCTGAAGTCCGATCTCGGCCTGCAGCCGTCAGACTTCGCCAAGATCAAGTCGCCGCCGGAAGAGATCCTTGAGATCCTCAACACGGTTCAGCCGGATCTCGAAAAGATCCTGGAATGGAACGTCGAGACGATCGAAGCCGAACTGCGCGCCATCGCCGACCGCATGGGCAAGAAACTGAAGGTCGTGGTGGCCCCGCTCTTCGTCGCCGTTTCCGGCTCGTCGCGCTCGCTGCCGCTCTTCGATTCCATGGCGATCCTCGGCCGCTCGGTCGTTCGCCAGCGCCTCAAGCTCGCCTCGCAGGCCGTCGCCGCCCTCGTCGGCGCGAAGTAAGAACAGTCAGAGGATTTCGACAATGGCTGACAACAAGACCGAAAACACCCTTTCTTCCGACGCAACGGAAGTGCGCGCCCAGAAGCTGAAGCTGCTGCGCGAGCAGATCGGCGACGTCTATCCGGCGCATTTCCACCGCACGCTGACCAATGCCGAATTGGCCGCGAAATACGAGGGCCTGGAACCTGACGTCGAGACACAGGATGTCGTGACCGTCGCCGGCCGCGTTTACTCGTCGCGCAACTCCGGCATGTTCATGGACATCCACGACGCCGGCGGCAAGATCCAGATTTTCAGTCACAAGGACACGACCCCGGAAGAGGCTCGTGCCCTGCTGCCGATGATCGATATCGGCGATATCATCGGCGTGACAGGCGTCGTGCGCCGCACCAAACGCGGCGAGCTGACGATCAACGCCCAGAAGATCGAGATGCTGACGAAGTCGCTGCTGCCGATGCCCGAAAAGTGGCACGGCTTGTCCGACATCGAGCTGCGCTACCGTAAGCGCCACCTCGACATCATGACCAATGAGGAATCGAAGCTGCGCTTCCAGCAGCGTTCGAAGATCCTCTCCGGCATCCGCCGCTTCATGGAAAATGACGGCTTCATGGAAGTCGAAACGCCAATGCTGCATTCGGTCTACGGCGGCGCGACCGCCGAGCCGTTCAAGACGCATCACAACACGCTGAAGCTCGACATGTACCTGCGCATCGCGCCGGAACTGTTCCTGAAGCGCACGCTGGTCTCGGGCCTCACCGACAAAGTGTTCGAGATCAACCGCAACTTCCGCAATGAAGGCGTCTCCACCCGGCACAATCCGGAATTCACCATGATGGAGTGCTACTGGGCTTACGCCGATTACGAGGATATCATGGACCTCGTCGAGCGGCTGTTTGAGAGCCTGGCGCTTTCCATCCACGGSACRACGGAATTCCCCTTCGGCGACAAGACCATGTCCTTCAAGGGGCCGTTCAAGCGCGTCCCGATGCCTGATGCCGTCAAGGAAGCGACCGGTATCGACTTCCTGGCGATCAAGACCGACGAGGAAGCCCGCGCCGCAGCCAAGGCTGCCGGCTTCGAGGTCGAGAAGGATTGGACCTGGGGCGAATGCCTCGCCTTCATCTTCGAAGAGAGGGTCGAGCAGACGCTGATCCAGCCCTCGCACGTCACCCATTTCCCGAAGGACATCTCACCCTTCGCCAAGGAAGTGCCGGGCGAGCCGCGCCTCGTCGAACGTTTCGAGACCTATTGCAATGCCTGGGAACTCGGCAACGCCTTCTCCGAACTCAACGATCCGGAAGAGCAGCGCCGCCGCATGGTGGAGCAGCTCGAACAGGCCCATGCCCGCGGTGAGAAGGAAAAGCAGCTCGACGAAGAATTCCTCGATGCGATCGACCAGGGCATGCCGCCCGCAGGTGGTCTCGGTATCGGCGTCGACCGCCTGATCATGCTGCTGACCAACGCACCGTCGATCCGCGACGTCATTCTCTTCCCGGCTCGCCGTAACAAGGCCGACTGAATAACACGCTGTTTGAATGAAGAAACGGAGCGCCGGTAAGGACGCTCCGTTTTGCGATTCCTATTGATGATGGAAAACATAAGGCCTGCGGCCTGACGATTTTCGGGTTAGTGCCCGCTCTTGGCCGGCGGTGCCTCTGCGGAGGCGGCTTCTCCCGGAGCAGCGGCATCTTTGGCAGCCTGTTCTTCAGCAGACGGTTCCTCAGGCTCCTTGGCCTCCGGCTTGCTCTCTTTCTTGGTGGAAGCAACGGCAACCGGATCGATGCAATCGGCAGGATCCTTAAGGCTCGCATTCAGCGCCGCGATCCGATCGTCCGGCAATTCGATGCGCTCGCCATAAAAGAGGCCCTGCTCGCTCGCCTTGCCGTCATAATAACGGGCCGTATAGGGCTTGTCGTCGAGCCCTTCGACCATCTTGTCGGGATGCGCAATATAGACCACATCGGCACCGATCGCCCGGCCGCGAATATCCGAACGCAAGGTCGGACCATTCTCGTCGAGGACGACGACCTGCACGAGGTCGGGTTTCTGCGCTTCATAGACCGCCTGAGCGACACGCAACGCCGTCTTGATGCGCGTCATGCCGTCAACAGGTTCGGTCTTGATGTATTTGCGGACCCAGACGTGATCCTGCTTCTTGATCGTCACCAGATTGACGTCGGTGCAGGCCACGCCATCAGCGGATTCCTCATCACCGAGCAGCCTGTCTTTACCGACATAAACCGCAGCACCGCCGGAAACGCCCGCTAACAGGGCGCTACCACCGATGATCAAAGCCAATTTCCGGGAAGGCCGGAATATGCGCAGTAAGGCCTTCACGCCAACTGCTCCGCCATCTGAAAACTCCAACGCAATACAAGTGACTGTGAAGCTAGGGAAATGACGTTTCCGAATCTTTAAGTGGACCGTCCAACTTTGTCTCGAATTGAATAAATACCAAAAAAGGTCCAGCCATTCGCAAGCTTGCCAGATCACTCAAGCACATGCTCTAAAATGCCATGGCCTTCACGCTTCGCCAGATTCAATATTTCGTCGCCGTTGCCGAACAGGGTTCGGTCACGCGCGCCGCGCAGAACCTGTCGATCTCCCAATCCTCGATAACGGAGGCGCTGAAGGAACTGGAAAACGACCTTGGCGTCGTGCTGTTCGAGCGTCACCCGCGGGGGCTGTCAGTCACCCACAACGGCCATCAGTTCCTGCGGCACGCCACGAAAATCCTGGCAACCGTCTCCGACGCCCGCACCAGCTTTTCCGGCCAGGAGAACATACCCTCCGGCACGCTCAATATCGGCGTCACCTCGCTCGTTGCAGGCTATGTGCTCTCGGACCTGTTGGCACGCTATCGCCGCGCCTGTCCAGGTGTGGAGGTCAGCGCCATTGAGGACAATGGCAGTTACGTTGAGCATCTGCTGGTCGGCGGCGAGCTTGATGTCGCCGTCATGGTGATTTCAAATCTGCGTGATCGCATGGCTCTGCAGGCCGAAATTCTGGAAACCTCACCCTATCGCCTCTGGCTGCCGATGGGCCATCCTCTGGTTTCGGCAGATATCATCTCCATCGCCGATATCGCCCGCGAGCCTCTGATCATGCTGACAGTGGATGAAATCGAGGAGAATACCGGCAAGCTGCTGACCGCACTCGGCGCCCGCCCGCATGTCGCCTTCCGCACCCGCTCGGTTGAAGCGGTGCGCAGCCTGGTTGCGACCGGCGCCGGCGTCGCGCTGCTGCCCGATCTCGTCTACCGCCCCTGGTCGCTGGAAGGTGACCGCATAGAGAGCCGCGATGTTTCGGGCGCCCTGCCCGTCGTGCAGGTCGGCATGGTCTGGCGCAGGGGCTCCAGCCTGCCGCAGGCCGCACGCGATTTCGTGGCCATCGCCGAGAACATGCGATCGGGAAGATCCCGCTAGATATCGGAATTTCCGATATCGCCTTTCTGATAAATGAATTTGCGAAACCGGCCTTTCCGCGTCACCCTTTCTTCTGGGAACAAAACGCCGCAAAAGCGGCACCGAACCGGGAGACAGACGATGAATCTTCTGAAATCGTGCACTGCTGCGCTCGCGAGTCTGAGCTTCGCCACACAGGTTGTTGCTGCCGAACCCCTGAAGACACTGGGCAAGGGGGAAGGCGCCGTCAGCATCGTCGCCTGGGCCGGTTATATCGAGCGCGGCGAGACCGACAAGAATTACGACTGGGTCACCGACTTCGAGAAGGAAACCGGCTGCAAAGTTTCCGTCAAGACCGCCGCCACCTCGGATGAGATGGTGGCGCTGATGAACGAAGGCGGTTTCGACCTCGTCACCGCCTCAGGCGACGCCTCCCTCCGCCTCGTTGCCGGTAAACGCGTCCAGCCGATCAACACCGATCTCATCCCGAGCTTCAAGACTGTCGACGAGCGCCTGCAGAATGCGCCGTGGAATACGGTGAACGGCGTCCATTACGGGGTGCCCTATCTCTGGGGGCCGAACGTGCTGATGTATAATACCGACGCCTTCAAGGATAAGGCGCCGACGAGCTGGAACATCGTCTTCGACGAACAGAACCTGCCGGACGGCAAGTCCAACAAGGGCCGCGTGCAGGCCTATGACGGCCCGATCTACATCGCCGATGCCGCTCTGTATCTGATGGCGCACAAGCCCGATCTCGGCATCAAGGACCCCTATGAGCTCAACGAGGACCAGTACAAGGCCGCTCTCGACCTGCTGCGCGGCCAGCGCAAGATCGTCTCGCGCTACTGGCACGATGCGATGATCCAGGTCGACGACTTCAAGAACGAAGGTGTCGTCGCCTCCGGTTCCTGGCCGTTCCAGGTCAACCTGCTGCAGGCCGACAAACAGAAGATCGCCTCCACCTTCCCCGAGGAAGGCGTCACCGGCTGGGCCGATACGACTATGCTGCACGCCGACAGCGAACATCCGAACTGCGCCTATATGTGGATGGAACATTCGCTGAAGGCCAAGGTCCAGGGTGATGCTGCCGCCTGGTTCGGCGCCGTGCCATCCGTTCCGGCTGCCTGCAAGGGCAATGAACTGTTGACCGATGCAGGCTGCAATACCAACGGCTATGATCACTTCGACAAGATCAAGTTCTGGAAAACGCCGGTCGCCAAATGCGCAAGCGAGAGCGAATGCGTACCCTATCATCGCTGGGTATCGGATTATATCGGTGTGATCGGCGGGCGGTAACGCCAAGCCGGTTCACGTAAACAAAGTCCCCTCCCCAACCCCTCCCCACAAGGCGGAGGGACCAGAGTGGCGCCGCCGCATTCCTGCCGAAACGCCGAAAGGTTTGAGCGTGGGCGCGGCAGATTAAGCCCCTCCCCCTTGTGGGGAGGGGTTTGGGGCGGGGTCTTTTTGAAGATCAAAGCCTCTCTCAGATAATACAGCTCCGGAGCCCCCATGACGTCCGCCGTCCGTTTCCAGAAGGTCTCTCGCCATTTCGGCGCGGTGCGCGCCGTCGATGGCGTCGATCTCGAAATCGTACCCGGCGAGTTCTTCGCTATGCTCGGCCCGTCCGGTTCCGGCAAGACCACCTGCCTGCGGCTGGTTGCAGGCTTCGAACAGCCTACATCGGGACATATCGAAATCTTCGGCGAAACCGCCGAAGGCATCCCGCCCTATCGCCGAAACGTGAACACCGTCTTTCAGGATTACGCGCTCTTTCCGCATCTCGATATCCTCGACAACGTCGCCTACGGACTGATGGTCAAAGGCGTCGGCAAGGCGGAGCGGATCAAAGAGGCTGAAAAGACGCTGGAACTGGTGAAACTGCCGGGCTATGGCAGCCGCCGCCCCGGCCAGCTTTCCGGCGGCCAGCGGCAGCGCGTGGCGCTCGCCCGCGCACTCGTCAACAAGCCTCAGGTGCTCCTGCTCGATGAGCCCCTAGGCGCTCTGGATCTGAAGCTGCGCGAGCAGATGCAGGAAGAGCTGAAGAGCCTGCAGCGCGCCCTCGGCATCACCTTCATCTTCGTCACCCACGATCAGGGGGAGGCGCTCTCCATGGCTGACCGTGTTGCGGTCTTCAACAATGGCGGCATCGTCCAGCAGGGCACGCCGCAGGATATCTACCGCCGTCCGAAGACCCGCTTCGTCGCCGATTTCGTCGGCTCGTCGAATGTCATTTCCCCTGACGTCATGACGGCTCTTGGCGGCGAGAAGCGCTGGGCGAGCCTGCGTCCCGAGGCAATTCACCTCGCCGCTGACGGCGTCGAAGCCAGGGTCGAGAATGCCAGCTTCCTCGGCGCGGCGACCCGGCTTACCGTCGATATCAGGGGAACGTGCCTGCATGTCATGCTGCCGGCCGGCAGCGACATCCCCGATATCGGCACCGCCATCCGCCTCGTGTGGCAGCAGGGCGACGTGCATTACATGGATGATGCGGCATGACGGCTCTGGCGATGATCAAGGCGGAAACCTCGATCCTGCCGCGCCGCGGCGGTTTCTTCGGCGGCCTGTCGGATAGCTTCTGGCGTCACCCGAAACTCCTTCTGTTCCTGATGCTGACGCCGCCGCTGCTCTGGCTCGGCATCATCTATATCGGCTCGCTGATCGCGCTGCTGTTGCAGAGTTTCTTCTCGATCGATGATTTCTCGGGGATGGTGAACCACGAATTCACCCTCGATACCTATGCCCAGCTCCTGAACCCCGGCAATTTCGACATCATCGTCAGAACCGTCCTGATGGCGGCGCTGGTGACGGTGGCCTCCGCCGTCATCGCCTTCCCGATCGCCTATTACGCCGCCCGCTATGCGCAAGGAAAATGGAAGGCCTTGTTTTACCTTGGTGTCATGCTGCCGCTCTGGTCGAGCTATCTCGTCAAGATCTATGCCTGGAAGCTGATCCTCGCCAAGGAAGGCATCCTCACCTGGCTCTTCGACAAGCTCTATCTCTCCTGGCTGCTCGACGGCGTCCTCGCTTTGCCTGTTGTCGGCGGTAATTCGCTCTCCGTCAGCTATCTCGGCACTTTCATCGTCTTCGTCTATATCTGGCTGCCCTACATGATCCTGCCGACGCAGGCAGCACTCGAACGTGTGCCCGGCAATCTGATCGAAGCGTCCGCCGATCTCGGCGCCACCCCGCGCCAGACATTCCGCACTGTGCTTTTCCCGCTGGCGCTGCCCGGCATAGTCGCCGGTTCGATCTTCACTTTCTCACTGACGCTCGGCGACTACATCATCCCTCAGATCATCGGCTCTTCCCGCCTCTTCATCGGTCAGGCCGTCTATACGCAGCAGGGAACGGCCGGCAATGTACCGCTCGCCGCCGCCTTCTCCGTCGTACCCATCGTCATCATGGCGATCTATCTCTGGCTCGCCAAACGCATGGGGGCCTTCGATGCGCTCTGACCGCGGACAGAAATCACCCCTCGTCCTGAAGATCGCCGCGGCCGGCGGCCTGCTCTTCCTGCATCTGCCGATCCTGCTGATCTTCGTCTACGCCTTCACGACCGAGGAGAAGAGCTATCAGTGGCCGCCACCCGGCCTGACGCTGCAATGGTTCGGCATCGCCTGGAACCGGCCGGATGTCTGGTCGGCACTTGGCCTCTCCCTGCAGGTTGCCTGCATTGCAACGGCAATCGCGCTGGTCCTCGGTACGCTTTGCGCGGCCGCCGTCAGCCAGACGAAATTCTTCGGCCGCGAGGCGATCTCACTGCTCGTCATCCTGCCGATCGCCCTTCCCGGCATCATCACCGGCATCGCGCTGCGCTCCGCCTTCAGCCTGTTCGACATACCCTTCTCGGTTTGGACGATCGTGCTTGGCCATGCCACCTTCTGCGTGGTTGTCGTCTACAACAACGCCGTCGCCCGCTTCCGGCGCACGTCAGGCTCGCTGATCGAAGCCTCGATGGATCTCGGCGCCGACGGCTTCCAGACCTTCCGCCATGTCATCCTGCCGAATATCGGCACGGCGCTCCTGGCCGGCGGCATGCTCGCCTTCGCTCTGTCCTTCGACGAGGTCATCGTCACCACCTTCACCGGTGGCCAGCAATCCACCCTGCCGATCTGGATGCTCGAAGAGCTGATCCGCCCGCGCCAGCGCCCGGTCACCAATGTGGTCGCGATGGTCGTCGTGCTGGTCACCTTCCTGCCGATCCTGGCAGCCTATTACCTTACGCGCGACGGCGACCAGATCGCCGGCGCCGGCAAATAACCCGGAGTGGGACGCGGAGCCCCTTCCGCTCCCACTCGATCAACCACAAGGGAGAACGCCCATGGACACGCAAATGCTGATCGGTTCCCGCTTCGAGACCGGCACGGAAATGGAAGAGCACATCCTGAACCCGAAGACGGGTGAGACCGTGCTGAACCTTGCCGAAGCTTCGCTCGGCCAGATCGATGCCGCCGTGGATGCGGCGGAGAAGGCCTTTGTCGCCTGGTCGCAGACGACGCCATCCGAACGCTCCGCCTATCTATTGAAAATCGCCGATGCCATCGAAAAGGACGCGCAGGGCTTCGCCACGCTCGAGGCACTGAACTGTGGCAAGCCTATCAATGCCGTGCTGAATGACGAAATCCCGGCCATTGTCGATTGCTACCGCTTCTTTGCCGGTGCGGTGCGCAATCTGCACGGACCGGTCGCCGGCGAATATCTTCCCGGACACACCTCGATGATCCGCCGTGACCCTATCGGCATTGTCAGCTCGATTGCGCCGTGGAACTATCCATTGATGATGATGGCCTGGAAGCTGGCGCCCGCCATAGCCGGCGGCAATACCGTCGTCTTCAAGCCGTCTGAACAGACGCCGCTGACAGCGCTCAAGATGGCAAAGCTCCTTTCCGATATTCTCCCCGAGGGCGTGGTCAATGTCATCCTCGGCCGCGGCGAGAGTGTTGGCAACACGCTGATCAACCATCCGAAAATCAATATGGTGTCGATCACCGGCGACATCGCGACCGGCAAGAAAGTGCTGCAGGCTGCCGCCAAGACCGTCAAGCGCACCCATCTGGAACTTGGCGGCAAGGCGCCGGTCATTGTCTTCGACGACGCCGATATCGATACCGTGGTCGCCGGCATCCGCACCTTCGGTTACTACAATGCCGGTCAGGACTGCACTGCCGCCTGCCGCATCTATGCCGATGCGAAGGTTTACGACAATTTCGTCGCCGATCTGACCTCCGCTGTTTCCAGCATCCGCTTCAACCACGCCGATGACACCGACAACGAAATCGGCCCGCTGATTTCCAAGCGCCAGCGCGATCGTGTCGAAAGCTTCGTCACCCGTGCCTCCGAACACAAGCATATGGAAATCACCACCGGCGGCAAGGTCTCGGGCGACAAGGGCTTCTTCTTCGCGCCGACGGTTATTGCAGGCGCCACGCAGGAAGATGAAATCGTCCGCCGCGAAGTTTTCGGCCCCGTCGTCTCTGTTACCCGCTTCACCGATGTCGAGGATGCGGTGAACTGGGCAAACGACAGCGATTACGGCCTCGCCTCCTCCGTCTGGACCAAGGATGTCGGCCGCGGCATGAAGACTGCTGCTCGCCTGCAATATGGCTGTACCTGGATCAACACGCATTTCATGCTGGTCAATGAGATGCCGCACGGTGGCCTGAAACAATCAGGCTACGGCAAGGACATGTCTGTCTACGCCCTGGAAGACTATACGGCAGTTCGCCATGTGATGATCAATCACGGATAGTTGAACAGAAGCGTCTTAATCTTCTTCAAAAGTCACTGCCGCCATCAGTGACTTTTGTCACTTTGTCACAATACAACTGCAGATACTATTTCTGAGCGTGGAATTGCCGTTTCGCTATATATGGCAACCCGCGATAAACGTGGTTCTTCACTGGATCAAAGAAATCGGTCAGGCATTACTTACCCATGGCGACGCGCATCGACATCTCCGAGCTCGAAACGGCCCTGGACGGATTGCTGGAATCCGCTCTGGTGCCGGCAAGCTGGGAGCGCACGCTGGAGCAGATCAGCGGCGCCACCGGCTCCATCGGCACGCATATCATGCCGGTGCGCGGGAAATTCCCCTCCGGCTTCCTGAGCACGCCGAATCTGCTGGAGGCCTTCCAGGTCTATTTTGACGAAGAATGGTACAAGCGCGACTTCCGCGAACGCGGCCTGGCGGTTGCGATGGCCAAGGGGGTCATCATCGAACACGACATCGCCGGCGATGAGGAGTTCAACCATCAGATCTTCTATACGGAGTTCCTGGCCCGCTTCGGCTTCCGCTACTCCGCCATGGTGGGCTTCACCTCCGGCGATACGATGCTAAGCATCAACCTGCAGCGTCGCATTCAAGACCAGCCGTTCGATCGCGATGACGAGCGCTTGCTCATAAAGATGCAGTCGAAACTGACCGCCGCAGCCGAGATCATTCGCGCGCTGCATGTCGCCAAGATCGACAGCATGAGCGAGGCATTTGAGCTCGCCGGCACTGCCGTGGTCTTCTTCGATCGTTTTGGCCGCATCACCCGGCTGAACCAGCGCGCTGAGATGCTGCTCGATGGCAATATCCGGGTTCTCGATCGGGAGCTCGTTGCTCTCAGTCAGGAGGAGACGGGGCTCCTGCGCCGCCATCTGCAGGCAATCCTTTCGAAGGAGCCTTTCACCAATCCGGCCGTCTCCACGCCGGTTCTGTTTTCCCGCCCGGGAAAGGCGCCGCTGATAATCCGTGCTCAGCGACTGAACGGAGTACCGGCCGAACTCTTCTCGCATTCCGCCGCCGTCGCCATCATCACGGATCTCTCCGAACGCGCGGCCCCGAGCCGCGATCTGCTGCGCCGGCTCTTTTCGCTCACTCCTCAGGAAACGACGGTAGCGCGCCTGCTGATGGATGGTTCGTCGCCGCGCCAGATCGCCGAAATATCCGGCCTGACTTATGAGACAACGCGCGGCTACGTGAAGAAGGTTCTCGCCAAGACTGGCACACAGCGCCAGTCCCAGCTTATCTCCCTGCTCTCAAGCCTGAAAATCTAGACCCGGTTATTAGGCCTGACCGTAGAGCGCAAGCAGCTCAATGCCGCCTTCCCATATCATGTCGAACGCCACATAGACGATGATGGCAAGGCCGATCCAGCCGATCCAGCGGAAGCGGTTGAGCAGCTTTGCCACGAAGTTGGATGCGACACCCATGAGGACGACGGAAAGGATGAGGCCGAAGATCAAGGCATTCATGTTCGACTTCGCAGCACCGGCAACGGCCAGGACGTTGTCGAGCGACATGGAAAGATCCGCAAAGATGATCTGGCCGATCGCCTGTCGGAAAAGCTTCGGCTTGTGAGCGTGGTGACCGGCTTCCTGCCCAGTCCCTTCTTCCTCTGCCTCGCGCAATTCCCTGAACATCGTCCAGCAGATCCACAGAAGCAGCAGACCTCCGACGAGATTGATGCCCTTGATGACGAGCAACTGCGCGGCAATGACGGCGAAAACGATGCGGATAACGGCGGCTGCGGCAATGCCGGTGACGATCGCCTTGCCGCGCAGCTCGGTGGAAAGGCCTGCAGCTGCCATACCGATAACGACCACATTGTCCCCTGATAGGATGATGTTGATCATGATGACTTCGAGGTAGGCGGAAATGACCTGGGGGTCCAGAAAAGCGTGCATGGAGGGTGGCTTTCGTCGATGGGGCAAATCGATGATGATCCCTTCAAACAGATCGAGACACCTTTGAAAAGCCCTTGCAGGCCGGAGCAGCACGCCTTCAAGGATTGCCGTTCCATTCTAACCGATCTGGAACAAAATCAGTTTTGGCGCGTCTTCTTCCGGCAATCACGGAAGGAAGATATCCATGTTAAAATGGGCTCTTATATTTCTGGTAATTTCTATCGTCGCCGGCTTTTTCGGCTTCTCCGGCATCTCCGCGGCGACCGCGACGATCGCCCGCGTGCTCTTCGGCATATTCCTCGTCGTCTTCCTGATCTTCCTCATCCTGGCCTTGATGGCAGGACAGGCGATCTTCTAGCCACGGGGCTATGCCAGATGGCATAACGACGACGGCAGCTTTTCAAAACAAGTTCGCTACAGCACCGCCGTCAGCCAGGGATGCATTCCCTTAACCCGCCTTTTCATGAGATTGTCGATAGACACCGATCCTGCACCCGAAACCGCAAGCACGAACATGCCGCCGGCAATTGCGAGATCCTTCTCGAAATGCAGCAGTTCGTTCTGGTTCGCGAAGTTGGTGTGGAACAGAAAAGCCGTCGCGAGGCAGAACAGCCCGAGGGCCACCGCACCGAGCCGGCTGAGGAAACCGGCAGCAATAGAAAGGCCGGCACCGAGCTGCAGAGCAATGACGGCAAACGTCACCAGCGCCGGCAGGCCAAGCTTTTCGAAGATAGCAAGCGTCGCGGTGATGTCTGAGATGAGCGACGAACCCTCATGCAGGAAGATCAGGGATAGGAGAAGCCTACCCAGAAGAAGAATGAGATCGGCCAGCCGAGGCCAGCTTGCAGCGTTTTCCATCATATCCTCCACTTTATCACGAGCAGGCGGCGAACCGCCTGCTCCTGCCGTTGATATGTCGGTCACTTACCGCCCTTTGCGGCGATGGCTCCCTGAAGGTCTTCGAGCTCCTCGCAGCCGCCGGGGCAAAGCTGTTTAAGGACCGCCACCTGCTCTTCAGCCTTCGCCATATCGCCGGTCTCGACATAGAGTTCACCGAGATATTCGCGTGCCGCCTTATGATCGGGCTGAAGCTCCAGCGCCTTGGTATAATAGGTCAGCGACGTCCGGTAATCACCGGTCTTGCGCAGCGTGAACCCCATCAGATTGTAGACGTCCGCCTGCTGATTATCTTCGGCAAGATCGCGCAGCTCTGCAAGCGCGCCGGTATAGTCCTTGGCGTCGATCTTGGCCCGCACCGCAGTCAGGTCCGGAGCGTCGGTCGACTCCATGTTGTCGACGGCGAAGGCTGGAAATGCGGTGACCGCGGAAAAGCCGGCGGAAATGGCGCAAACCCAGATGAATCCCAGAATTGCATACTTCATCATTGTAACCTCCTTCGGCCTTTCAGGCCTGGATTGTTGGGGTGAACGCATAGGCGCTTCCGTCCTTGACGAAGGTGCCCGAGCCGGGAAACGGGAAGTGGGAGCCGCAGATCGCGATATTGTCGGCAATGACGCGATCGATGAGACGGCGACGCGTGTCGATGGCTGTCGGCCCGTCCTGGTCGTAGCTGCCCTGCCATTCGGGATGCGGGGCAAGCAGCGCCGGCACATACATGATGTCGGCGGAGACGAGCAGTTGCTTGTTGCCCGAGGTGACAAGGTAGGTCGAATGGCCGGGCGTGTGGCCGGGCGCTGAAAGCAGCCTGATGCCGGGAGCAACCTCGGCCCCGTCATCCACCAGCTTCCAGTTCTTCCRCGTCGGGAAAACGGCGGCGATGCGCTTGCCGGCCGGCTTCCGACCTTCAGCGAGCTTCTCGACACGACCCGGTGCCGTCCACCAATTATATTCAGCAGCATTGACGATGAGTTCGGCATTCGGGAAGACCGGATTGTTCGTTCCCTTTTCCATCAGGCCCCAGACATGGTCCGGATGGAAATGCGAGATCATGATCGTATCGATCTTCTTATAATCGATACCGGCCGCCGCCATATTCGCCGGAAGATGTGTGGCATTTTCCTGCCATTGACCGACGCCTGAGCCGGCATCCATCATGATCAGCCGCCCGCCGACTTTCAAAACGACCACCGTCAGCGGGATCGGCATGAATTCGGTCGTCAGCCCTGCCTTGGAAAGCGCCTCTTTGGTATCCCCGATCGAGGCGTTCTTGATGAATGCAGGATCATGCGGTTTTTTCCAGATGCCGTCATAGATCGCCGTAACCTCGATATCGCCGACCTTGTATTTATAAAAGCCGACCGTCGGCTCCAACGGTGTCGCGGCAAGTGCCGGCATGACGAATTCGAGCTTCGATGACAGGCCGAATGCAGCCGCAGCAGCGGCCGATCCCAGGACGGCGCGACGTGACATGGTAAACATGAATATGCCTCCTCTTGTTGATGGTATTTCGACTGGCGAAGACTGCAATTCATCTGACGCCCTCGCTGACGAACTAGATCGCCAGCGGGGCGCTGTTATTCCCGGCCCGAACGATATTTTCGACAAGCCATTGAAAATGCTTTGTTATTTTAACGGCGCACATCTTTCGTACCGCTGCGTGCAAATAAACCGGCGCTATTTGGAATAAAATCGCGCGCCGATCGGTCTAGACTGCAAGGGACCCGCATGTGACCGCGGCTCTCGCGTGCAAATCGGCTGCTGTTGAAGCAGGGAAGATGATGACAAACGCTCAGATCACCTATCCCGTCGGATCGCTCGACTGGATGCTGCTGCTCAATCGGCCGCTGCCAGAGACACGCATTCGAACATCAGCGCTGGCAACGCTTTTGGCGGGCGCTGTGCGGCTGTTCCACCTTATGGCAGCTGAAAAATCGGCCGACAGCCGTATCACGTCGAAGGACGATGCGACCGCGCAGCATGAATTCATGCAGCGCTTCAAGCACGTGATCGTTCCGCACTTGGACGCGGCCTATAATTTCGCCCGCTTCCTCAGCCGCGATGCCGAGGCCGCGCAAGATATCGTCCAGGAAGCATTCCTGCGAGCCTACCGAAATTTTGAGACCTATCGCGGCGGCGATCCGCGTTCCTGGCTCTTTGCGATCGTCAGAAACTGCTGCCACGTCTGGCGCCAGCAGGATCGTCGCAAGACACATTTCGAGCGGCATCTTGACGACGCCGATGGTGCCGACCCCGATGAGGATCAAGGCTACCAGATCGCTTCGGAAGAAGATTCTCCGGAGACGGCGATGATCCGGGCAAGCGAGCAGCGGCGTGTACGATCCGTCATCAGCAAGCTTCCGGAAACGATGCGGGAGATCCTCGTCCTGCGTGAACTCGAAGATCTCTCCTATCGGCAGATCGCCGAAATCATCGATGCACCGATCGGCACCGTCATGTCGCGCCTTGCGAGAGCACGGCGCGAATTCGCCGACATCTGGGATGCATGCAACAAGAGCGAGGCGGCAGGATGAGTGAAGCCCATCAGAAAGGCTGCCCCGAATGGCGCATCATGCTGCATGGTTTTATCGACGGCGAACTCGACTCCGTTCATGCAGCACAGTTCGAGGATCATCTGGCGACCTGTGAAAATTGCCGGGCGGAGATGGAAGGGGTCGCTGCCGTGAGGAAGATCATCGATCAGGATGGCGTGCGATGGAGGCCGCCGGAGGCTCTGCGTTCACAGGTACTTTCCATGCTGTCTTTCGAACAGACGGCGGCGAGCTCCAGCCTGCCGGTGCCACGCCAAGCGCCTTTCCGGCGCCGCACTTTCGACTTCATCCGGCAATGGAGCTTCGTACCGTCCTTGGCGGTGCTCGCGGCAAGTGCTTTTCTGTTCGTCAATGCGCCGTCGCAGACCCTGATCCTGCAGGACGAGATCATGGCAAGCCATGTTCGATCCATGATGGCGGATCATCTGACCGACGTCCTGACCTCGGATCAGCACACGGTAAAGCCTTGGTTCAATGGCAGGATCGATTTTTCGCCGCCCGTCAGCGATCTCGCCAAGGATGGTTTCCCGCTGGTCGGCGGACGTGTCGATTATATCGGCGGCCGTGCCGTCGCCGCTCTCGTGTACAGACGCCATGGCCATGTCATCAACCTGTTCATTTGGCCTGCGGCTTCAGGTGCCCAAACGACAACGGAGCACGACGGCTACAACATGGTGCAATGGTCGGATGGCGGACTGACGTTCTGGGCGATTTCGGATGTCGCCTCTGGTGACCTTGCGGAGTTCGAGAGCTTCTTCCGGTCTGCAGCAAGGCTCTAAAGCAGGCTTGCGCCAACATTGATCGCAAGTGCCAGAATGGTGGTGTTGAACAGGAACGACAGGAGCGCATGCAGCAGGGTGAACTTGCGCATCCTCGTCGAGGTCACTGCTACATCGGCCGTCTGCGCCGCGACACCGATTGTGAAGGAGAAATAGAGGAAGTCCCAATAAGCGGGCTCCTCGATTCCATCAGGGAATTTAAGCCCTTCGCACTTATCCGAGCCGCCGTAGAAATAATGGGCATAATGGATCGTGAAAAGCGTGTGCAGGAAAAACCAGGAGATCAGGATAGTCAGGATCGCCGCAGCCGCACGCCACAGCGCGACATCTGCCGGTGCATCCTTGATCGAATGGAGCTCGATACCGATTCCGGCAATACTGGCGAGAGCCGCTGCGATTGATAGGAAGAGCAGGAAAGTATCGGAAAAATCGAGATCTTCCGATCGCTTCTTGATGCTCTCAACGGTCGCGCGAAGCATCTTGCGCCAGCTCAGCCCGATGAAGAAGATCGCCGAGGCATTCCAGCCGAACAGGATGTTGCTGGCGCTGACCTCCCGCGAGGTCAGCAGTAGAAACACGATGAAACCGCCGAGCACCGAAAGGAAGAAGCTTGCATGCTTGTAGACAATCGAGACCAGCGAATTTCCGTCATCCTCGTCAGCCACCACGATACTCCTGCCTCTATGCCCTTGATATCAACATGAAAAAGGCGCGGATGCCAGCGGCACCCGCGCCTTTCATCAAAGTGCGGCTTGCGCGGCCTTACGCAGCAGCGAGCTGCAGCTCCTTGCGGACCTGACTGCGCAGCGTGCCGAGATCCTTTGCGAATGCGCGAATGCCTTCTGCGAGCTTTTCGGTCGCCATGGCATCTTCGTTCATCATCCAGCGGAAGGTCTTCTCGTCGACCGTGATCTTTGGCTCGGCCTTCTTGGTTTCCGGCGACAGCTTGCGCTCAAGCTTGCCCTGATCGTTGGACAGTTCGTCGAGCAGGTTCGGAGCGATCGTCAGGCGATCGCAACCGGCCAGCGCTTCGATTTCGCCGGTGTTGCGGAAAGAGGCGCCCATGACGACCGTCTTGATGTCATTGGCCTTGTAGTAGTTGTAGATGTCGCGGACGGACAGAACGCCCGGATCTTCCTCGGCGGTGAAATCCTTGCCGGTCGACTTCTTGTACCAGTCGAGGATACGGCCGACGAAGGGCGAGATCAGGAATACGCCGGCGTCAGCGCAGGCAATTGCCTGAGCCTTCGAGAACAGCAGCGTCAGATTGCAATCAATGCCTTCCTTCTGCAGGACTTCCGCTGCGCGAATGCCTTCCCAGGTGGAAGCGAGCTTGATGAGGATGCGGTCCTTCTCGATACCGCGCTCCTTGTAGGCCGCGATGATGCTGCGTGCCTTCTTCAGCGACGCTTCCGTATCGAAGGAGAGATCGGCATCGACTTCGGTCGAAACGCGACCGGGGACGAGCTTTACGAGGGCTGCGCCAACGGAGATCGCGAGGCGATCGGCAACGGCTGCGGCCGTAGCATCGGCATTACCGCCGAGCTTCTTGCCCCAGGCGATCGCTTCCTTCATGTCGTCGGCAAACATGTCGGTGCCGAGCGCCTTGAGAACGATGGAAGGGTTGGTCGTGCAATCAACCGGCTTCAGGCGAGCGACAGCCTGGATATCGCCGGTGTCGGCGACGACGGTTGTGATCTCGCGGAGTTGGTCAAGCTTGGATGTCATGGTCAAATTCCTTTGTGAACTTGGGCTGCGGACCGGCGCGAGTTCCGCCCGGCAAAGAGGTGATCTAAGGACAGATGGTTTGCATACAGCAGGCGAATAGTCGCGCGTCCGTCACGGGTGAGTCGTAAACGTGAGAGACACTGGCGGTGTTCCCGGGGGCGGGGCTCCCAACGCCGGAATACGACGAGCACATCGCAAGCGATGCCGCCTGCGGCTTAAAGGCCGGTCGAGACTTTCCGCATGCCCGCACATTGTCCTCCTCGGACGGACAAGAACGATGTTGTCGACCCTGACTATCGCCGCTCCGGCAACGAAAAGTCAAGGACATTTGTGCATTTCAATTGACATAAGTGTCACACCCGGCATTATCGCGGGAACAAAGCCGATGCCACAACCTTATGCTATCGATAGCAAAGATCTAGGGCGAAATCGGCGCGGGAGGAGATGTGGTCAAGCTGAAACGCGGCACGCATACTGCTTATTCCGAAGCCTCCTCGCTTCGGCTGCGGGCTGCATGGCTCTATTACAATGAAGGCCTGACCCAGAAAGATGTTGCCGAACAGCTCGGCATCAGCCGCACGACCGTCATCCGCCTACTCGACGAGGCGATGAAGCGCAGCGAAGTTCAGATATGGATCAACGACTCGATCGGCGACTGCGTGGAGCTTTCGGTCAAGCTGGAACGCGCCTATGGCCTCGATGAGGCGATCGTCGTGCCGGAACCCGCCAATTGTGACGTGAATTCACTGGCAAAGAATGTCGGTCTGGCGCTCGGCCAGTTCCTGTCGGAAGCCATTCCGGACGATTATACGATCGGCGTCGGCTGGGGCCGCACCATGACGGCCTCTCTCGCAAGCTTCCGGCCGCCACGACGCGACAATTGCAAGATCGTCTCCCTGCTCGGCGGCATCGTCGCCGTCCACCAGACAAACCCAATCGACTACACCTGGCGCCTTGCCAATCAGCTCGGAGCGGAATGTTATATGTTCCTTGCGCCGCTGCTCGTCGATTCCACCGAGACCAAGCGCAACCTCATCGAAAAATGCGGGCTCGATACGATCTATCGGCTGGCGGAAAACCTTGATCTCGCGATCGTCAGCTGCGGCGATATAGGCCCGCATTCGACGTCGCTGTCCGAGGGATGGATTTCGAAGGCCGAACTGCAGCAGCTGATTGATGCCGGCTGTGTCTGCGACACCATGTTCAACTTTCTGGACAAGGACGGCAATTCCGTCGACCACTCGATCAATCAGCGGGTGATGTCGGTGGATCTCGATACGCTGAAGGAGGCGAAACACATCGTACTGTCCTCCGGCGGCGCGCATCGTGCGGTCGCGATCCGCGCAACGATCAAGCGCATCGGCTGTAATACGTTGATCACCGACGAGAGCGCGGCAAAGGCACTGCTGGAACTCGCCGAAGCCGCCTGAACGGCTTCGGCTGATCCCAATCGCTCAGGCGTGTGCCGATTCCCAGCCAAGCATGGCCCGTTTGCGGGTCAGACCCCAATGGTAACCGGTCAATGCTCCGTTTTTCCCGAGCGCGCGGTGGCAGGGCACGACGAAGGAAATCGGATTGGCCCCGACTGCTGCACCGACCGCGCGCATGGCAGTCGGCCGGCCGATGTCCTTGGCAATATCGCTGTAGGTCACGGCTTTGCCGAAGGGGATTTTCAGAAGGCTCTGCCAGACGCTGACCTGGAAATCCGTTCCGATCAGCACGACCCGCAACGGCTGGTCCGACGTCCAACGGCCCGGCTGGAAGATACGCTCGGCATAAGGCGCCGTCGCTTGACGGTCTTCCACATATTCCGCATTCGGCCAACGGCAGGTCATATCCTCAAGGCAGGCCTTCTCATCACCGGAATCGCTGAAGGCGAGGCCTGCGAGGCCGCGGTCTGTCACCATGACGAGGGCCGTCCCGAAGGGGCAGGTGTGGAACCCGTAGCGGATCGTCAGCCCGCCGCCCTTCGCCTTCCATTCGCCCGGAGACATTGCCTCGTGTGTCACGAACAGGTCGTGCAGGCGGCTGGGACCGGAAAGACCCACCTCGATGGAGGTTTCGAGCAGCGGCATTTCTTCCTTGCGCAGCAGCCGCTTGGCGTGGTCGAGCGTCACGGCTTGCAGGAAGGCTTTCGGCGAAAGGCCGGCCCAGCGGGTAAAGGTCTTCTGGAGCTGCGTCGGCGACTGGTGCAGCCGAGCGGCAATCGCTTCCAGCGACGGCTGGTCGCGATATTCCTCGCTGATGAGTTCGATGACCTGACGGACGATATCGTAATCAGGGCCATCAGGAGTGATATCTGTGTCGAGCTTCGCGATCATGTTCATCGTCTTTCTCCTTTACAAAGGAGATAATCAAGGGCGGGCAGCCAAACCACCCGTTTCTTGCGCCCCGATTCTTACGCAATGCCTCAGATACGCTGTTTTACCGTTGCCAGCGCGCGCTTGAAAGCCTTGGCGAAGCTCTCCCGATCGTCGGGATTGAGGAAGGAGCCGACATCCGTACGTTTGCCCCCCCCGAAAATATGCATGGAGAGAATGCCGATTTCCTGATGCCGCCGCACGAGGAAGCGCGTCCAGAATGGATTGAAGTGGTGCTCGATCATACGGCCGGACGGAGAGAACTTGCGCACGGACACATCTGTGCGCGAAACCGTCACCTCTTCCCGCACCCTGCCGGATCGGTAGCTCAGCCAGAAGGCGCCGTAGAGCAGCAGGAAATCCAGCCCGAAAAAGAAGCCGATCGGCCAAGCACCGGTGACGATGAAAAACATGCCGTACACGAAGCAGATGGCGCCGGAAACACTGAGCAACACCTTGAAGCCCTTCCGGCCGAGCGAGCGGTAGGGAAAGAGTTCGGCTGCGAAAACAGGCTGATCGTTACGGCTGTCGGCGTTGCTTTCCATCATGGCCAGTGAGTATAGATTTTCCATGACGAATCCGAAACTCAAATCCGTTACCAAATCGTCGCAAAACTCGAATGTGATCGTCCGCCGCAAGCCGGCGGCGGCGGTGAAAACGGCCTATTCATTAGCCGAGCGCGAGGAGATCTTCCGCCGTTTCTCCATCCAGCGTCCGGAGCCGCGAGGTGAGCTGGAACACACCAATCCCTTCACCCTCGTCGTGGCAGTGGCACTCTCTGCGCAAGCGACAGATGCCGGCGTCAACAAGGCGACTCGCGCGCTCTTCAAGATCGCTGATACGCCGCAGAAAATGCTCGATCTTGGCGAGGAGAAGGTTCGCGAATACATCAAGACGATCGGCCTATACCGCAACAAGGCGAAGAACGTCATCGCGCTTTCGCAGATGCTGGTCGATGAATTCGGCGGCAAGGTGCCGGAGACGCGCGAGGAACTGGTTCGCCTGCCGGGCGTCGGCCGCAAGACCGCCAATGTTGTGCTCTCCATGGCCTTCGGCCAGGCGACGATGGCGGTTGACACCCATATCTTTCGCATCGCCAACCGCATCAGGCTCGCACCTGGCAAGACGCCGGACGAGGTTGAAGACCGGCTGATGAAGGTGGTGCCGAAGCAATACCTTTATCACGCCCATCACTGGCTCATCCTGCACGGCCGCTATACCTGCAAGGCCCGTCGCCCGGAATGCGAGCGCTGCGTCATCGCCGATATCTGCAAATCGCCGGAGAAGAGCAGCGATATCCCCGCACCATTGGTCGAGTTACCGCCGCAGGTGATCGGCGAGGCTGTCGAGTAAGGTAGCTATCGCCTGCTCGTAGTCCTCACGACTGCCGCCTGCTTCGATGGCGATCGCCGCGCGATCGAAAGCCGCTGACAGCATCGTCGTCAGTGGTCCGAGCAAAGCACTGGCCTGCGGCAGCAAGGCTTCGAGCCCTGTCCTCAATGTCGCCTCCGCATTCTCGGCATCGATCTGCGCAGTCGCGGGCAAGCCGATGACCGCCGGCGCCTCAAGCAGAAGCAGTCGCGTCCGCCCTTCCACTTCCATTGCATCGAAATAGGCCGCGGCGCCTTCAAGCAGTGCGTCACGCGGTTCGATTTGACGCTTTGTGCGCCGCTCGATTTCGTCGGCGACATCGGTCGCCTCCCTTTCGATCACGGCCCGAAAGAGCGCTTTCTTGTCTTCGAAGTGATGATAGAGCGCACCGCGCGTGACACCGGCCTCTACAACGATATCGGGCGTGGCCGTCTCGGCATATCCCTTCTCGACGAAAAGCCGCCGCGCGGCATCCATCAGGGCCTGCCTGGTCTGTTCGGTTCTTTCGCGATTGCTGCGGCTCATCGCTCCTCTTTACATACAATCTGCCTGTATGTTAAATACAAAAACATACAATGTGTACGTAAAATCAAAAGGAGGAAAAGGATGAAATCGACGAGCTACTATCCCGTCATCATGACGGATAACGTTGCCGGCACGGCTGCCTTCTATTGCCGCCATTTCCGTTTCCAGCCACTCTTCGAAAGCGACTGGTACGTTCATCTGCAATCGACGGAGGATGAGCATGTGACACTCGCCGTGCTCGACGGCAGCCACGAAACCATCCCGGCTGCGGGCCGCGGCAAGGTTTCCGGCCTGCTCCTGAATTTCGAGGTCGAGGACGTGGATGCCATCTATGCCGCCTGCACGGAGGCAGGCCTGCGGATCCTCCGGGAGATCCGCGACGAGGATTTCGGCCAGCGCCATTTCATCACCGCCGACCCGAATGGCGTGCTGATCGATATCATCAAGCCGATCCCGCCGAGTGCAGAATTTGCGGCGATGTATGATGCCGCAGCGCTGCCCAGCTAGACCTTGAAACCGGGATCGCGAGCCGAAACCAGCTTGTGCAGATGTACCATCATGCCTGCGGCAAAGAGCGGCGTGAGCAGATTGACAATGGGAATCGCCAGGAAAAGTGCAATCATCAGACCGCCAAGAAAGACGGTCGAACCATGCTTGGCGCGAAACAGCCGCGCCTCCGGCGGCGAACGGAAGCGCATCGCCGCGAACTCGAAGAATTCCCGCCCGAGCAGATAGCCGTTCACGAGGAAGAAGGCCACGAGATTGACGCCGGGAATGAAGAGCAGGAAGAGCGCGATAATATTGCCGATGATCACGACGCCGAGGAATTTGATCGAGCTCGCCATCGCAGGGCCGAGCGGCATGGCCTTGCCCAGCGCATCCTGTGGATAGTCCCTTTTTTCGATCACCTCGGCGACATCGTCGAGAAAGAGGCCGGCAATCAGCGCCGTAACCGGCGAGAGCAGCAGCGCCAGCCCGAGCGCAAGGCCGATCCCGGCGGCGACAAGGAAAACGAAGCTGAGCCAACCGGCCCAGTCAGGCATCTCGGGAAAGAACCCGACCACCCAGGGAAATACAAAACTGATGAACAGGCCGCGCAGCGCAAACCACAAGCCAATCAACACCAGCACCGTCAGTCCGAGAACCTTCCAGAAAGCCGACCGGGTCTCCGGCGCAAACAGGTTGGCAAGCGAAAGGCGAGCGGCGTCAAGGATCATTCTCTGGCGTCTCCGTTACGCAGCGTGATGTAGGGAGCCGGCGTCCTCCCGGCAAGTCAGTTGAAAATTACATGCTTGAATAGAAAACTTGTCGAAAATTACATGCTAATATATAGTTCTCAATGTTGGAAATACGTGTGGGCCTAAGAAGAGCTTCCGGACAATATTAAGAAACAAGGATTCGGCTCTGCATGAATCCACGGAAGGCCTCTGAGGAAATGGGGGAGGCTGCGACGTGGAAGATTTTGTAGAGAAACTTAGGCAATACGCGAAATCCGGCACGCCCGCCGAACGACGAATCGCGAAATATTTCACCGAACATTTGAACGACCTGCCGTTCGAAACCGCTGCGTCGGTTGCCGACCGGCTTGATCTTTCGCCGATGACGGTCGGCCGTTTCCTGCGAGCGCTCGGCTACCAGGGCCTGGACAGCGTCAAGGTGGAGATCCGCGAGACGGCAACGACCTCACCCGTCCAGTTCCAGAGCGCGATGACGGAGCTGCAGACGGATGCGTCGGAAGGCAAGCCGCTCGCCGTTCTCGTGGCGGAGCAGATACAAGCGCTGCATCACATCTATCATCTGACCGCACAGCCGCATTGGAGTGAAGCCGTCGCGATGATCGGCGCCTCCAGAGAGGTTTTCGTCGCCACCCATGCCAGACTCGCCGGCTTCTCCAATCATTTCTGCCAGCGACTGACCCTGGCCCGCGACAGCGTGCGTGCGATCGACGGCGCGGGTAACCGCTTCGCGGAGCTTTTCGCCCGTTCCTTCGTCGAGGACGCCGTGCTCGTCATCATCGATTGTCGGCGCTTCGCCAGGTCACGGCTGCTTGCGCGCACTGCCCGGCGTTACGGCTACAAGGTGATCCTGATTTCCGCGCAGCATGCGGACTGGCTGCCCGAACAGTCAAACGTCGTCCTGCCTTTGCCGCCTGCCCGCGCGCCCGACATGGATAACCTGCCGCCGCTGATCGCCTTGCTCGATTGTCTGTCCGAGGCGGTCATTTTGGGCGCCGGCGAAGAGGCAAGCCAACGCCGCCGACGCATGGTGGAATTTGCAACTATCCTCGGCGAAACGGCAAATCGCTAAACTATTCCACCGCTTCCAGTTCCGCCCGATGGCGATACATGGCAAGAAATCGGCGATAGTCGTGATCGTAAAGCGCCTGCTTGCTCCTGTCGGGAAGCCGCACAGAGCCGCCAGGATACATCGCCTTGCCAGCCGTCGCCAAATCCTTGTGTAAGCCGCACGCAACCGATGAGGCGATCGCGGTGCCGAGCAGTACCGCCTCGTTCATGTCAGGTACGATGACCTTGCAGCCCGTCACATCCGAATAGAGCTCCATCAGAACGGGGTTCTTCACATGCCCGCCGGCCACATGCAGCGTATCCGGCACGTAGCCGTGATCTCTCATCTTTTCGAGGATGTGGCGGATGCCAAGCGCAATTCCGACCGCGGTCCGCCAATAGAGCGCACAGAGCCCGTCGAAGGAGGTATCGAGCGTCAGCCCGCTGATGACGCCGACAGCATGCGGATCGGCCAGTGGCGACCGATTGCCGTGAAAATCCGGGAGAATGAAGATCCGTGCACCGAGCGTGTCACCCTCTTCTGTTCTGAGTTCGGCGATGCGGGCGACGATCCTCTGGTGCAGCGCCGCAGTCGGTTCACCACCCGCCGCGTGCATGCGCACGATATGATCGAGCAGCGCACCGGCGGCCGATTGGCCAGCCTCGACGAGCCACGATTGCGGAAAAACCGCCTCGTAATAGGGCCCCCACATTCCCTCGCTCGGCTTCCGCTCAAGGGAAAAGGCGACGATGCAGCTCGATGTCCCTGCAATCAGCGCAAGCTGCTGCTCGAGCTTTGCCGGATCGCCGGCATAGCCGCTGAGTGTGCCGAGCGCGCCGGCATAGGCATCGATCATCCCGGACGAAACATGGCAATCGGTGGTCAGGCCCAACGCTTCGGCAGCCCGCGGCGTCAGCTTGCCGATGCTCTCCCCAACGGCCACTGTCTCCTCAGGCAGCCTGCCGCGCAGCAATAAATCCTCAAGACCGATCTGCTGCAGGAAATCCTGCTGCCAGCCCCTTTCCTTATGAGCTAGGTAATTCCATTTGGCCGTCAGCGTGCAGCGGGATCGGACAGCCGAGCCGGTTGCCTTCCAGGTCAGGAAATCGGCAAGGTCGAAGAAGTATCCGGCTTTCTCCCAGGTCGCCGGCAGTTTCTTCTTCAGCCAGATCAGCTTCGGCATTTCCATTTCCGGCGACATGACATTGCCGGAATGTTCCAGCACTTCATGCTTCGTCGCCGTACAGAAATCGGCTTCCTTCAGGGCCCGATGATCGAGCCACACGATCGTATCGAACCGCGTCTCACCGCCGGTGGAAACGCTGATCTGCCTGCCTTCGGTATCGCGCACCACAAGCGAACAGGTGGCGTCGAAACCGATCGCGCCGATTGCGGCAGCCCCAATGCCTGACTGGTCCATAGCTGTACGCACGGCAGTGCAAACGGCCGACCAGATATCCTCGGAATCATGTTCGGCATGGTTCTCGCGCGGCCGGTTCATGACGATCGGATGCTCAGCCTTGGCAAGCAGGCGGCCATGCGTATCGAAGACACCGGCGCGTGCGCTGCTCGTGCCGACATCCACCGCAACCACATGATCACGCATCAATGCTGAGTCCCGTCCAGCTTTTGTTTGCGGACAAGGTGTATCAATTCCGGCATGGCGTCAAACACGACTTCCGGTGAAAGACGGTCGAGTTCCTCACGGTAGCCGGCAAAGTTTGCGTGCGAGCCGCCGGTAAAGGCAAAGACCGTCATGCCCGCCGCCTTGGCTGCAGCAATACCCGCCGGACTGTCCTCGATGACGATGCAGTCACGGGGTTCCACATGCATCTGGTCGGCCGCATAAAGGAAGAGATCAGGCGCCGGCTTGCCGCGCTTGACCATGGTGGCGCTGAAGATGTTCGGCAGCTTCGGAAGCAGTCCGGTGACAGAGAGTGACAGTTTGATCCGCTCGACCTGGCTGGACGATGCAACACAGCAAGGAACGCCAAGCGCATCGATCGTATCGCCAATGCCCGGCATGGCCTTCAGCTCAGTGCGGAAACGGGCATAGAGATTGGTGCGGATGCTTTCCAGGAATTCCTCGTTGGCATGCACGTTGAATTCCGTCTCCAATATGGAGATGAGGGTTGCGAGGCTCTTGCCGAGGAAGCGTTCATAGGCCTCGTCCTCGGTAATCGCCACGCCGAGATCGGCCATCGCCTTGATGAGAACGCTGATCGAAATCGGTTCGCTGTCGACGAGCACGCCGTCGCAATCGAAAATGACCAGCCGTGGTTCAGCATCAGCCATGGAAGACCCAACCTGAGTTCAGTTCGGACGCAACCGTCCTGCTTTGTCCGCAAGGCCGGGATGGCGGCAGAAACGTCGCCACCGTGATTCTTTACACTGCGAGCTTGCCGTCGAGATAGAGCTGCAACGTTTCCTTCGTGCCCTTTTCCCACAAGGTTTTCAGCGCGTGGGTGAAACGTTTGCGGAAAAGATCTGATTTCGCCACGTCGCCGAAAATATCGTCGAAGACGAGGAAGGCTGCCGGATCGTCCTTTGCCTTCACCGCCGCCTCATGCAGACGGTCGGCACTGGCATCGTTGAAGACGATCTCCTTGCCGCTGTCGCTCTTGCCGAAGAAGTAGCGGCACCATAGCGCCGAGACGAGCGCGAGGCCGACGACATCTCTGCCCTGGCGCAGATTGTCGAGCGTCGAGGGCAGGATGAATTTCGGCTGGCGGTTGGAACCGTCCTGCGCCAGGCGCGGGATCGTGTCGGCGATTTTCGGGTTGAGGAAGCGGCGCTCGATCAGCTTGAAATAATCGGCGAGCGACGTATCCGGCACCGGCGGCACGATCGGGATGATTTCCTCGTTCTCGAGCTTGGCGAGGAAGGCGCGGATCAAATCATTCTCCATCGCCTCATGCACGAAATGAATATCCATCAGCGCCGCCGGATAGGCGATCGTCGCATGGCCGCCATTGAGGATTCGGATCTTCATATGCTCATAGGGCGTGACATCGGGCACGAAGGTAACCCCGACCTTCTCAAGCGCCGGGCGGCCCATCGGGAACTTGTCTTCCAGCACCCACTGCTTGAACTCTTCGCAATAGACCGGCCAGTTGTCCTCGATATCGAAATTCTCCTTGAGGAAATCGATCTCGCGCTGGCTGGTTGCCGGCGTGATGCGGTCCACCATGCCGTTCGGGAAAGAGACATTGGTCTTGATCCAGTCGGCAAAAGCCGGATCGGAAAGCTTCGCCGTGCCGACGACGGCATTCGCAGTGACGACGCCATTATGGGGAATGTTGTCGCAGGACATGACGGTGAAGGGCGCGATGCCCTTGTCTTTACGCGCCTTCAGGCCGGCAACGATCAGGCCGAAGACCGTTTTCGGCGTCGCCGGGTTCTGTCCGTCGGCGGCAATCGCCGGATGCGCCGGATTGAACTTGCCCGAGGCATCGATGAAGTAACCGCCTTCGGTGATCGTCATTGAGACGATGCGGATCTCAGGATCGACAAGCTTGGCGATAATCGTCGCGGGCTCGCCGACCGGCAGAATATCGATCATCGGCCCAGTCACCCGCGCCGCCGTCTTGTTGTTGTCCTGCTCGACGACGGTCGTCAGGAAATCCTGCGCCGCGAGCTTGTCACGCATGGCCGCATCCGAAGGCAGCACACCGGCGCCGATGATTGCCCAGTCGTGGTCACTGCCGGCGTTGAAGAGGTCGTCGAGATAGATCGCCTGGTGGGCACGATGGAAATTGCCGACGCCGAAGTGCACGATGCCGGCTTTCAGCGACGCCCGGTCATAGGCCGGAATGGCTGCAGTCTTTGCTGCCTCGGCGAGCGTTGCCAGCGATAATTTGCACGTCATGTTTCAGTCCTCTTGAAGGTCTTGCGAAAGGGCTTTCGTCCTCCCGGTAGCGCGGCCGGACGAGAGCGCCCGGTCCGCATGTCTGCCCCCAGCCGCGGCCGCCTCAGATGGCGAGGCCGCTCTCGTTGAATTTATGAATGCGCGTCTTGTCCGGCGTCAGGTAGACCGTGTCGCCGGCCTTGGAAGCAAAATCGCCGTTGCTGCGCGCCGTCACCATCCCGATTCCGTCGACATCGACATGCAGGAACGTGTCGGAGCCGAGATGTTCGGCCACCATGACCCTGCCCTTCCAGTCGCCACTTTCGGTCGACAGCAGCACATGTTCGGGACGGATGCCGATCGTGTGCGCATTGAGCTGCGCAGCATTCTGCCCCTTGATGAAATTCATTTTAGGCGAGCCGATGAAGCCTGCAACAAAGAGGTTTCGCGGGCTACGGTATAGCTCCAGCGGCGAACCGACCTGCTCGATATTGCCCCTGTTGAGCACCACGATCTTGTCGGCCATGGTCATGGCTTCCACCTGATCGTGGGTGACGTAGACCATCGTCGTCTTGAGTTGCTGGTGTAGCTCGCTGATTTCAATGCGCATGTTGACGCGCAGCGCCGCGTCGAGGTTCGAGAGCGGCTCGTCGAAGAGGAAGGCCGAAGGCTGGCGCACGATAGCGCGGCCGATGGCGACACGCTGACGCTGGCCGCCCGAAAGCTGGCGCGGCTTGCGATCCAGATAGTCGCCGAGATTCAACACGCGGGCGGCATCGTCCACCTTGCGGTCGATCTCTGTCTTGTCCATGCCCGCCATCTTCAGCGGGAAGGCGATATTGTTGCGCACGCTCATATGCGGGTAGAGCGCATAGGACTGGAACACCATCGCCAATCCCCGCTCGGATGGCGCCTTCTCGGTCGCGTCCTTGCCGTCGATGACGATCTTGCCGCCGGAGACATCTTCGAGGCCGGCGATCAGGCGCAGTAGGGTGGACTTGCCGCAGCCCGACGGGCCGACGAAGACGACGAACTCGCCGTCCCTGATATCGAGATCGATCGAAGGGATGACCTTGGCTTCGCCGAAGACCTTCGAAACCTTTTGAAGGGTAATGCTGCCCATGTTTCTCTCCCTATGATCTTATTTCACCGCGCCGAAAGTCAGGCCGCGGACAAGTTGTTTCTGGCTGAACCAGCCGAGGATGAGGATCGGCGCAATCGCCATGGTCGAAGCCGCCGAAAGCTTGGCATAGAACAGACCTTCCGGGCTCGAATAGGAGGCGATGAAGGCCGTGAGCGGTGCTGCCTTGGAGGCCGTGAGGTTAAGTGTCCAGAAGGCTTCGTTCCAGGCGAGGATGATGTTGAGCAGCAGCGTCGAGGCAATGCCCGGCACTGCCATCGGCGTCAGCACATAGATGATTTCCTTGGCGAGCGAGGCGCCGTCCATGCGGGCGGCTTCCAGGATTTCGCCGGGGATTTCCTTGAAGTAGGTGTAGAGCATCCAGACGATGATCGGCAGGTTGATCAGCGTCAGAACGATCACCAGACCGGTGCGCGTATCGAGCAGGCCCGAATTGCGGAACATGAGGTAGATCGGGATGAGCGCGCCGACGGGCGGCATCATCTTTGTCGACAGCATCCACATCAGCACATCCTTCGTCCGCTTGGTCGGCGCAAAGGCCATGGCCCAGGCGGCCGGAATGGCGATGATGAGACCGATCAGCGTCGAGCCGAAGGAGATCACCACGGAATTCATGAAGTGGCTGAGATAGTTTGAGCGGCTCTGCACCTCCGCATAGTTCTCCGTCGTCCAGTGGAAGAACAGGAACTGCGGCGGCGAGGCGATGGCATCCGCCTCCGTCTTGAAGCTCGTCAGGAACGTCCAGAGGATCGGGAAGAAGATCAGGATGCCGAGCGCCCAGGCGATCGCGGTCATGATGACCTTGCGTTGGGTAGTAACCTTCCTAGCCATCTTAAGCCTCCAGATTCTTGCCGACGAGGCGGACGAGGAAGATCGCGACGATATTGGCGAGCACGACGGCAACGATGCCGCCTGCGGATGCCCCGCCGATATCGAACTGCAGCAGCGCCTGGACATAGACGAGGTAGGTGAGGTTCGTGCTCTGCGTGCCCGGACCGCCATTGGTGGTAACCAGGATTTCGGCAAAGACCGACAGCAGGAAGATCGTCTGGATCAGGATGACCACGGTGATCGCGCGGGCCATGTGCGGCAGGATGATGTAGATGAACTTCGAGATCGGGCCGGCGCCGTCCATTTCGGCGGCTTCCTTCTGCTCTTCGTCAAGCGACTGCAGCGCGGTGAGCAGGATGAGCGTGGCGAAGGGAAGCCACTGCCAGGCGACGATCAGGATGATGGAGAACAGCGGCACGCTGGCCAGCCAGTCGATTGGCTGCAGGCCGACAGCCTTCGCCATATAGGCGAAGAGGCCGTTGACCGGGTTCATGAACATGTTTTTCCAGACAAGGGCCGCCACCGTCGGCATGACGAAGAAAGGCGCGATGACCAGGATGCGCACGATGCCTTGGCCATACATCGGCTGATCGAGCAGCAATGCGAAGAGAATGCCGCCGACCACGGTGATAACGAGCACGCCCGCAACCAGAACCAGCGTGTTGATGAGTGCGGCAAAGAAGGCCGGGTCGGTGAGGAAGTATTGGTAGTTTAAGAGACCGACGAAATTCTCCATGCCCGGGCTGAGCAGATTGTAGTTCAGCAGGGAGAAGTAAATCGTCATCGCCAGCGGGACGATCATCCACGCGAAGAGCAGCACCACGGAAGGTGCTATCATCAGGCGTGCTGCGGAGCGAGTGTGGAACGTTGCCATAGCAATCACCGGTCTGATCTGAAGCGGAAATGGCTGCGAAACAGCTTTGAAAAAAGCGGCCGCCGATGCAGTTCGGGCAATCGGCGGCCCAGAGGTGCGGAATGTCAAGCATTCCGTACGTCTCAGGAGGTTTTTACTTGATGTAACCCGCCTTGGTCATTTCGCGGGTGGTCAGCTGCTGTGCGCTCTGCAGGGCCTGGTCGACCGAGATCTGGCCGGCAAGAGCTGCGGAGAACTGCTGGCCGACAGCCGTGCCGATACCCTGGAATTCCGGGATCGCCACGAACTGGACGCCGACATAGGGAACCGGCTTCACAGTCGGCTTGGTCGGATCGGCGGAGTTGATGCTGTCGAGCGTCATCTTCGCAAAGGGAGCAGCCTTCTGGTAGTCGGCATTCGCATAGAGCGAGCTGCGGGTACCGGGAGGTGCGTTCAGCCAGCCTTCCTTCTCAGCAACGAGGTTGGTGTAGTCCTTGCTCGTTGCCCAGGCGATGAACTTCTCGGCGGCTTCAGACTTCTGAGAGCCTGCCGGGATGGCGAGGTTCCAGGCCCAGAGCCAGTTGCCGCGCTTGCCGAGGCCCTTGTCCGGAGCCAGCGCAAAGCCGACCTTGTCGGCGACCTGCGACTGCTTCGGATCGGCTACGAAGGAGGCAGCAACCGTTGCGTCGATCCACATGCCGCACTTGCCGGTCTGGAAGAGCGCCAGATTTTCGTTGAAGCCGTTGGAAGAAGCACCGGGAGGGCCGGCTTCCTTCATCAGGTTGACGTAGAAGGTCAGCGTGTCCTTCCACTCGGGCTGATCGAACTGCGGCTTCCACTGTTCATCGAACCAGCGGGCGCCGAAGGAGTTCGACATAGCCGTCAGGAAGGCCATGTTTTCGCCCCAGCCGGCCTTGCCGCGCAGGCAGATGCCGTAGATTTCCTTGTCCTTGTTGGTGACCTTCTTTGCAGCATCTGCAATGAAATCCCAGGTCGGCGCATCGGGCATCTTCAGGCCGGCAGCGTCGAACAGGTCCTTGCGGTACATGACCATGGAGCTTTCGCCGTAGAACGGAGCTGCATAGAGCTTGCCGTCCTGGCTGATGCCGCTGCGGATTGCCGGCAGCAGGTCATTCACGTCGTAGCTGTCGCCGAGGTTGTCGAGCGGCAGAAGCCAGCCCTGCTTTGCCCAGATCGGAACTTCATAGGTGCCGATCGTCAGGACGTCGTACTGGCCGCCCTTGGTCGCGATGTCGGTCGTGACCTTCTGGCGCAGAACGTTTTCTTCGAGGGTTACCCATTCAAGGTCGATGCCGGGATTCTTCGCCTTGAAGTCATCCGTCAGCTTCTGCATCCGGATCATGTCGCCGTTGTTCACGGTCGCGATTGTCAGCGTCTCGGCCGAAGCCATGCCGGCAAACGCCATTGCTGAGCAAGCGCCCAGCAGGAAAGTTCTCAATGTCATATCTTCCTCCCAGAAGATGAGTGTGAGCATTCGCTTTGCTCATGGGCAATTACTCATCAGCAGGCAGATTTTGTCAATCGGCAATCGTTGCTGCGACGCCGAACAAAACATCTATCTCATTGATTTAAAGGGAATATATTTTTGCTCAACTACTGAGCAAAAACTCAGCCGTCTCTTCGTCGGTAATCAAACCGTTCACCTGATGGCCTGTGATGGCAGCTCTGATCGCCTTGAACTTGCGCTTGCCCTTGGCAATTCCGATGACCGTGGACGAATCGCGCGGCGGGATGGGAGCAGAAGCAACACGCTCGTTGATCGGGTTGTCGAGCAGCCTGCCGTCCACGTCGAAAATCCAGCCGCAGATCTCACCCACGGCGCCGTCGCGCATCAGTTCCATCATCTCGTCTTTTTCAAGGAAACCATCGACGCAGAGCGGGCCATCGATGCCGAGTTCGCCGATACCGACGAAGGTCACATCCGCCTGCGCGCTGATCGCCAGCGTCGAGCGCACGAGTTGCTGACCGTGCAGAAGCTCCCGCTCCTCCGCCGAGGTGACGAGAACCGGCAGCGGCATCGGATAGTGCCGCGCCTTGACGGCATCGGCCATGCTGAAGATGACGTTGTAATAGGCTGCCGAACCGTCCGGCGCGATATTGCCCGTCAGCGAGACGATGCGGTGATTGGGACATTCGATCGCCGGCAGCTGGTCAACAGCCGCTTTCAGCGTTCGCCCGGTGCCGACGGCAAGCACGATCGGATCGGGGCGTTTCAGCCAGCGCTCGATTTCGGAAGCAGCCGCTTCGGCAATGCCAACCGTCGTCGACGATGAGCCGGGATCGCTCGGAACGATCTCGACATGCCGCAGACCGAATTTCTTGCGCAGCTGGTTGCCGAGCTCAAGGCAGGCGGCAATCGGATGGTCGAGCCGCACCTTGATCAGCCGCTCGGCCACGGCAAGCGAAACGAGCCGCTGCGCCGACTGGCGCGAAATACCCATCGAGGATGCGATTTCATCCTGCGTGCGGCCGGCGACATAATAAAGCCAGCCGGCGCGCGCCGCATCGTCCAGCCGTCCGGAAGTCTCCGCTCTTTTTACCATCTATCGCCGCCGATTAATTTCTTTGAGTCTATCTGGAGCCAGATCAAAACAAAAATCGGGCAAATGTCGAGGGCGTTGAAAAAATGAGCAGTCGCTTCCTTATCCAAACCACTGCATGACGATGTAGATGGCCGCCTTGACGAGACCGTAGATCACGCCGCCGGCAACGATGAGCGAGACTGCCGTCATGGCAAAGCCGAGAAGCGAGAACAGCCCGTCTCGGCCAAGAATGGCAAAGGCGAAGAGCGAAATCGCAATCGCCGGCAGGATATTGCCGAGCGGCACCGGCAGCACGAGAACGATCGCGAGCACCAGACAACAGAAGCCCGCCAGATATTCCGCCGGCGGCTCGACGAAAATGCTCAATCGTGGCTGCAGCATACGCTCCGCCCAGGCAAGCCAGGGATGAATGCGCCCGACGATCGTCTCGAAATCCTCCCGCCGCATGGAGCGCGCCGCAATCGCCTTCGGCAGCCACGGCTTCAGGCCTAAGGTAAGCTGGGCGGCAAGGAAGATCAGCGGTGCACCGAGCAGGGAGGACGTGCCAGGCGGCGTCGGAAACGCGTTCGGCAGCGCAAAGATCAGCATCAGCGCGCCGATCGCCCGGTCGCCCATCGTCTGGAACAGGTCGCCGATCGACAGGCGTTCGCGGCTTCGATCCGCCGCCATCTGTCGCAGGATGGACGACAGGCGCTTGCCTTTCGGACGCGGCCTGCGGGCGGTGGTTCTGTGAGTTTCGGTATTTTCGATTGTCATGAATCCGGCGTCGGAAGGGTGAATGATAGGAAGCTTGCCCATGCAATATGCCAATAGCATGACCTTGGCGGATGAAATTATCAGCTCATAACGATCAGGCTTTGTTCATTTATCGAATAATCCTTGTAATTCGCCGCCAAGAGTGCGAGCAGACGCCGAGCACAGACAATTGGCAGACATCAGATGATTATTTCATTCGATATCGGAGGCTCCGCCATCAAGGGCGGGATTGCGCGTTCGGAATCCGACATCGTACCGCTTGGCCGCCGCCCGACCCCCAAGGATGACTTCCCGGCTTTCGTCGAGACGCTGAAGAGCATCATCGCCGAGACCGGCGAACAGCCCTCGCGCATTGCGCTCTCGATTGCCGGTGTCGTCGACCCGGACACGCAGCGCCTCATCGTCGCCAATATCCCCTGCATCCACGACCGCAACCTCGCCGCCGACCTGGAGGATGAACTCGGCCTGCCTGTGCTGATCGCCAATGATGCCGATTGTTTCGCCATGGCGGAAGCCGAACTCGGCGCCGGTCGCGGCCATCGCATCGTCTTCGGCGCCATCCTCGGTACTGGCGTCGGCGGCGGTGTCGTCTCAGATGGTCGCCTCATCAATGCGTCGGGCGGTTTTGCCGGCGAGTGGGGCCATGGCCCGATCATCGCATCGCAAGCCGGCACTCCGCCGGTCGCCATCCCTGCCTATGCCTGCGGCTGCGGCCAGAAGGGCTGTGTCGATACCGTCGGCGGCGCACGTGGCCTCGAACGCCTGCACAAGACGCTGCACGATCTCGACCTCTCCAGCGAGGAAATCATCGCCAACTGGCGCAATGGCGAGGAAAAGGCCAATCGCACGATCGACGTCTATGTCGATCTCGTCGCCTCGCCACTAGCACTCGCCATCAACATCACAGGCGCAACCATCGTGCCCGTCGGCGGCGGTCTTTCGAATGTGGAGCCGCTTCTGGCGGAGCTGGATCAGGCGGTGCGCGCTCGTATCCTGCGGAAATTCGATCGCCCGCTGGTCGTGCCCAGTGAATGCCGTATCGAACCGGGCCTGATCGGCGCGGCCCTTCTGGGCCTCAAGGCTGAAGCTGCATAGTGAAATTCCAATAAAACGGTGCGGCGCTTTGCTGGATCGCGTAGAAACAGAGTTCTAAAGCGTCGGCCACATCCGGACGATCGCGGCAAAGCGCAGCCAGTCCTTCCGCAGACAGGGAGTCCAGGCCGCTTCGGCGATGGCCGGCAGCCGCGGGAAGACCAGCCTATTGAAATAGGCCCGCGAGACGAAATTCTCGCCCCATATACAGGCCTGGATACCGCGCATCCGCTCTCTCAGCTCCTCCGGCAATTCGCCTTCGGCTTCGTAAGCATAGGTCTTTTCCGGTGGCGTGAAGCCGGCCCAGCTGGCACCCGGCTCTCCCCAGTCTTCTGCCTGCGCCATGTCGAGGTAGTAGGCCTGACCCGGCGTCATGACGATATCATAACCCTCACGTGCCAGCTCGATGCCGACTTCAGGTTTTTCCCAGGCCATCAGCAGCGTGCCCACGCGATCAACGCCGCCGCCCTGAGAAACCTCGTTCCAGCCGGCAAGCTTCTTGCCGCGCTCGGCAAGCATCGCCTTGATCCGTCGGAGGAAATAGGATTGCAGTTCAGCCGTACCCGCAAGCTTCTCACGCTCCATCAACGTTCTGCAAAGCGGCGAGGCAAGCCAGGAGCCATGTGGCACCTCGTCGCCGCCGATATGAATATATTCGGACGGAAAGAGCGGGAGCATTTCGTCGAACACCTTGCCGAGGAACTCATAAGTGAATTCGACCGCTGGATTGAGCGCATTGTTTGGATATCCCTGCACCGACCGGTAGCCGTCCGGCGCCTCCTGTCCATCGACGAGCTGCGGTAGGGAGAGGAGTGCGGCGGAGCTGTGACCGGGTATATCGATCTCCGGCACGACTTCGACACGCAKCATGCCTGCATGAGCAACGACCCCTTTGACATCATCCTGGCTGTAAAATCCTGAACGTGGCTCCGCGCCATCGCCGAGCTGCGGCAACAGAACTTCGTCAGGCCCGCGCTTCGCACCGATCTCCGTAAGCTCGGGATAGGCCTTGATCTCCAACCGCCAGGCTTCATCGTCGGTCAGATGCCAGTGAAAAATATTGAGCTTGTTCCAGGCGAGGATATCGATCAGCCGCTTGATATCAGGGACCGGATAAAACTGCCTGCTGACATCGAGATGACAGCCGCGCCATACGTAGCGGGGTTGATCGGCGATAGTGCCGAAGACCGGAAACTGGAAGGTTTCCGGATCATGGCGCGCGCCATGGAGCATTTGCACAAGACTGATCAACCCGTAAAGCAACCCGGCCGCATCATCGGTACCAAGAATGATCTCCTGTGCCGTGAAACGCAGCTCATAGGCCGCCTCCATGATCGAGGATTCCCCCCTGAAGCGGATCTGTCGGCCCCCCTGAACCGGCTGCAGCGTGAAAGGCACGTTGTCCGCCGGAAAGAGCCGCTGGTAGAGGGCGAGCACCTTCTCCACGGCCCTGATATTCTTGGCACTCGAGCCGGCTGCCGGATAAAGTGCGACGGGCGGCACATCGCCCGGCCGCAGCGACAGGTGCAAGGGCCAGGGCAGCAACGAATATGGCTCAGTCACCTCACCCTTCGGCAGAAGCTCTGGCAATTCGCCGCGCTCCGCACCATCGAGCATCAGATCGCCAAAGCTGACGGGCACGTGCCGGCCATCGGCTAGCGTGAGGTAGGCGGATTTGATACCCGACGTGACATGTTTCGGGCCGTTCGTCAGGCCTTCCACCGTAAACTGCCAGCGGCCACCTGGCTTGATGGTGAGCCCCTCGGGCGGAGAATACTCATGAAAATTCGCCACGCGCCGCTTGAGTGTCGCACCCTCGGCGACATGCTTGTCCGCCACGCGGGTTAACGACGTGTAGGCAAGCGTAAAGCCGGACAGCGGCTTGGCGGACAGATTGAATAGCGTGAAGGTGAAACGCCCAAAGCTTCCTTCGACCGGACTCCAGCTCGCTTCCAGACGGTAATCGGCCACGGTCATACCTCCCTCCAGCTTATATAGAGCGATCTTTACTCCCGTTTAGCGCCACCGTCTTCTCGGCCGCTGGAAAATATCAGGCTGTACCGGCTACCTGCCGAACCCTATGGGCCGAAACAAAAATGGCGCGGCCTCGACCGCGCCATTGCCTCATTCGGCTGCCAATGCCGGCGGATGATGGATATCCCCATCCGCCTCTTCCTGGTTGGCATTGGCATGTTCGTTATTCCTGGCCTTCGGCTCACGACCGAAGAACAGGGCATAGCCGGCCGGCAGCACGAGGATGGTCAGCACGGTGGCGACCAGGATGCCGCCCATCATGGCGTAGGCAAGCGGACCCCAGAAGACGCCGCGCGAGATCGGAATCAGCGCAAGCACGGCCGTCAGCGCCGTCAGCGTGATCGGCCGGAAGCGGTTCACGGCCGCGCTGATGATCGCCTCCTGCCTGTGCATGCCCGCCTTGATATTCTGGTCGATCTGGTCGACGAGAATGATCGAGTTGCGGATGATGATGCCGAGCAGCGCAATGACGCCGAGGATCGCCACGAAGCCGAAGGGAGCACCGCTGATCAGCAGGGCCGAAGCCGCGCCGATAATGCCGAGCGGACCGGTGGCGAAGACCAGCATCGCCTTGCCGAAGTGCTGCAGCTGCGCCATCAGCAGGATCATGATGACGACGAGCATGATCGGCGCCTTGGCGGCAATCGAGGCCTGGCTTTCGGCCGAATCCTCCGCACCGCCCTGGATCTCGATCTTGTAGCCGGCAGGCAGGCTGTCGCGCAGGTCCTGCATGTCGTTATAGAGCTTGGTCACGACGTCGTTCGACTGGACATTGTCGGGCAGGGTTGCACGTACCGATATCGTCGGCAGGCGGTCGCGCCGCCATTCGAGGCCCTGTTCAACGACAGGCACGACCTTGGCGATCTGTGAGACCGGAACGAAGCCGCCGAAATCCGTCGGCACATAGACCGAGTTGACGGCCGAGAGCAGCGAACGGTTCGCGTCCGGCTCGCGGGCGACGATCGAGACCGTCTCCTCGCCATCGCGGAAGTCGTCGAGCGGCGCGCCGGACATGGCGGTCTGCAGCATCTGGCGAACGCGCTGCGAGGTGACGCCGAGTGCGCGGGCACGGTCCTGGTCGATGACCAGCTTCATCGCCGGCACCGGTTCCAGCCAGTCGTCATGAACGGCACCGAGTATCGGATCCCTGGTGAAGCGCTCCTTCACCTGATCGGCAATCCTGCGCACTTCGGCACGATCCGGACCCATCACGCGCATCTGCACCGGCCAGCCCGTCGGCGGGCCGAGGAAGAGACGATCGACCTTGCCGCGGATGTCGGGGAAATCTTCGGCAAGGATCGTCCTGAGCTTGGTGATCAGCCGTTCGCGGGCCGGCTCGTCATTGGCCATGATCAGGAGCTGGGCATAGTTCGGGTTGCGAAGCTGCTGGTCGAGCGGCAGGAAGAAGCGCGGCGCACCTTCGCCAATATAGGTGGCGATAAACTTCTTGTCGGGATCGTCCATCATCTTGGCTTCCAGCGCCTTGGCTTCGACTTCCACCTGCTTGATGCTGGTGCCCTCGGGCAGCCAGAGATCGACGAGGATTTCCGGACGCGAGGACTGCGGGAAGAAGTTCTGCGGAATGAACTGGAAGCTCCAGAGGCTGGTGACGAAAGTGGCAAGCGTCAGCGCAAGTACGATGACGCGATGGCGCACTGCCCAACCGACCGTACGACGCAGGCCGCGATAGAAGCGGGTATCGAACACGTCATGATGTTCGCCGGCATGCTTGCGCTGCTTGAGGATCATGTAGCCGAGCCAGGGCGTGAAATAGACGGCCACGAACCAGGAGGTCACCAGCGCAATGCCGACGACATAGAAGAGCGAGCGCACATATTCGCCGGCCGTCGATGCCGCAAAGCCGACGGGAATGAAGCCGGCCGTGGTGATCAACGTACCCGTCAGCATCGGGAAGGCGGTCGAGGAATAGGCGAAGCTCGCCGCGTCGATCTTGACGAGACCCTCCTCGAGCTTTCGCTCCATCAGTTCCACGACGATCATCGCATCGTCAACCAGCAGGCCGAGTGCGATGATCAGCGCGCCGAGCGAAATGCGCTGCAGGTCGATGCCGAGTTCGTACATGATGGCAAAGGTCGCAGCCAATACCAGCGGAATGGCGATGGCGATCACCAGACCCGAGCGCCAGCCGATCGACAGGAACGAGACGATGAGCACGATGGCGAGAGCTTCGCCGAGCGCATGCATGAATTCGCTGACCGCATCGGTCACGACGTCAGGCTGGTTGGAAATCTGGTCGACAGAGACGCCATAAGGCAGCGAGTCCTCGAAGCGCTTGTAGGTCGCGTCGACGTCCTTGCCGACGTCAGTGACCTTGAAGCCCTTGGCCATGACAACGCCGACCTGCACGCTGTCGTGACCATTATAGCGGTACTTGCGCTGGTAGGGATCTTCGAGGCCGGAGGTGACGGTGGCAATATCGCCGAGGCGTGTCACCTGATTGCCGGAGCGCAGCCGCAGTTCGCGGATATCTTCCACCTTGTGGACATTGCCTTCGACCGAGATGCGCACCGAACGCAGACCGGTATCGACATTGCCCGCAGGATCGACGGCATTCTGGCCCTTGATGGCATTCTGCAGGTCGAGGATCGTCAGACCGCGCTCGGCGAGCGCCTTGGAGGAGACGTCGATATAGATCTTCTCCGGCTGGTCGCCGATGATGACTGCCTTTTCGACACCCGGCGTTGTCAGCAGCATGTCACGCGCCTGGATCGCGTACTTTTTCAGCTCAGGATAGGAATAGCCGTCGCCGCTGATCGAATGCAGCGTGATGAAGGTATCGCCGAATTCGTCGTTGAAATACGGGCCGAGCAGGCCCTGCGGCAGGTCGCCGCTAATATCGCCGACCTTCTTACGCACCTGGTAGAAGGCATCGGCCACCTGGGCGGAATCCGTATCGCCCTTCACCTGCACGGTGATGATCGTGCTGCCGGCACGTGTATAGGACTTTACCCAGTCGAGATGTGGGGTTTCCTGCAGCTTGCGCTCGATCTTGTTGGTGACCTGGTCTTCCATGTCCTGAAGGGAGGCGCCCGGCCAGAGCGCTTGGACGACCATGACGCGGAAGGTAAAGTCCGGATCTTCCTTCTGGCCCATGCGCGTCAGGCCGAGCACGCCGGTGATCAGGATCAAACCGAAAAGGAAGCGTGCGATGCCCGGATGGCCGATCGCCCAGCGCGAAAGATTGAAGGGGCGCTTTTCAGTGCTGTTGGCGTCCATGATCCTGTTCCCTCTCCTTGAGCCGTTCAGCGGACGGCTGCGTCCGTTTCGGCCGAAGCCGATTGCTGATCGGGAAGCTTGACCTTCAGGTTTTCGCTCATGAATTGGGTACCAGCGGCAACGACGAGATCGCCATTGTCGAGCCCATTGGTTACGCGCACGCCATCACCAGTGAAATCGGCGACCTCGATGCCACGGGAGTGTACGGTCGCTGTCCCGCGATCGACGGTCCAAACGACCTTCTTGCCGTCCTTCTGCGCCAGCGCGCTGAGCGGAATGGAGACATAGGTATCGCTGTTGCTGACATCGGCCTCGATCGTCGCCGTCATGCCGAGCAGCACGCGCGGGTCGTTCGGCAGGCTGACACGCACAGCGAAGGTGCGCGACTGCTGGTCGGCGCTGCCCGCGACCTCGCGAACGGTGCCATCAAGCACCAGCTTGTCATCGGACCAGAAGCTCGCCTTCACGGTTTTGCCGGGCTTGAACTGGGCGATATCGTTTTCCGGCACCGCGATCTGCACTTCCTTCTCGCCATCGACGGCAACGGCAACGACGGGCGTGCCGGATCCCACGACCTGTCCGACATCGGCATTGATGGTGGTGACGATACCGCTGTGGTCCGCCTTGAGTTCCGTATAGCTCACCTGGTTCTTCGCCTGGTCGAGCGCGGAAGCCGCAGCATCCCGGCTCGAAATCGCCTGGTCATGGCTGAGCGAAGCCTGCTCGACCTGGGATTTCGGCGCGACATTCTTGTCGAACAGCTGCTCGGCGCGGCGGTTGACGAGATCAGCGGTCTCGACGGCTTTTTCGGCAGCGGCGAGATTGGCGTCGGCAGTCTTCACCGCAAGCTGGTAGTCGGTCGAGTCGATCCGTGCGAGAACGTCACCCGGCTTCACCTGTTCGCCGATATCGACGAGACGCTCGGTGATCTTGCCGGCGACGCGGAAGCCGAGGTTCATTTCCGTGCGCGCCCTTACCGATCCGGAATAATCCAGCGTACGGGTATCGCCGGCCTTGGCGATTTCGACCACCTTGACCGGACGGATAACGTCCTTGACCTCTGCCTTTTCTTCCGTGCAGCCGGCGACGCCGAGCCCGACCGCGCTAAGGAGCGCGAGGCTCATGACGGACGGCACGCGGTTGCTGAAGGTCTTGAGCGAAAACATCTTTCGCACTCCTGATCGTTTCGGGTTTTTCTTGACGGTCTTTGCCGCGCTTATTTTCTGAGTGCCCTGATCGCAAATTCGATCAGTTCGTCCACGGTCGCCCGGTTTGTCTTGGCAAGACATTGGGCAACCATTTGCGGGTGACAGAGATTGATGGTCGCCGCTCCGAAGCAGCGGGAGGCGACCTCGGGGTCCTGGTCGGCGAATTCACCGGCAGCGATGCCGTCGCGGATAACGTCGGCAATCAATGCGTGAATGGAGTCGATGTGCTTCTCGATGACATGCCAGTCGCGTTCGATCGCGACGATCACCATCTCATGCACTTTCTGCTGATCGAGCATGGTGTCGAGCGTCAGCTGATACTGGCTGCGCACGAACTGGCGCAGCCGGTCGGGAGCGCTGATCTTCTGATCGCAGATATTGGCTGCAAGCTCATAGCTCATCGCCAGCATGCGTCCGCAGATCGCCTGGTGGATCTCAACCTTGGAGGCGAAGAAACGGTAGATATTGGCAGGCGACATGCCAAGGTCGCGGGCCACATCCGCGACGGTCGTCTTGGAATAGCCGTAGTGGCGGAAAAGCCGCTCGGCCGCATCCAGGATGCGGGTGATATTTTCCTGCCGTGTGACGTCCAGCGTATTTTCCGCGATGTCATTCATGGTTTCAGGCCCGATACTAACGACTGACGAATTTTGAATTTCGTCAGTCGTAAAATATCATCCTTCATTTGTCAATGATTTTGCGATGCAAACAAAAATGCCGCAGCCTGGGCAGCTGCGGCATAGCAACGAAAACAGGTTTGAAAGATCAGACGAGCTTGACGTCGAGCGTGATAGGAACGGCAGAAAGTGCCTTGGAAACCGGGCAACCAGCCTTCGCCATGCCGGCAAGTTCTTCGAACTTCGCCTGGTCGGCGCCGGGAATGCTGCCCGACAGAGACAGGTGGATGGCGGTGATGGCAAAACCGCCTTCGACGCTCTCCAGCGTCACCTTGGCCGACGTTTCCATATGGTCAGCCTTGAGGCCGGCTTCGCCGAGGATCAGCGACAGCGCCATGGTAAAGCAGCCTGCATGGGCAGCGCCGATAAGCTCTTCCGGGTTGGTGCCGGCAATGCCTTCGAAGCGGCTTGCGAAGCCGTAGGGATAATTGCTCAACGCGCCGCTCTGGGTCGAGATCTGCCCCTTGCCGTCCTTGAGACCACCTGACCACTGGGCCGAAGCTGTACGATTGATCTGCATGCCGTCCTCCTGTTTCGATTGATTTTCGAAGCGTTGCGCCGCTCCACCGCGAAGGACACTCTGCCCTTACGACCGGCAATATAGTCCTCTATCCGCGGAAGACGACACCAGATTGAATGCCAATCATCATACAAGAGCATTGTTTATGTATGATGATTGCTTTAAAAGACCGGTCACGAGGAGCCTTTCGATGCAGCCTGCAGCAAGACGCGACGAGAAGAGTTCGGCGCCCGAGCGCCGGCCGCGCGTTCGCCGTAATGTCACGGCGGCGATTGCTGAAGATATCTGCGCCAACCGCTATGCCGTCGGTACGCTGCTGCCGCGCGAAAACGATCTCTGCGAACTCCATGGCGTCAGCCGCACCGTCATCCGCGAATCCCTGAAGGTTCTGGAATCCAAGGGACTTGTGCGCGGCAAGCCGCGCATCGGCACCACCGTCTGCGACAAGGATGAGTGGAATATCCTCGATCAGGATGTGCTGGAATGGATGGGACCGCATCTGCGCGATTTCGACTTGCTTGCCAGCATTCTTGAAGCCCGCCGCACCATCGAGCCGGCTGCCGCCGAATATGCTGCAAGCCGCGCGACCGCTCAGGAGATCGCCAATCTCGACGATGCCTGGCAGCGTATGCAGTCGGCGAGCGACGATTCCGAAGCCTTTACCGAGGCGGATCTCCTCTTCCATACGGTGCTTCTCAAGGCGAGCCATAACCAGGTCTTCCATCGCCTCGCCAGCGCCATCCATGCCGCCCTGAAATTTGCGCTCCACGCCTCGAATCTCGCCATGCCTGATCACCGCGAGGCGCTTGCCCTGCATGGCAAGGTGGTCGAGGCACTGCGTCTACGGGACTCCGCAGGCGCACGCGATTGCGTCAACCGAATTCTCGACCTCGCCAAACGCGACCTGACCGCCGCCGGCCGAACGAGATAACGAAATGACGAAATAACAGAACTCAGAACAATATCGGCGGCTCGGCCGCTGATGGGAACACGAAGCGAAACGAGAGCACGATTTCCATGAAGATCACCAAACTGACCACTTACATCGTCCCGCCGCGCTGGCTGTTTCTGAAAATCGAAACCGATGAGGGCGTCGTCGGCTGGGGCGAGCCGGTCGTCGAAGGTCGTGCTCTAACCGTCGAGGCCGCTGTTCACGAGCTCGCCGATTATCTTGTTGGCAAGGACCCCTTCCTGATCGAAGACCACTGGACAGTCATGTATCGCGGGGGCTTCTACCGCGGCGGCGCCATCCACATGTCGGCAATCTCTGGCATCGACCAGGCGCTCTGGGACATCAAAGGCAAGGCACTCGGCCAGCCGATCCATTCGCTGCTTGGCGGACAGGTGCGCGACCGCATCAAGGTCTATTCCTGGATCGGCGGCGACCGCCCCTCCGACGTCGCCCGCAACGCCAAGGACGTCGTTGCCCGCGGCTTCAAGGCGATCAAGCTCAACGGCTGCGAAGAAATGCAGATCGTCGACACCAACGAGAAGATCGACAAGGCGGTCGAAACCATCGCCACCATCCGCGAGGCGATCGGCCCGCATATCGGCATCGGCGTCGATTTCCACGGCCGTGTGCACAAGCCGATGGCCAAGGTTCTCGCCAAGGAACTCGAGCCCTACAAGCTGATGTTCATTGAGGAACCGGTCCTCTCAGAGCATCGCGAAACCCTGAAGGAAATCGCCAATCATTGCTCGACACCGATCGCGCTCGGCGAACGCCTCTATTCCCGCTGGGACTTCAAGTCGGTTCTCTCCGACGGCTATGTCGATATCATCCAGCCCGATCTTTCCCATGCCGGCGGCATCACCGAATGCCGCAAGATCGCCGCCATGGCCGAAGCCTATGATGTGGCGCTCGCTCCGCATTGCCCGCTCGGTCCCATCGCGCTCGCCGCCTGCCTGCAGGTCGACGCCATCTCCTACAATGCCTTCATTCAGGAGCAGAGTCTCGGCATCCACTACAACAAGGGCAACGACATCCTGGACTACATCTCCAACAAGGAAGTCTTCCAGTATGCCGATGGTTTCGTCTCCATTCCGCAAGGCCCTGGCCTCGGCATCGAAGTGGACGAAGCCTATGTCATCGAGCGCGCCAAGGAAGGCCACCGCTGGCGCAACCCGATCTGGCGCCACGAAGATGGCAGCTTCGCCGAATGGTAATCAGAAGGGCCGCGAAAGCGGTCCTTTTTCATTCGCCCTGTCGGATATCGGGCGCTTCACCCGTCATAGTGGAAGCTCAAAGAGGAGATTTCACAATGGCCAGAGCAATCGCAATCATCATTGCCCGCATCATCTTCAGCTTCATCTTTTTCATGGCTGCCGGCTTCAAGTTTGCCGATATCGGCGCGACGGCAGCCTATATCACCGCGGCCGGCTTTCCGGCGGCGACATTCTTCACCTGGATCGCCGCCTTCTTCGAGATCGCGCTGGCGCTCGCCTTCATCACAGGCGCCTTCTTCAGCGAGGCAAGCCTGCTCGCAGGCATTTACGTGATCTTCCTCGCCTTTTCCTTTCATGGCCCGTCGCTTTGGCAGCAGAATCAGGCCGAGTTCGGCTTCTTCGTCGATCACTTCAGTTTCCTAGCGGGCCTGCTCTTCGCCGCCGTTCACGGACCGGAAAAGTGGGCGCTTCGCCATAGCCTCCTGAAATAGTCCTCAACGCCACACGCTCCGGAACCAAGAGCCGCCCCGATCATTGCCTTTACCGGCAACCGCAAAGAGGAGCGGCTCATGGAGTTGCAGGGAAAGATCGCATTGGTGACCGGCGCAGGCTCGGGCATCGGCAAGGCAACCGCATTGAAGCTCGCGGCAGAAGGCGCAAAGGTGGCGGTGCTGAGCCGCACCGAAAGCGAAGTGCAACAGACCTGCAAAGAAATCGTCGCCGCCGGCGGCCAAGCGATCGAACTGACCGCCGATACCAGCGATGAAGCGCAGATGCGCAAGGCCATCGACAGGACGACCGAAAGCCTCGGCGGCATCGACATCGTCGTCGCCAATGCCGGCATTAACGGCGTCTGGGCGCCGATCGACGACCTCAAGCCCGACGAGTGGGATCAGACTATGGCCGTGAACCTGCGCGGCACTTATCTAACCCTGCATCTGACCGTCCCTTATCTGAAGATGAACGGCGGCTCGATCATCGTCGTCTCCTCGATCAACGGCACACGCACCTTCACGACGCCGGGCGCCACGGCCTATACCGCCACCAAGGCCGGCCAGGTCGCCATGGTGCAGCAACTGGCGCTGGAGCTCGGCAAACACGGCATCCGCGTCAACGCCGTCTGCCCCGGCGCGATCGACACCAGCATTTCCTCCAACACCACATCGCGCCATCGCGAGGAAACCGAAGTGCCCGTCATCTGGCCGGAAGGCGAAATCCCCATCACCGGCGGCAGGGCGGGATCAAGCGAGGATGTCGCCGAAACGATCCTCTTCCTCGCCTCCGAACGCGCCAGGCATATTACCGGCACGCCCGTCTGGATCGRCGGCGGACAGGGATTGCTGCGTTAGAGCCTTTTGGTCAGAGCAGGATTAGGTCATCCACCATGTGCATAGGCTGCAGAGACTGCATAGGCATTTTTGGACGTACGTGGGAAAATGTCAGTCATTCACATGACAGATAGATAATCCAACATTTCCTAGAAAGCGTGGGGAAGTGCCTATGCAGCCCCGGCAGCCTATGCAGGCACTGAAGCCTCGCAGATCCTGCCTAAGCTTGAAGCCTGTCGTGCGAAAATGTGAAACGATCCGCAACGGATCCGGTCCATCGCTCGGGCAATGAATTCGAGTCGCCTATGCCTCCGGCCGACCGAATCATCGGCAGTGCGCATAGGATGCATAGCTTGCATAGGTTTTTTCCTACCTACGCGGAGAAATGTCAGACATTCACATGACAAGGAATCTGACATTTCCTAGAAAGCGTCGGAAAGTGCCTATGCATCCTATGCATCCTATGCAGGCCCTGAGCGCTGATGGATCTTGCTGCTCAACCGTTCAGCCGCGCGCTTTCCAGCGTGTAAAGCAATTGCGGGCGCTTGACGCCGCGCAGAGCATAGCGGCCGATACAGGCGAGAAGATTGCGCTCCGCCTCGGGGATCGCCGCTTCGAAATCCGACGACATCAGCACGTTGAGATCGACCGAACGGCAGATCGAGGCAATGCGGCTCACCTCGTTGACGGCCGGGCCGATGACCGTGAAATCAAGGCGGTCCTGGCTGCCGATATTACCGTAGAAGACATCGCCGATATGCAGGCCGATATAGACATCGGTCGTCGGCCGCCGGTCCACCTCGCGCGCCGCGTTCAGCGCCGCAAGCTTCTGCCGCAGCAGACGCTCCGCCTGCAGGGCCGCAGAACAGCTTTGCGCCGGATCCTCGCCCTTGAAGATGGCGAGCACGCCGTCGCCGATCAGCTTCAGCACATTGCCGCCGGCCTCATGGATCGCGGTGATCACCACCTCGCTATATTCGTTGAGCAACGGGATGATCTCTTCCGGGGCGGAATTGTCTGAGATCTTCGTGTAGTTCAGCAGATCGGAAAACCAGAGAGCGGCCGAGATCCGCTCGGATTTACCGCGCGAGATCTTGCCCTCCATGACCTGGCGCGCCGCATCCTCGCCGAGATAGACCTCGGCGATGGTGCGGGCGATGCGGGCAAGCGCCACGCATTTGATCGCGAGCCCCAGCACCGGCACCAGCTTGCGCAGGATGGCGAGATCATGCTCCGAGAAGCCTTCGGGATGCTTGGTGGAAAAGTGCGAGAAGAAACAGTCCATCTCGCCGATCGTGCCGGCCTCAGCGAAGCGATGCGCCATGGCGACATAATCGGTATGGCCCGACGCATGGATCTGTTCCAGCATGATGAAATCAGTCGGATCGCCGAATCCTATTCTCCGTCGCACCTCTTTGGTGCCTGTTGTCCAGAGATGATAGAAAGCCGAGCGACGCCAGGTATCCAGTCCCTGACCTTCGCTCGAAGGTCCGTATTCGAACTCACCTTCGAAGGCCTCTGAATTGTCCCAGCGGAAGGCCCGGCCTTCATGGACAGGATGAAGCGTATCCATCAGCGCCATGGCACGATCGAGCCGCATGCCGGCCTTGCGGCAGGCCTGRCAAAAGCCGATCAGCAACTCCGCTTCAGACACGCCATTCAGGCCCTGTTCCGTCACCCAAGCCGCAATTGTGCTGACGTCGCTATAGTCCATGCGCGCTCCTCATTATCACCAAGCTGTAGCGTGAATCTGCCGCCGATGGAAAGACAATCAACCCGAACAGACTATTGCAGAGCCGGCATATTGTAGGGCGTGACGATTTCGACGGCCGAAAACGCCGCCTGCGCCGTCCTGCCGGCAGGGATAGTGCGGGCCATGATGGCGCGAAAGGCCGAACGCGCATCTGTCCTCAGATCGTGATGCAGCACGAAATCGATCCGCCGTTCGGCAAGCAGAGCGCGGTTGTCGGCATCGAGATCATGCGCCACGAAAATCGAGACCGGCCGGCCCGCTGCCTCGAAGGCCGCAAGCACCGCGCGATTACCGCCGCCGACCGAATAGACGGCGTTGATTGCAGCATCTTCCGCAAGGGCGGCAGCAACGAGCGTGCCGGTCGCAGCATCTGTGCCATGCCCTTCGCTCACCTCGATAATGCCGATCGACGGATAATGGCCTCGGATCACCTGGCGAAAGCCGATCTCCCGCTCCTCCTCGCCGCGGAACCGGCCGCTCGACAGCGTAACCAGCGCCTTGCCGCCGGAAGCCCCGATGAGCCGGCCGATGAGATAGGCGGCCGTCCCGCCGGCCGCCCGGTTATCGGCGCCGGCATAGGCGGAGCGCGCCGAATTCGGCAGATCAGTGACGAGGGTGACGACCGGAATATCGACAGCATCGAGCCTTGCGACGGCCGCGACGATATCGGGCACATCGGGCGCCTTCAGCACGATGCCATGCGTACCGCGCAGCCGGATACGATCGAGAAGCTGCACCAGTTCCGCCGCCCGCATCACTTCGGCAAAATGAAACCGGCAGCGGAAGATGGTCGGCAGGAATGTCGCGACCTCTGCTTCGAAAGCTGCCCGCACCGCCGTGCTGAACCTGTCAGGCGTCTCCATGACGATATCGATGGTGAGCTTGCGGCCGGCCACATCGGCGCCCGCCTGTTTCTCGAGCTCGGCGATCGCCGCCTTGACCCGCATCTCGGTCTGCCGCCTGACACCCGGCCGGCCGTTCAGCACCCGGTCGACGGTCGCCGTGCTGAGCCCGGCCTGGAAAGCGATATCCTTGACGAGAAAGGGATGGGCCATGCCGCAGTCATACCCCGGCGTTCTGATGGATTTTTGATGGATTCCTGATCTATATCAGGATCGTCAGCGGCGTATAGTCCATCCATCGGAAATGGAGGATCACCCGATGAAAACCGACGACCCGCAAAAACTGCGCGCCGACCGCGTCTGGCTGACAGAGGACGCCTGCGATCTCGACGATTTCCGTGCGCTCGCCGAAAAGACCACTATCCTTGCCGACTATCCGACGGCCTCAGCCGTCGAGAAGAACGTGCTGATCTATGACAGCCCTAAGGTGATCGAGGCGGTATCGACGCCGGAAGGCCGTAGCGCCATTCTCGCCGAAATCTGCGAGGCCTTCGGCATCGGCCCCGGCGTGGTCGTCTTCAAACATGCCTACGAAGACACCGGGGTCATTGACCGGGCGAGCGTGATCTTCGACGAGATCATCGAGGAGCAGCACCGCACCTCGACCGGCGGCGGCGACCATTTCGCCAAGCCGGGCGCCAACGACCGCATCTGGAACTCGCTGGAAAAACACTGCCTGGCCGATCCTGAGAATTTCGCCCGCTACTACGGCAATGCCATCGTGGCGCTGGCAAGCGAGGCATGGCTTGGCCCACATTATCAGATGACGGCGCAGGTCAACCGCGTGAACCCCGGTGGTGCCGCACAATCGGCCCACCGCGACTATCACCTCGGCTTCCAGTCATCCAAGGTGATCGAGCAGTTCCCCGCGCATGTTCACCGCCTCTCGCCGGTGCTGACGCTGCAGGGCGCGGTTGCTCATTGCGACATGCCGCTCGAAAGCGGCCCGACGCTTTTCCTGCCGCACAGCCAGACCTATCAGCCGGGCTACCTCGCCCTCAAGCGCCAGGAATTCAAGGATTACTTCGACCAGAACCATATCCAGCTGCCGCTGGAAAAGGGCGATGTCGTCTTCTTCAATCCCGCCCTCTTCCATGCCGCCGGCACGAACCGCTCGAAGGATGTCAAGCGTGTGGCGAACCTGCTGCAGGTCTCCTCTGCATTCGGCCGGGCGATGGAAACCGTCAATCGCGAGCGCATGAGCGCAAAACTGTTCCCTGCCCTCAAGGCGCTGAAGGGCAAGCTTTCGGCAGGCGAGATCGCCAACGCCGTCGCCTCCTGCGCGGAGGGCTATTCCTTCCCGACCAATCTCGACCGCGACCCGCCGCTCGGCGGCCTCGCGCCGAAGACACAGGCCCAGCTGATGCACGAGGCCCTCGCCGAAAACTGGAGCGACCACACCTTCACCGAGGCACTTGCCGAACAGGCAGCCAGGAAGCTGAGCTGACACGGCCATCACAACACCATCATCCCAGAGCCCCTTACCGCCGGTAAGGGGCCATTCGCATATCAGGAGGAAAAGACACATGAGCACGGATTACGCCCGCCTCGACGGCAAGATCGCCATCGTCACCGGCGGCACACAGGGCCTCGGCGCCACCATCGCCCGCCTCTTTGCCGAACGCGGCGCCAAGGGCATCGTCATCTGCGGCCGCAACGAGGCCAAGGGCAAGGCGAAAGCCGAGGAGATTTCGTCAAAGACAGGCGCGAAGGCAGTCTACGTCAAGGCCGATCTCGGCAAGGTCGAGGACGCGCAAAATGTCGTCCATGTCTGTGATCAGACCTTCGGCCGCGTCGATGCTCTGGTCAATGCCGCTGCCATCACCGACCGCGGCACGATCCTCGATACCAGCCCCGAGCTCTTCGATGCCATGTTCGCGGTCAATGTCCGCGCCCCCTTCTTCCTCATGCAGGAAGCGGTCAAGGTTATGCGTCGCGAGAAGATCGAAGGCACCATCGTCAATATCGGCTCCATGTCCGCCAAGGCCGGCCAGCCCTTCATCGCCGCCTATTGCGCCTCCAAGGGTGCGCTGGAAACGCTGACCAAGAACACTGCCTATGCGCTGCTGCGTAACCGCATCCGCGTCAATGGCCTGAATATCGGCTGGATGGCTTCCGAGGGCGAAGACCGCATCCAGAGAGAGTTTCACAAGGCTTCGGATGACTGGCTCACCAAGGCCGCCGCAAGTCAGCCTTTCGGCCGGCTTGTCGACCCGGAAGAAGTGGCTCGCGCCTGCGCCTATCTCTCGTCAGCCGAATCCGGCCTCATGACCGGCTCCGTCATCTGCTTCGATCAGTCGATCTGGGGCGCCTATGACGGTTCGCCGCATCCTGTTGCCGCGCTTTGAAAATTCACGGGCGCTGATCGCCGGTAGCGCGGTACTGGAAGAACTGTACAGAGGCTGCCGCTGGGCCGAGGGTCCGGTCTGGTTTTCCGATCTGAACTGCCTTCTTTGGAGCGACATTCCGAACGAGCGCATGATGCGCTGGGTGCCGGATGGAACAGTCTCCGTATTCCGCTCGCCTTCCAACTACGTCAACGGCAATACCCGTGACCGGCAAGGCCGTCTCGTTTCCTGCGAGCACGGCGGACGCCGTGTGACCCGCACTGAGCCTGATGGACGCATTACCGTTCTTGCCGACAGCTACAACGGCAAACGGCTGAATTCGCCGAACGACGTCGTGGTCAAATCCGACGGGTCGATCTGGTTTACCGATCCAAGCTACGGCATCATGTCAGACTACGAAGGCCACAAATCTCCGGAAGAGCAGGAAAGCCGCAACGTCTACCGCATCGACGCCGCAACCGGCGAGATCGAAGCCGTCGTCACCGATTTCATCCAGCCGAACGGCCTCGCCTTCTCGCCCGACGAACGCCAGCTCTTCATCGCCGATTCCGGCTCCTCCAATCACGAAGTCCCACGCCATATCCGCGTCTTCGATGTCGTGGATAGCCGCAAGCTGACAAACAGCCGCTATTTCTGCTCGATCGACAGCGGCGTGCCGGATGGTTTCCGTTTCGATGTCTCCGGAAATCTCTGGACGAGTGCGGCCGACGGCGTGCACTGCTTTGCGCCTGACGGCACGCTGATCGGCAAGATCAAGGTGCCGCAGACCGTCTCCAACATCACCTTCGGCGGCCCGAAGAAGAACCGCCTCTTCATCACCGCGACGCAATCGCTCTATTCGATCTATACGACGACGAACGGCGCGCAGTACCCGTAAACCTATCCTTTGCGGACTGCGGCCCTGAGACCTTGTTGGAAAACCTGCTTCATCTCGGCAAAACCGTCAAAGCCGAGATGATGCGCAAAGCGGATGACGCTGGTCTGCGAGACATTGCAGCGCTCGGCAATCTTCTGGCTGCTTTCGAAGGCGAAGACATCGGGCCGCTCGGCGGCAAGCCTCGCCAGCGTATCGAGCCGCTGCGGCAGATCGCGATGGATGGAAACCCAGAATGCCTTGCTGAGAAAGGCATCTCCATCAGCCTTCATCGAAACAGTCTGCATTTCTGCCTCCATCGTTTACCCCTCGCGGAGGCCGAAGCCATCATGACCCCAGCCCCCGCGGAGGAACTATTTAAGCCTTCACCTTGTCCGGCCGGCCATGCAGCGGCTCCTTGCGGTGCCAGTTTTCGAGGACGCGGCCATCCGTGTGCTTCTGCTGCGCCCAGCGGATGCCGTTCGAGATGACCTTGTGCACGGTCTTGTCGTGATAGATCGGATAGGTCTCATGGCCGGGGCTGAAGAAGAAGATACGCCCGCGGCCGCGCTGGAAGGTGCAGCCGCTGCGGAACACTTCGCCGCCGGAATACCAGGAGATGAAGACCAGCTCGTCCGGCTGCGGAATGTCGAAGGGCTCGCCATACATTTCCGAGGCATTGACCTCGAAATAGGGCGGCAAGCCCTCTGCAATCGGATGCGAGGGATTGACCACCCAGACGCGTTCCAGATCACCTTCCGGTGTTTCGCGCCAGGAGAGGTTGGCATTGGTGCCCATCAACCGGCGGAAGAGCTTGGAGTGATGGCCGGAATGCAGGACCAGCAGGCCCATGCCCTTCAGCACCCGCTGCTGGACGCGGTCGATCAGCCCGTCGCTGACCTCCTCATGCGCCATGTGACCCCACCAGAGCAGCACGTCGGTATCGTTGAGCACGGAATCCGGCAGGCCTTCATCCGGATCGTCGAGCGTGCCGCGGCGGATCTCGAAATCGGGATGGGCGATACCGGCGGCGATCGCGCCGTCGATACGATCAGGATAGATATCCTGAACTTCCTTGTGGACCCGTTCGTGGCGTCCTTCGTTCCAGATCGTGACCTTGATTGTCATGCTATTCCTCGATGTTCTGGGCCTCGATGTTTCAAGCCCTAATAGTTCAGGCGGTCGCCGACCGGATGACCCGGCCGGCGGAATCAAACAGATGGCAACCGGCGCGCTCTGCCGTCAGCGACACACGATCGCCGGGACGGATGGTCATGTCGCCCTCGGTGCGCACGACGATCGGCTGCTGCTGCGAACCGACCGTCAGATAGGTCTCGACGCCGAGCCGCTCGACGATGACGACCTCGGCCGAAAAATCGCCCTGCCCCTGCGGTGCGAGCTTCAGATGCTCCGGCCGGATGCCGAGTTTCGCCTCGCCCTGCGGCACGGCGCCATTGGCATCCGAGAGATCGATGGCAAGGCCGAGCGGGCTTTCCAGATGCACCTTGCCGGCATTCCGACGCGTCGCCGTCATCGGCAGCACATTCATTTTCGGCGAGCCGATAAAGGTCGCGACGAACTCGTTTTCCGGCTGGTGATACAGCTCCATCGGCGCGCCCTGCTGGGCGACGACGCCCTTGTTAAGCACCACGATGCGATCGGCCATCGTCATCGCCTCGACCTGATCGTGCGTCACATAGACGACGGTTGCCTTCAGCTCGCGATGCAGGCGTTGCAGCTCGGCGCGCATCTGCACGCGCAGTGCCGAATCGAGGTTCGACAGCGGCTCGTCGAACAGGATCAGCGACGGCTTCTTGATGATGGCGCGGCCGATCGCTACGCGCTGGCGCTGGCCGCCGGAAAGGGCTGCCGGCTTGCGGTTGAGATAGTCGGTCAGCTGCAGGATTTCGGCGACGCCCTCGACCTGCTTCTTGATTTCGGCTTCCGGCACCTTCTTGAGGCTCAGCGAAAAGCCGATATTTTCCGCGACCGTCATATGCGGATAGAGCGCGTAGGACTGGAACACCATGGCGATGCCGCGCTTATCTGGCGGCACATCGTTGATGCGCTGGCCGTTCAGCACCAGATCGCCCTCGTCGATACCTTCGAGGCCGGCGATCATGCGCAACAGCGTGGACTTGCCGCAGCCGGACGGGCCGACGAACACGGCGAATTCGCCGTCTTCCACTGTGATATCGACGCCCTTGATGACTTCGAGCGCGCCGTAGAATTTGCGAACGTTTCTGAGATTGATCATTCGTTTCTCTTTCTTGATCTCAGCCCTTCACACCGCCCGCGAAGGTCTGGACGAGGAAGCGCCGCGCAAAGCCGAAGGCGACGACGGCCGGCAGCAGGTAAATGAAGGCGAGAGCCGTCAGCAGGCCGTAATCGATCTCGTTGATACGCAGGAAGGCGCGGAAGAGACCGAGCGGCAGCGTCTGCAGCTCCGGCGACGACAGGAAGATCAGCGGCAGCAGGAAATCGCCCCAGGCCGACATGAAGGCAAAGAGGCCGGCAGCCGCAAGCCCGGGCATCGCAAGCGGGATCAGGACGCGGCGGATGCGCTGCATCATCGTCGCGCCATCCATGACGGCCGCTTCCTCATAGTCGCGCGGCAGGCCGTCGAAGAAGGTCTTCATGATCCAGAGCCCCAGCGGCAGCTGCATGGTGGCAAGCACCAGCATGATGCCGAGATAGCCGTCGATGAACCCGGTCCACCGCATGATATCGCGGGCATAGCTGCCGAAGATCGGCCTGAGAATCGCGCCTTCCGCATTGTTCAGCGTCAGCAGGAACTTGTAGAGCGGCACGACGAGTGCCGTCGGCGGCAGCACGCGGATCAGCAGGATCGCGTAGAGGAACGGCAGCTTCCACCAGGCCCGCGTGCGCGACAGCGCATAACCGCCGAGCCCCGCCAGAACCATGACGATAAGCGTCGCGCCGCCGACCACGAAGAGCGAGTTGAACAGCCATTTCGCCCCGTCTTCCTTGGTGAAGACACGCACATAGTTTGCGAGCGTCCACTGCTCCGGCCAGCGCAGGAAGAGCTGTGCATTGCCGTCGAAGGAGGCAAGCAGCACCCAGAAGAAGGGCACGGCGCAGAAGATCGAGATGATCGACAGCGTTGCATAGGCAAGCACGTCGGAGCGGGTCTTGTTAGCCCCTTCGCTCGGAGAAATAACGGCCATGTCAGACCTCCACTTTCATGGCGCGCACATAGCCGATGCCCAGGACCAGCGAGATGAGGAGCGCGACGACCGCGACCGCAGCGCCGTAACCGAGCTGGAAGGCCGTAAACGACTGGTTATAGATATAGATGCTGACCACCTCCGTAGCTCCGCCAGGCCCGCCGCGCGTCAGCGCATAGACGAGGCCGAAGACGGCAATGGTGGAGACGGCCGAGATCAGCATGTAGAGCAGGATCGTCGGCATCATCAGCGGCAGGGTGATGCGGCGGAACATCTGCGAGGGTGTTGCGCCATCCATGCGCGCCGCCTCGTAGATCTCGGAGGGAATAGTGCTGAGGCCGGCCGTCAGCAGGATCATCGCTGTCGCAATACCGCGCCAGGTATTGACGATGATGATCATCGACAGCGGAAAGGCATTCAGCCAGTCGGCAGGATCGATGCCGAAAAAGGCGACGATGCGCGACAGCGTGGCATGCTCGCCGCCGGCAAGCATCGAGATCCACATGAAACCGGCAACGACTTCGGGGGCAGCATTCGGCAGCAGAATGATCGAGGAGAAAAATTGCCGGAACCGGATCGGCCGGCGCAGCGCTATCGCCGAGATCAGCCCGAGCACGAACTGCCCGATGACGGCCGAACCCATGACGAAGACGAAGGTAACGAACAGCGAGTTCCAGAACTTCGCATCGTTGAGCAGACGCGTGTAGTTGCGGATGCCGACGAAGCGCGGCCGCAGCGCCGCAGCCCCCGTCAGCGCCTCATTGGTGAAGCTCAGATAGACGGAATAGAGAGCGGGATAGATCACGAAGGCCAGAAGCAGGATCAGCGACGGCAGCAGAACCAGCAGGAGTTGGCGCTCGGTTCGCTTTTCATGAGAGTTTCGGGCCATTGAAGCTCACAACCTTATCGAATGAATCCGGCTTATCGAATGAAAGCGGGAAGACGCGGCGATCATGCCGCGTCCCCGTCCTGGGCGGGAGAAAGATATCAGCGGCTTACTTGACCATGTCGTCGCCGAGCGTTTCCTTGACGTAGTCGACAAGGATCTTCTGGGCGCCGGCAGCGTCGGTCTCCTTGCGCAGTAGGGCTTCGGTGGCGCGTGCCACACCCTCGGCAACCGTGCCGAAGCCGGAAGCCTGTTTCAGGAAGACGCCGTTTCCGGCAGCAGCATGGATCGGAACCAGTTCCGTCAGCTTCTGGAATTCAGGATCCTTGGCAGCATCCTTGCTGGCCGGAATGTTGCCGATGCGGGCGGCATAGGAAACCTGCGTTTCGACCGAGCCGATTTCCATCAGCGCCTTCTTGGCCAGGTCCACATTGGCCGACTTGGAGTTGACGGCCCACGGAGCGGCGAGGTTGGCAAGCACATACTGGCCGCCGCTCTGGCCCGGAACGGTCCAGGTGCCGACGATCTTGGTCACGTCAGGGATCGGGTTCTTGCTCTCGCGACCCCAGTCGAAGATGTAGCACCAGGAACCGCAGGTGGTGGCGGCAAGCTTGCCGGCCGGGAACATCTCATACTTCGGCACGACCCAGGGCTCCGGTCCGAGCAGCGGCTGCACCGGCATCAGATCCTTGTCGATCAGCGTCTTGTAGACATCGAAGACATCCTTTACGCCTTCGCCGTTGAGATCGAGCTTGCCGTCAGCATCGACCAGCTGCGGCGTCTTGGAGCCGACGAGCAGGTGCTGGAAGCCTTCGTCGAAGGCGCCGCTGCCCCAGGAAACACCGGCCGGGAAGAGCAAGCCGTAGGAACCGGTCTTCTGCTTCACCTCGGCGGCGCGGTCGAGGAGCTCCTGCCAGGTCTTCGGCTGTTCCGTGGAAATGCCGGCCTTTTCGAGAACGTCCTTGCGGAAATAGATTTCCTGGATGCCGAGCATGAACGGCATCACATAGGTTTCTCCGTCAGGGCTGACGGCGAGCTGCTTGGCAACGTCATAGAAGTTCGCGTAGCCGTCCCAAGCTTTGAATTCGGCGGTCACAGGAGCGAGGTAGCCGGCTTCAACCATATCGGCGACGGCAGCCGTCGTCGGGATGGAGAAGAGATCGGGTGCATTGCCGGCACCGAGCTCGGTCAGAAGCTTGGTGAGATAGTCTTTGTCCGGCGCCGGATATTCGACAACCTCGACCGTTACGCCGTATTTTTTCTCGATCCGCTCAACGGTCGACTTCATCGCGTCGATGCCGGCCTGACCGTGATTGGCGATACGAATTGTTTCAGCATGCGCCAGCGTCGAAACCGCGCTGAGCAGGATGGCGCACAGGCCACCGATAACCGTCTTCTTCAACGGAAGTCCTCCCTTTTTTCGAGCCACGGCGCCCTCCAGCACCGGTGAGGAAAATGTACACGCATTCTGAATACTGACAAGATGATTTTTAAATCCTTTATCGCCGCAAAATTATCTAATTGATTTTACTGTATTATTTATGACTTGCATCAAATGCACCGTTTGTGTAATCGTTTGCACAACGATATCAGGGAGGATTTCGATGTCTCAGAAATTGCGCCTCGGCGTCATCGGCGCCGGCTTGAAAGCGGCTGAATATGCAGAGAGCTGGGCGAAGATGCCGGAAATTGAATTCGTAGCGCTTGCTGACACCAGCGAGACCTCCCGCAAGCGGCTGATTGACGTCTGCACGGCGGCCGGCGCGCCGGAGCCGAAGGGCTTCGCCGATTACCGGGATCTGCTCACAAAACGCCGCGACGAACTCGACATCATCTATGTCTCGACCCCGCACGCTTCCCATGCCGAGCAGGCGACGGCCGTCGCCGAAGCCGGCCTCGATCTCTTCCTTGAAAAGCCGATGGTGACCACGGTCGCCGAGGCCGAGACGCTGATCGCGGCACAGAAGAAGAGCGGCGTGACAATCGTCACCGCCTTCCAGGGCGGCCTGTCTCCGTTGGTACTCGACACCCGCAAACGCGCGCTATCAGGCGAATTCGGTGAATTGATCGCCATCTCCGGAATGATCTGGGAAAGCTGGTCTTCGAACTATGACGGGCACTGGAAGCAGCAGCCGGAAATCTCCGGCGGCGGCTTCATGTTCGATACCGGCGCGCACATGATGAACACCGTCTGCCTGCTCGGCAATTCCGATTTCGACAGCGTCTCCGCTTATATGAACAATCATGGCAAAAAGGTCGATATCGCCACCGCCGTCTCCGCCCGGCTGAAGAACGGCGCGCTGGCGACCCTGACTGCCGCCGGCGAAGGCCCTCCCGGCTGCGCCTCCTACATCACCTTCTTCTATTCGAAGGCGATCGTGCGTATCGACGCCTGGGGTGGCTGGCGCGAAATCAGCGTTGGCCGTACCAGCGAACCGCGCGAAGAGGCCGAGATTCTCGGCAATCCGATGAAGAATTTCCTCGCCATCCGCGCCGGAACGATGGAAAACTCCGGCTCCGTTGAAATGGGTCTCAGATTCGCTAGGCTCTGGGATGCAATCAAGGAATCGGCAGCGGCCGACGGCGTACCCGTCAGGATCACCGCATAGGCGCAAGACGATGAGCGGAACGAACAGACGGCGGATCACCTCGAAGGAACTGGCGAAACTCGCCGGTGTCTCCTCCGCGACGATATCGAGGGCTTTCTCGCCGGATTCCAGGATCGGCAGCGCCACGCGTGACCGCATCCTCGCCGTTGCCCGTGAATATGGCTATCAGCCGAATGCGATCGCCCGTTCGCTGAACAACCAGCGTTCGCGTCTTGTCGCGCTCGTCGTCAACGCCATCGGCAACCCCTGCGAGGCCGAGGAGCAGCAGCTTCTCGTCCATCGCCTGCAGGCCCGCCAGCTCCTGCCCATCATTCTCTGCTGCGCCGATCATTCGGATCGGCTGCAGCTCATGCGGCTTGCCTCGACCTACCAGGTGGATCACGTCGTCATCTTCTCCGACATGGTGTCGATGCAGGACGCCGTCGACATCTTCCACACGACGAAGCCGATTATCGTTTCCTTCGAGCCGTTGGAAAACGAGGATGTCTCCAACATCCGCATTGACGGCGCCGGCGGCGCCGGCGAGATCATCGACAAGATCGTCGGCGACGGCAAACGGCGCTTCGCCTATCTCTCCGGCACCAAGTCGAGCTGGATCGACAAGCTGCGCCGCAAGTGGTTTGCCGACGCTCTGGCGCGTCACGGCCTTGCCTTCGAAGCGGAAGCCTTCGGCGACTATTCCTACGATTCCGGCTTCAAGGAGGCCGTCCTGCTGCTGCACCGTTCCAAGGTCGATGCCATCATCTGCGGCAACGACGTGATGGCGATCGGCGCGCGCGATGCCGCCCGCCGCGTGCTTGGAAAGAATACGCCTGAGGATATCGCCATCGTCGGCCAGGATGGCATTGCCATGGCCGCCTGGGACTGCAACGACCTGACGACGCTGAGCCTCGACCACGTGGCCTTCATGGACGCGGTCGTCGAGGTGATCGAACGCCATGAGGCCGGCGATGAAGGCCCGCACAGCATTACGCTTGCCTGCACACCCCGCTGGGGTTCGACCGCCTGAGGGGACGGCTCCAGTCATTAGCATCGAGGAGGAATATCGATGATCACCCTTTCACGCGCTGCTGCCAGGCGCCGCCTCTCCCCTGCCGCCTGCCGGAGAGCCTGAGATGCGTTCCGTCGTTTCCCTCAATGAATCCTGGAGCTTCCACGAAGGCTTTGGCCAGCGCCTGACCGAGGCTTTCGACGGCGACCATATGGTCAGCCTGCCGCATACGGCCGTCGAGCTGCCCTTCAACTATTTCGACGAGAAGCGCTATCAGCGCGCCTTCACCTATCAGAAGGCGCTGCGCTGGCTGCCGGAATTCGAAGGCCGCGAAGTCTCCATCCTCTTCGATGGTGCCATGGCCGACAGTGTCGTCTATCTGAACGGCGAAGAGATCATTGCCCATAAGGACGGCTATACGCCCTTCGAAGCCCGCCTGACCGGCAAACTCATCAAGGGCGAGAACCTGATCACCGTCAAGATTGACGGTAGCGAGAACCCCGCCATCCCGCCCTTCGGCGGTCGCATCGACTACCTCACCTATGCCGGCATCTATCGCGACGTCTGGCTGAAGGTCACCGACAAAGTCTCCATCCGCAATCTCAAGATCGAGACACATGACGTTCTGTCCGACATGAAGTCGGCCACGGTCCGCGTTGATGTCGCCAATCCACAGAGCCTGACCTATGCCGCGACCGTTACGGCCTCGCTGAAGGGTGCCGATGGTATCGTGCTCGCAAGTGCTGCCGGTGAAACGATTGGCTCCGTGACGACGCTCTCGTTCGGCGGACTGACCGGCATCGAACTGTGGGACCTGTCAAACCCGGCGCTCTACGAAGTTGTCGTCGATCTCAGAACCGAACATGGCTCGGACAGGGCATCCGCCCATTTCGGCTTCCGCACCGCCAAATTCACGCCGGAAGGCTTCCTGCTCAACGGCCGGTCCGTGAAACTTCAGGGCCTCAACCGCCATCAGGCCTATCCCTATATCGGTTATGCAGCCGGCCGCTCCGCACAGGAGCGTGACGCCGACATCATGAAAAAAGTGCTGAAGTGCAATATCGTGCGCACTTCGCACTATCCGCAGTCGAAATGGTTCCTCGACCAGTGCGATCGCATCGGCCTGCTCGTCTTCGAAGAAATCCCCGGCTGGCAGCATATCGGCGATCTCGATTGGCAGAGAGAGTCCATCGAAAACGTTCGCCGCATGATCGAGCGCGACTGGAATCACCCCTCGATCATCATCTGGGGCGTGCGCATCAACGAGTCGCTCGACAGCCACGACTTCTATACTGCGACCAACCGGCTGGCCCATGAGCTCGATTCCACGCGCCAGACTGGCGGCGTTCGCTACCTGACCGAAAGCGAGCTTCTGGAAGACGTCTATACGATGAACGACTTCATCCTGGGCAATGAGGAACTGCCGGGTGCCAACCGCCCGCGCACGGCGCTGCGCGGCCAGCAAGAAAATACCGGCCTCTCCTACAAGGTCCCCTACATCATCACCGAATTCAACGGCCACATGCATCCGACCAAGATGTATGATGCCGAGCAGCGCCAGGCCGAACATGTGCGCCGCCACTTGGAAGTGCTGAATGCCGCCTATGGCGATCCGGATATTTCGGGCGCGATCGGCTGGTGCATGTTCGACTACAACACGCACAAGGATTTCGGCTCCGGCGACCGCATCTGCTATCACGGCGTCATGGACATGTTCCGCGAACCGAAATTCGCGGCCTATGTCTATGCCAGCCAGTGCGACTCCTCAGATGAAATCATCATGAAGCCGGTCACCTTCTGGGCGCGCGGCGAACGCAGCATCGGCGGCGTGCTGCCGATGATCATCCTGACCAACTGTGACGAGGTTGAGCTGAAATACGGCTCGCTGACCAAGCGCATCGGCCCGGACCGCGAAAACTATCCGCATCTGCCGCACCCGCCCGTCGTGCTCGACCACCGCCATTTCACCCAGGATGAACTCGGCCGCTGGGGTCTGGAATGGATCGACGGTGAATTCACCGGCTTCATCAATGGCGAGCCCGTGGCCAGACTGATGCTGGCAGCCGATCCGCTGCCGACCACACTCGAAGTAGTGCCCGACAGCACCACGCTGAAGGCCCGCGAACGCGACACGACCCGTGTCATTATCCGCGCACTCGACCAGCGCGGCCAGCGCCTGCCCTTCCTGAACGATGCTGTAACGCTGACGGTCAAAGGGCCTGCCAAGATTGTCGGTCCGACGACCGTATCGCTCCAGGGCGGCACGACGGGCTTCTGGCTGGAGGCAACCGGCTTGACAGGCGAAATCACCGTCGAAGCGACAGCGAGCCACTTCGCACCGGTAACACTCTCGGTGGCGGCCGTCTGACAGCCGACAGAGCATTTCCGTTTTTCTTCGAATTACGGAAATGCTCTATCTCTTTGTTTTCACGCAATTCGGGACGCAAAACTGCTGCACACTTTTGCTGGAATTGCTCTATGCAATCCTGAGCTGGCTGGCAGGATCGAAGAACACCGCCTTGTCGAGATTGAAGGCAAGGCGGGTGTTCTGACCAGGCAGAATGCCGGTATCCGCTCCAAGGCGCGCCACCACCGACTTGCCGCCGAGCTTGGTGACGGCAAACGTATCCGAACCGGCCGGTTCCACGACTTCGATGGCGCAGTCGCCATGAACGACCGACTTCGCCTTGCGGTCGGCCCCGTCAGGGTCCGTCAATGCTTCGGGACGAATGCCGAAGATCACCTGCTTGCCCGCGTAGCCGGTAAGGCTGTTACTGCCCGAATTGACCGGTAGCTTCAACGGCTCGGCATTGGGCCGCTCCAGCGAGACCTGCAAGCCGCCGTCGCCGTTTTCGACGGTCGCGTTGAGCAGGTTCATCGCCGGCGAGCCCATGAAGTCTGCTACGAAGACATTGGCCGGGCTGTTGTAGATTTCCGCCGGCGTACCGAACTGCTGCAGCACGCCGYCCTTCAKCACCGCGATSYKCGTSGCCAGCGTCATCGCCTCGATCTGGTCRTGMGTGACGTAGACGATCGTCGTTCCCATGCGCTGGTGCAGGCGCTTGATTTCCGTGCGCATATCGACGCGCAGCTTCGCATCCAGGTTGGAGAGCGGCTCGTCGAACAGGAACACTTGCGGATTGCGCACCAGCGCGCGGCCCATTGCCACGCGCTGCCGCTGGCCACCGGAAAGCTGCGAAGGCTTTCGATCCAGGAGATGGCCGATCTGCAGCATGTCGGAGACCTGCTTGATCGCCTTCTCGCGCTCATCCTTCGGCACACCGCGAATTTCCATGCCGAAGGCGATATTGCCGGCCACGGTCATGTTCGGATAGAGCGCGTAGCTCTGGAATACCATGGCGATATCGCGCTTGGACGGGTGCAAACCGTTGATGGAGCGGCCATCGATGCGGATCTCACCCGAAGTGATCGCTTCCAGCCCGGCGATGGTGTTGAGCAGCGTGGACTTGCCACAGCCGGACGGGCCGACCAGCACCAGGAAGCCACCCTTTTCGAGTTCCAGGTCGATCCCCTTGAGAATGTCGACGGCGCCGAAGCGCTTTTTGAGACCGGAAATTTCAAGGAAAGCCATGGATCACCCTTTGACGGCGCCCGCCATCAGACCACGCACGAAATAGCGGCCGGCGAGGATATAGACGATGAGCGTAGGAACGGCCGCGATCATCGCCGCAGCCATGTTGACATTATATTCGACCACGCCGGTCGAGGTATTGACGACGTTGTTGAGCGCCACCGTCATCGGCATGGAGTCACCCGTACCGGCATAGGCCGAGGCGAAGAGGAAGTCGTTCCAGATATTAGTGAACTGGTAGATGACCGTCACCACGATTATCGGCAGCGAATTCGGCAGCATGATACGGCGAAAGATCTGAAAGAAGCTCGCGCCATCGACCTGCGCGGCCTTCACAAGTTCCGTCGGAAAGGCCTCATAGAAATTGCGGAAGAACAGTGTCGTGAAGCCGAGACCGTAGACGACATGCACGAAAACCAGGTTGACCGTCGGATTGCCGAAGCCGAAGCTGAAACCGGTCGCGTTCTGAAGCGTCATGCCGAAGCGGCCGAGTGCGCCGAGAATGGTCGCCATCGGCAGCAGCACCGACTGGAACGGAATGAAGCAGGCAAACAGCATCAGGCCGAAAACCAGCGTATCGCCGGGAAACCGCCACTTGGTCAGCACATAACCGTTGAGCGCGCCGAGAACGGTCGAGATCGCGACAGCCGGCACGACCATCTTGATCGAGTTCCAGAAATAGCCCTTGATGCCGGCACAGGTAAGACCGACGCAGGTCTCCCCCCAGGCCTTGAGCCAGGGATCAAGCGTCGGTGACTGCGGCAGCGCCAGCATATTTCCGTTCTGGATCTCGTCCATGGTCTTGAACGAGGTGGTGAGCATGACGAAGAGCGGCATCAGGTAGAGAACGGCGAAGATCAGCAGCAGGCCGTAGATGATGACGCGGCCAATCCAGCGGCCGCCATTGCCGCCATGCGTGCGCGCGATATCGGAAGAGGTCACGCTGCTCATCGCGCCTTCTCCTTCAGTTCGGAATAGAGATAGGGAACGATGATCGCCGAGATGGTCATCAGCATGATGATGGCGCTTGCAGAACCGACAGCCATTTCATTCCGCTTAAACGTGTATTCATACATGAAATTGGAAGGCAGCCACGCCGAGCCACCGGGCCCGCCGGAGGTCAGCGCCACCACGAGGTCGTAGGACTTGATCGCCATATGGGCGAGCACGATGAAGGCGGAGAGGAAGATCGGCCGCAGCAGCGGAATGACGATGCGCCGGTAGAGCTGGAACGGTGTGGCGCCATCGATCTGCGCCGCTTTCATGATCTCACCGTCGATGCCCCGCAAGCCCGCGAGGAACATCGCCATGACGAAGCCGGAAGCCTGCCAGACACCGGCGATGACGACGGTGTAGATGACGAAGTCCTTGTTCTTGATCCAATCGAAGTGAAAGCTCGTCCAGCCGAGATGATGCAGCGTCTGCTCCAGGCCGAGGCCCGGATCGAGGAACCATTTCCAGGCAACACCGGTCACGATGAAGGACAGCGCCATAGGATAGAGAAAGATCGGCCGCAGCACGCCTTCGCCGCGAATCTTCTGGTCGAGAAGGATCGCCAACAGCAGCCCGAGCCCGAGGCAGATGAAGATATAGAGGAAACCGAAGATCCCCATATTGGTGATCGACGTGTACCACGAGGACGGCGGATCGCTCTCGAAGGTCCAGCGCCAGAGGCGCTGATAGGCACGCGCGCCCGTGATTGCATAGGATGGAAAGGTCTTGGAATTGGTGAAGGAGAGATAGGCCGTCCAGACGATGAAGCCATAGACGAAGATCACGGTGATCAAGAAACTCGGCGCCAATACGATCTTCGGCAGAGCGTCCTGCAGCCGGCCACGAATAGACGAGCGGGTTGAAGACTTCGACGTCAGGACCGGATCCGTGGTCGCAACTGTACTCATGTGGTCATCTCCTCCCCGCACCGCAGGGGCTGTGGCTTCCCCGCAAGAGTGCGGGAAAGCCTTGGTCGGTGGAATATTAGCGAGCGTCGTCAATTGCCTTGACGAGTTCTTCGACGGCCTGGTCGGACGTCTTGATCTGGCCATGGACGAACTTGGTCACTACATCCTTATAGGCGTTGGCGATCGCCGGAGGCGCGCCATAGCCCTGGGCGAGCGAGCCAAACAGGGTGCCCTTCTCGTTGGCAGCGGCAAGATCGGCTATGCCCTTCTTACCGCAAGCATCGAAGTCGGTATCCGGAACGTCGGTACGCGCCGGAACCGAGCCCTTAACGACGTTGAAGGCCGACTGGAAACTTTTCGACAAGGTGGCGGTGGCAAGTGCTGCCTGAGCGGCCTTGCGATCGTCAGATACGTTGAACATGCCGAACATATCGGAATTGTAGACGACGCTGCCGTCGGTGCCGGGGAAGCGGTAGCACAGGAAATCGGTGCCGGCGGCCATGTTGGCAGCCTTGAATTCGCCTTTGGCCCAGTCGCCCATCACCTGCACTAGTGCATCACCCTTGATGACCATGCCGGTCGCTTGATTCCACTGACGACCGGAAAAATTCGGGTCGACATAGGTGATCAGCTTGCCCAGATTGTCGAACGACTTCTTCATCGTGTCGGATTTCAGCGACTCTTCGTCGAGATCGTTCATTGCCTTCTTGTAGAATTCAGGCCCGCCGGTCGACAGAACGACCGAGTCGAACATGGTGGCTTCCTGCCAGTTCTCACCGCCAAGGGCGAGCGGAATGACGCCGGCCGCCTTGGCTTTGTCGAGCAACGCAATCAGGTCGTCGAAGGTCTTCGGCTCGGTGCCGCCGATCTTGTCCATGACGGCCTTGTTGATCCACAGCCAGTTGACCGAGTGGACATTGACCGGCACCGCCACCCATTTGCCATCATAAACGGTGAACTTCTGCAGGGCGGCAGGAACCGCCTTGTCCCAGCCTTCCTTGACGGCGATGTCGGTGATGTCGCCCATCGTGCCGGCTGCGGCATAGTCCAGCACGGTATAGCCGAGCATCTGCGAGGCGGTCGGCGGATTACCGGCAGCCACCATCGCCTTCAGCGCGACCATGGCGGGGTCGCCGCCACCACCGGCAACCGGCACGTCCTTCCAGGCAAAGCCTTCCTTAGAAAGGTCCTGCTTCAGCACGTTGAGCGCCGCGGCTTCACCGCCTGATGTCCACCAGTGCAGCATCTGAACTTCCTTGACGTCAGCCGCGTGAGCGCTGCCGAAACCAGCCATCATCACGACAGCAAGAGCTGCCGAGCTCAAAAACTTGCGCATGAATATCCTCCCGTTCGTAAGTGGCGGCGAGACCCACCTCGGCCGCCACGATGTCTTCCGCCGTGAGGGCGGCTAAACACCACACTACACCGCACCTCCCAGCGCGGTTAACAATTTAAAACGTTATAAACGCGGTCACGTCAAGTCCTTCCTCGACTCCCGAGAAAAATATGATTAGTCCGATAAATATTGATTTTATTTGCCTTTTTTCTGATCGCCTAAGAAACTGTAAAAATTTAAATCGTTTGCATTGATTGATTGCGTGCCGGTTTCATCGTGTTATTGTAGCCGCGATCCAGCACGGAATGTCCCCAGTGACCGAATCGTCCCAACTGCAACGCGGTGAAAATCCGGATGGTGCGCAAAAGCGCGGCAAGCCGACCTTGCGTACCATCGCGACATTGACCGGTCTTGCGGTGACGACGGTTTCGCGCGCACTCAGCGACGCGCCGCAAATATCAGTTGAGACGCGCGAGCGCGTCCATCGCATTGCCCGCGAGATCGGCTACCTGCCGGACCGGGCTGCCCAGCGCCTCAAGACAGGCCGCACCAACGTCATCAGCATTCTTCTCGACCCGCATCAGGAAGTGGTCGGCTTCGGCACGGCCATTATGTACGGCATCGCCAAGGTGCTGAAAGAGACATCCTATCACCTCGTCGTCGCCCCGAACTTCCTGTCGACGACGGATCTCGAAGCGGCAGAATATATCGTCCGCAACAATTTCGCAGACGGCCTGATCTTCACGCGGACGGAACCCTTCGATGCGAGGGTGCGGATGCTGCAGGAGGTCGGCTTTCCCTTCGTGTCCCACGGGCGCTCCGAATTTTCGACGCCGCATCCCTACGTCGATTACGACAATTATGCTTTCGCCTATCAAGCCACGCGGCGCCTGATCGCCAAGGGCAGGAAGAAGGTTACGGTCATCATGCCGCCGAAGCGGCTGACCTTCAGCCAGCACATCCTTCATGGCTTCATGACCGCCGTGCGCGAGGCCGGCGTCGCCTACGAGATATCGGAAGCGGTCACGCTCGATTCACCGGCCAACGAGATCAGGGATTTCTTCCGCGCCCGCGCCGCAGCCCCCGATGTTCCCGATGGCTTTGTCTGCCCGGGCGAGGTTTCCGCGCTGGCGCTTGTCAGTGCCATGGGTGATGCGGGCCACGTCCTGGCGGAGGACTATGATATCGTCGCCAAGGAAACCTCACATCTCATCACCCATCTTCAGCCGAAGATCGAAACCATCTACGAGGATCTGGTCGAGGCAGGCGAACATCTCGGCCAGATGCTTCTCCAGCGCATCAGCAATCCGGCAGCGGAGAGCCAGAGCCTGCTCCTGCCACCGCAGATCAATTTTCCGGTGGCCTAAGCCTAAGCCGCGTCACGACCGTTTATCGGCTTCTCGCGGAAGGCGAAGACTTCGACCGGCTCTCCGAGCCCGCGCAGCGGAAAGGTGCCGAGATTGTCCATCTCTTCCGTGCAGGTCGCCATCTCAACGAAAGCGCGCGACAAAAGCACCGGCCGCTTGACCTCCTTGGTCAAGGTTTCAAGCCGCGAGGCGACGTTGACTGCTGGGCCGATGACGGTGAAATCCAGCCGCCGACGCGAACCGATATTGCCGTACATGACGTCGCCGACGTGGACGCCGACGCCGTAGCGCAGCGGATCACGTCCTAAACGCTGATGTTGCTCATTCAGTTTCGCCATCGCCTCCTGCCCTTCACGGATCGCCGTCAGCAGATCCTCGCAGGCCGAAGGCTTCGACAGCGGAAAGATAGCAAGCAGTCCGTCACCCATGAATTTCAGGATTTCGCCTCCATGCCGCTCGATCGGATCGGACATGGCATCGAAATAGTCGTTGAGCAACTGGATCACGTCATCGCGCGGCCAGAGATCGGAGATCGCCGTGAAATCGCGCAGGTCGCAGATCATGATCGCCGCGCCGACGGTCGTGCCGCTGCCGCGGGTGATGACGCCGGAGAGAATCTGTTCGCTCGCATGCGGCCCGACATAAGTCTGCAGCAGCGTGCGCGCCATGATGTTCTTGAGCCGGATCTCGCTGACGAGAGTGAGAGCCGGCAGCAGATCGCGCAGGAAATCCAAGTGTTCGCCGGTAAAACCGCCTGGCCTATTGGTGGAGAACGTAACGACGTGGCGCTTGTCGAACGTATGATCGATCGGCCAGGCGATATATTCGGAATAGCCGTCGTCGCGCAGTTCCTGGTAGAAGGGATAGCCGTCGCCCTCCCATAAATCCTCAAGGTTCTTCCGCACCTCGTTGGCGCCTTTGTGGATCTCGTTGACCGGGCTATTGAGGAATTGCGGCGTGGTTTCCACCCCGTAAGCAAAGGTGTCGATCTTTGCCTCTTCCATGCCTTCCACCCACAGGATGCGAGCGCCGATCCATTGCGGATGGTTCGTGCGGAAATGCAAGCTCGACCGGTTCACCGGCACGCCGGCTGCCAGCAGCCGCTTGCACATCTCCACCAGGATATTGTCGATGAAACGCTCGTTGCGGGTCTCGTTGATCAGCCAATCGAGAATTCGGCGCCTGCGGATTGGCCAGACCCCTTCGGCAGCTTCACTTGCCGGATCAGTCGCTTCGAAAGAGGGCCTCATAAAAAACTCCCGCTACGCCACATTCAACGAATACACCGCGCTGAATGTGGGCGATAGCGGACCGAATGATAAGAGGCTTCGTAAAGATAAACCTCAGAAATCCCAGTCTTCGTCCTCGGTCGCCACCGCCTTGCCGATGACATAGGAGGAGCCGGAGCCCGAGAAGAAGTCATGGTTCTCATCGGCATTCGGCGAAAGCGCAGACAGGATCGCCGGATTGACCTTGCAGGCGTCAGCCGGGAACAGCGCCTCATAGCCGAGGTTCATCAGCGCCTTGTTGGCGTTGTAATGCAGGAACTTCTTGACGTCCTCGGTCAGCCCGACGCCGTCATAGAGCGCTTCGGTATATTTCGCTTCGTTGTCGTAGAGCTCGAGCAGCAGGTCGAAGGCAAAATCCTTAATCTCCTGGCGGCGCTCTTCGGAGAGCTTTTCAAGTCCGCGCTGGAACTTGTAGCCGATATAATAGCCGTGCACGGCCTCGTCACGGATGATGAGGCGGATCATGTCGGCCGTGTTGGTGAGCTTGGCGCGGCTCGACCAGTACATCGGCAGATAGAAGCCGGAATAGAAGAGGAAGCTTTCGAGGAAGACGCTCGCAACCTTCTTCTTCAGGRGATCGCCGGAAGCATAATGCTCCATGATCAGCGCCGACTTCTTCTGCAGGAATTCGTTCTCTTCAGACCAGCGATAGGCATCATCGACGTCGGGCGTCAGGCAGAGCGTCGAGAAGATCGAGGAATAGGAGCGCGCATGCACCGCCTCCATGAAGGAGATGTTGGAGAGCACCGCCTCCTCATGCGGCGTTACCGCATCCGCCATCAGCTTGACGGAGCCGACACCGTTCTGGATCGTGTCGAGCAGCGTCAGCCCGGTGAAGACGCGGATCGTCAGCTGCTGCTCGGCCGGCGTCAGTGTCCCCCAGGAGGGAATGTCGTTCGACAGCGGCACCTTTTCCGGCAGCCAGAAATTGCCGGTCAGACGGTTCCAGACTTCGAGATCCTTGTCGTCCTCGATACGGTTCCAGTTGATGGCGCGCACGCGGCTGACCGGTTTGAATTGCATGTTCATCATTATCTCCGGTCGTTTAAAGCGTGCAGGATACGCAGCCCTGCACCTCGGTGCCGGACAGCGCCATCTGGCGAAGGCGGATGTAGTAAATCGTCTTGATGCCCTTCTTCCAGGCATAGATCTGGGCGCGGTTGATGTCGCGCGTCGTTGCCGTGTCGCGGAAGAACAGCGTCAGCGACAGGCCCTGATCGACATGTTGGGTAGCCGCAGCATAGGTGTCGATGATCTTGTCTGGCCCGATCTCATAGGCATCCTGATAGTAGTCGAGATTGTCGTTGGTCATGAACGGCGCCGGATAATAGACGCGGCCGATCTTGCCTTCCTTGCGGATCTCGATCTTCGAGACGATCGGATGGATCGAGGAAGTCGAGTGGTTGATATAGGAAATCGAGCCCGTCGGCGGCACCGCCTGCAGGTTCTGGTTATAGAGGCCGGAGGCCATCACGGCCTTCTTCAGCTCCAGCCAGTCTTCCTGCGTCGGGATATGAATGCCGGCACCGTCGAAAAGCGCCTGAACCTTCTCGGTCGCCGGCTTCCATTCCTGCTCGGTATATTTGTCGAAATATTCGCCCGAGGCATATTTCGAATTCTCGAAGCCCTTGAAGCTTGCGCCACGTTCGACCGCCAGACGGTTGGAGGCGCGCAGCGCGTGATAGGTCACCGTGTAGAAATAGATATTGGTGAAATCGACGCCCTCTTCCGAACCGTAATGGATGCGCTCGCGGGCGAGGTATCCATGCAGGTTCATCTGGCCGAGGCCGATTGCATGGCTGTCGTCATTGCCCTTCTCGATCGATGGAACCGAGGAGATGTGACTCATGTCGGAAACGGCCGTCAGCGCGCGGATCGAGGTCTCGATCGTCTTGCCGAAATCGGCCGAATCCATCGCCATGGCGATATTCAGCGAGCCGAGATTGCAGGAAATATCCTTGCCCATCACCTTGTAGGAAAGGTCGTCGTTGAATTCGCTCGCTTCGCTGACCTGCAGGATTTCAGAGCAGAGATTGCTCATGCTGATGCGGCCGGCGATCGGGTTTGCCCGGTTCACCGTGTCTTCGAACATGATGTAGGGATAACCGCTCTCGAACTGAATTTCGGCAATTACCTGGAAGAATTCGCGCGCCTTGATCTTCTTCTTTGTGATACGGGCATCCGCCACCATCTCGCGGTACTTCTCCGTCACCGATATCTCGGTGAAGGGCACGCCATAGGCCCGCTCCACGTCATAGGGCGAGAAGAGGTACATATCCTCATTGTTCTTGGCGAGTTCGAAAGTGATGTCGGGCACGACGACGCCGAGCGACAGCGTCTTGATGCGGATCTTCTCGTCAGCATTTTCGCGCTTGGTATCAAGGAAGCGCATGATGTCAGGGTGATGGGCGTTGAGATAAACGGCACCCGCACCCTGCCGAGCACCGAGCTGATTGGCGTAGGAGAACGAGTCTTCGAGCAGCTTCATGACGGGGATGATGCCGGAAGACTGGTTTTCGATCTGCTTGATCGGCGCACCAGCCTCGCGGATGTTCGTCAGCGATAGCGCCACGCCACCGCCGCGCTTGGAAAGCTGCAGCGCCGAATTGATGGAGCGGCCGATCGATTCCATATTGTCTTCGACACGCAGCAGAAAGCACGAGACGAGCTCGCCGCGCTGCTTCTTGCCGGCATTGAGGAAAGTCGGCGTTGCCGGCTGGAAGCGGCCGGTGATGATCTCTTCGACCAGATCACGGGCAAGCTGCTCATTGCCTTCGGCAAGTGCCAACGCCACCATGCAGATGCGATCTTCATAGCGCTCCAGATAGCGCTTTCCGTCGAAGGTCTTCAGCGTGTAGCTGGTGTAATATTTGAAGGCGCCGAGGAAAGTCGGGAAACGGAACTTCTTGGCATAGGCCTCGTCGAACAGGTCGCGGACGAAATTGAAGGAATACTGGTCGAGCACTTCCTGCTCGTAATAGCCTTCGGTCACCAGATAATCGAGCTTCTCCCGGAGATTATGGAAGAACACCGTGTTCTGGTTCACGTGCTGCAGGAAATACTGCTTGGCCGCCATGCGGTCCTTGTCGAGCTGGATCTTGCCCTGCTCGTCATAGAGGTTCAGCATCGCGTTCAGCGCGTGATAATCCAGCGCGTCCGCTGCCTTTAGCGGTTTTGCGCCCGCATCTCGCGTCAAATTTGTTCCTGTGTCCAAAATCGTCCCATCCCGTCTTTGACATTGGCGACATCCTCGGCAGTCCCCAGAAGCTCGAACCGGTAGAGGTAAGGCACCTGGCATTTCTGCGAGATCACGTCGCCGGCAAGCCCATAGGTCTCGCCGAAATTGCTGTTGCCCGCAGCAATGACGCCACGGATGTTGGAGCGGTTTTCCGCATCGTTGAGGAAACGGATCACCTGCTTGGGCACGGCTCCCTTTACGATCCCGGGGCCGCCATCCCCGCAATAGGTGGGCGAGATCAGCACATAGGGTTCGCGAATGTGGATGTCCTCAACGCCTACGGGAATGCGCGCCGCGCGCAGTCCCAGCTTCTCGACGAAACGATGGGTATTCTCAGACCGGCTGGAATAATAGACGATCAGGCCCACCGCTCTTCTCCGATCAGGAGAGCGCGCTGATCATATCGGGACGGAAGCCCGCCCAGTGGTTCTCGCCGGCAACGACGACCGGAACCTGCATGTAGCCCATGCCGCGAACGCGATCGAGCGCGTCGGCATCCTCGGAGATATCGATGATCTGATAGTCGACGCCCAGGCGGTCGAGGGCGCGATATGTGGCGGTGCACTGAACGCAGGCAGGCTTGCTGTAAACGGTAACGCTCATCATGTTCCTCGTGATGTCAATGGATTCCGGACGCAGAACTAGGATCGGGCGCCTTGCGGCGTCCGGGGTAACGCTCGATATTGATCTGGCAAAGTTGGCGTTTTACACGCCGGATTCGATCCCTCGCGGGATTTGCGCGGGCGGCGGCTTTGATGCTCTCGACATGACTTCAACCCCGAAGTGCTCATGCGGACTTCCGGGGGCAGCGCAACAGGTGCGGATTTGATCCGCCTCACATATACGCGACCTTCCGGACACCCCGCCCGTGGACGTTTCGTTCAAGGCAGGTCTCCTGGCTCGCGGGTCGAAGCACCCTGCCCCCAGCCTTCCCAAAGCGTCATGCCTCAGTGACCTGAAATCGGACAGTTGCTCGCCGCTTACAGTTGCGGGGGCAGCTCCGGCCTTGTTTTGCCATCATGGCAAACCGCACCGTATTCCCGTCTTAGCCTGCGATCCCTAGCGAATCGAAGGAACCGTGAACACTAGATATAGTACTCGAATCGGAGTTGGCGTCAACGGATGGTTTGTGCGTCGCGTTACGGCATGTTTGAAATTGCTACATTCCTGTGAAAAACGTGGTTAACGAATGCTTAAAGAAAGTAGGCTGTGGAGAAGGCCCCAATGAAGAGAGCCGGCCTATAGCCGGCTCTCTGATTTTCGACTCCAGGTTCAGGCCCGAATCGTCGATGCGGCATGTCGTAATATTCGGGCGGCAGCGACCATGTTGACGAGCGCCGGGCGAACCTCTTCCCACCTGCGCGTCTTCAATCCGCAATCCGGATTGATCCAGAGCTGCCCGTCCGTCAGACGCTCGCGCGCCAGCGTCAGGAGCTCCGTCATCTCCTCGACATCAGGAACGCGCGGCGAATGGATGTCGTAGACGCCGGGGCCGATCTCGTTCGGATATTTGTAGCTACGGAAGGCCTCCAGCAGTTCCATCTTCGAACGTGACGTCTCGATGGAGATCACATCGGCATCCATCGCCGCGATGGCATCGATGATCTGGTTGAACTCCGAATAGCACATATGCGTATGGATCTGCGTTTCGTCCGCCACGCCGGAGGCGCATAGGCGGAAACTCTCGACGGCCCAGTCGAGATAGGTCTTCCAGTCGGCCTTGCGCAGCGGCAGGCCCTCGCGCAGCGCCGCCTCGTCGATCTGGATCATTGCCGCACCGGCCCTTTCGAGATCGAGCACCTCGTCGCGGATCGCCAGCGCGATCTGCCGGCTGACGTCGGCGCGAGAGAGATCGTCGCGCACGAAGGACCAGTTGAGGATCGTCACCGGCCCGGTCAGCATGCCCTTCACGGGCTTCTCCGTCAGCGACTGCGCATAGCGCCACCACTCGACTGTCATCGGCTTCGGCCGGGAGACGTCCCCGAAGATAACAGGCGGTCGGACGTAACGGGAGCCATAGCTCTGCACCCAGGCATGTTGAGTGAAGGCGAAGCCGGAAAGCTGCTCACCGAAATACTGCACCATGTCATTGCGTTCGAATTCGCCGTGGACAAGCACGTCGAGGCCGATTTCCTCCTGCCAGCGGATCGCCGCTTCGGTCTCCTTTTTCAGAAAGGCATCATAATCCGCCTCGCTGATCGTGCCCTTGGTGAAAGCGGAGCGGGACTTTCGAACATCTGATGTCTGCGGGAAGGAGCCGATCGTCGTCGTCGGGAACAGCGGCAGGCGAAGCTTACGCTCCTGCAGTCCGGTCCGCTCGGCAAAATCGCTGCTGCGTGTCTTCATCGCCTCGTCGATCGCGGCAACCCGCTGTCTGACCTTCAGATCATGTACGCGCGTAGATGCGGCGCGCGATGCAACGGCCTGCGAGGCTGCCGCAATCACCTGGGAGGCCTTGCCGGCATCGCCGAGCGCTGCGATCTCCTCAAGCTTCTGGGCAGCGAAGGCGAGCCATGATTTCAGCTCACCATCCAGCCCGCTCTCCAGTTCCAGATCGATCGGCACGTGCAGCAGCGAGCAGGACGGCGCGATCTGTAGCCGGTCCGCACCAAAGTGCTGGACAAGCGGCTCGATCCTCTCCCGGATCGCCGCAAGGTCTGCCTTCCAGATATTGCGCCCGTCGATGACGCCAAGCGAAAATGTCAGATCGCTGGGTGCCTTGAAAAGGGCATCGATCTGCTGTGGAGCGCGAACGAGATCGACATGCAGGCCGGCAACCGGGAGCGAGAGCGCCGTCGGCAGATTGTCGCCGATCGCGCCGAAATAGGTGGCGACCATGATCTTCAGGTCGGGCACCAATTCATGCAGCGCACGATAGGTATGCTGCAGTGCTGCCTGCTCTTCCTGTGAAAGATCGAGCACGAAGCAAGGTTCGTCGATCTGCACCCAGTCGACACCGGCTGCACGAAGTTCTGCCAGTACTTTTGTATAAACAGGCAACAAGCGTGCAAGCAGGTCAATCGGCGCAAAACCTTCTTCGCTTCCCTTGGCGAGTTTCAGGAAGGTAACCGGACCGAGGATGACCGGCCGGGTGTGGATGCCAAGTGTCTTGGCCTCGACGAAGGCATCAAGTGGCTTGTTCGCCGTCAGGGCAAAGGTCTGATCGGGGCCGAGTTCCGGCACCATGTAGTGGTAGTTCGTGTCGAACCATTTCGTCATTTCCAGCGCCGGCGCGCCATGCCCGTGATGGTGCTGATGGCCGCAATCGACATGCGCCTCTTCGCCGGTGGAGCCGCGCGCCATCGCGAAATAGGTGTCGAGAGAAACTTGCCCGCCCTTCCAGCCATAGGCGGCGGGAATGGCGCCGACCATGACCGCCGTGTCGAGCACATGGTCGTAAAGCGAGAAATCGTTCGAGGGGATGACGTCGATCCCCTTCTGCTTCTGCAGGAGCCAGTTTTCCGCCCGCAGCCGCTTCGCGACATCGAGAAGCGCGCCGGCATCGGATTTGCCGGCCCAGTAGCTCTCCAGTGCGAATTTGAGTTCGCGATGCTTTCCGATCCTGGGAAAGCCGAGATTTGCAGTCTTGATAGTCATTTTCCTTACCCCGAAGGTTATGGGCAAGGCTGCGGCGCAACGCATCGACGAGATACGGCCATGGGAATGCCGTCTCGCGCAAGCGGCACACCGGGACACCCCGCCCGTGGACGTTATCTATCGCGGCAGGTCTCCTGGCTTGCGGGTCATCGACATCGTCCAGTCTTCCCGGGCGTCTTCCCAGTGACGTCGAAGGACGGTGTCTATCCGCTTACAGTTGCGGGGGCAGCTTCGGTCTTGGCGATGGCCGCACCGAATTCCCTCTTAGCTTGGGATCAACAGATCCCAAGAACCAACGATGCGGCAAGCATGCACCCGCCGCATCGCAACGTCAATATGATATAAAGAAATCTTTATGTCTTTATCTGAAGAAGCCGAAGTGCATTCATCGTCACCAGCACGGTCGCACCCGTATCGGCGAGGATCGCCGGCCACAGGCCGGTGATGCCGATGATGGTGGTAACCAGGAACACGGCCTTCAGCCCGAGCGCGATGGTGATGTTCTGAAAGATATTGCGCATCGTCCGCTTCGAAAGGTCGATCATCCGGGCCACGTCGCCGACACGCCCATGCAGCACAGCCGCATCCGCCGTCTCCAGCGCCACGTCGGTGCCGCCGCCCATGGCGATGCCGACATCGGCAGCGGCAAGTGCCGGCGCGTCATTAATGCCGTCACCCACCTTGGCGACGAACAGACCTTCCTTCTTCAGTTCGCCAACAATGCGCTGCTTGTCCTGCGGCAGGAGTTCGCCGCGCCAGTCGATGCCGAGATCGCCGGCAACGGCTGCCGCCGTGCGCTTGTTGTCGCCGGTCAGCATGATGGCGCGCACGCCAGCTGCCTTCAGCGTCGCAAGCCCGCTCTTTGCGTCTTCACGAGGTTCGTCGCGCATGGCAATGAGACCGGCGGCGACACCATTGACGAGCAGCACCGAGACGCTTTTGCCCGCGCCGTTCAGCACCGCGACCTTTTCGTCCTGTTCCGCATTCAGCGCCCCGCGCTCGCGCGCAGCCGGCGGCGACAGGAGATCGAGCGTCTCCCCACCTACCTTGCCGGTCATGCCCTTGCCGGGGAGCGCTTCGACTTCGAAAGCCGGCGGCACGGGTACTCCATCAGCCTTGGCGCGATTGAGAATTGCCAGCGCCAGCGGATGGCTGGAGCCTTGCTCCAGAACGGCAGCGCGCGAAAGCACCTCCGCCTCTGTGCGTCCATAGGCAAGGATATCGGTAACCTGCGGTTTGCCTTCGGTCAGCGTACCGGTTTTATCGAAGGCAACGGCCGTCACCTTCCCAAGCGATTCCAGAACCGCCCCACCCTTCATCAGCAGACCGCGGCGCGCGCCCGCCGAAAGCGACGCGGCAATCGCCGCCGGTGTGGAAATGACCAGCGCGCAGGGGCAGCCGATCAGCAGGATYGCGAGACCCTTGTAGACCCATTCGCCCCATGCCCCGCCCATCAGCAACGGCGGCAAAACGGCGACCAGAGCCGCCACGACGACGACACCAGGCGTATAATAGCGGGAAAAGCGATCGATGAAGCGCTCCGTCGGCGCCTTCGATTCCTGGGCTTCCTCCACCAGCTTGACGACGCGGGCAATCGTATTGTCCTCGGCAGCGGCCGTAACACGCACACGCAATGCGGCATCGCCATTGACCGTGCCGGCGAAGACCGTCTCGCCTGCGCCCTTGCGAATCGGAGTGCTTTCACCCGTCACCGGCGCCTCATCGATGGCACTTTCGCCGGAAACAATGGTGCCGTCGGCGGAAATCCGGTCTCCCGGACGCACGAGAATGACGGAGCCGACGGAAAGCGTCTCAGCTGGCACTTCCTTCACCTCGCCGCCCGTCTCAAGCAGCGCATTCTTAGGCACCAGCGTCGTCAGCGACTGGATGCTGGCGCGCGCCTTGCCGGCAGCCACCCCTTCCAGAAGCTCGCCGACGAGGAACAGGAAGACGACTGTCGCCGCCTCTTCGCCGGCATTGATGATGACGGCGCCGACCGCGGCGATCGTCATCAGCATTTCGATCGAAAAGGGCGTGCCGGAAAGGGCGGCCATGACCGCGCGGCGGGCAATCGGCACCAGCCCGACCAGCATGGCAATGATGAAAGCATAGGGGGCAATCGACGGCACCAGATGGCCGAGCACGTAGGCGGCAACGAGTGCGAGGCCGGAAAGGATCGTCAACCGGCCTTTTTTGCTCTGCCACCAGGGGCCGGTCATCGGTCCATGATCATGGCCATGCAGGCCTTCGATTTCTTCCGTGCCATGCGCATGATCGTGGCCGGAATGATCGTGATCATGGCCAGCATGATTGTGATCATGGCCTTCGTGGTCATGATCGTCACGGTCGTGGCCATTGTGCTCATGCCCATCGTGATCGTGGTCATGGTCGTGCCCATGATCGTGGTCGTGATGCGCATGGTCATGACCGGTCTTGCTCTCGCGAGCAGGAGCCTTGCCGGTGAGCGGAGCAACCGAATAGCCGAGGCCGGTCACCCTCTTCTCGATCGCTTTGAGATCGCTGCTGCCATCGTGGCGCACCGTCATCGTGCCTGCTGTCACCGACACGGAGACGTCTTCGACGCCGGGCACGCGTCTGACGGCGGTATCGATTTTCGTTGCGCAGGCGGCGCAATCCATTCCGCCAACCCGGTACCGTGCCTGTGCTGCTTCGCTCATGATTTCGATCCTTGCTAGTAAGCAGTATCGTTCCTACATCCTCTAGCGACTAGAGGTGCAAGAGGAAAATCATGAAAAAGATCACCATCGGTGAAGCCGCCCGCCAGAGCGGCGTCAAGGTGCCGACGATCCGCTATTATGAGGGCATCGGCTTGTTGTCTGCTCCAAGCCGCAGCGAGGGCAATCAGCGCTCCTACGAACCATCAGACCTCAACCGCCTCGCCTTCATCCGCCACGCCCGCGAACTCGGCTTCGAGATCGATGCAATCCGCACATTGCTGCAGCTGCAGGACGACCCTCACCAGTCCTGCGCATCCGCCGATGCCATCGCCAAGGCCCGCCTGATCGACGTCGAACAGCGCATCCGCAGCCTCAATGCCCTGAAGGCGGAACTGGAGCAGATGGTCGAGGGCTGCGGCCATGGCCGCGTCGATCAGTGCCGGGTCATCGAGGTGCTCGCCGACCACGGCAAGTGCGTGCATCCGCATCACTGAGACTTGCGCTCGCCGACCGCCCGCGCCAAGAAGGCGCTATGAACCAGAAGACGATCGCAGTCATCGGCGGCGGCCCGGCCGGCCTTTCGGCAGCCGAAGTATTGTCGGCAAGCGGCCATGCCGTTTCCATCTATGATGCGATGCCGACCTTTGCCCGCAAGTTCTTGCTCGCCGGCAAGTCCGGCCTCAACATCACCCATTCCGAAGACTACGAGCGCTTCGCTACCCGCTTTGGCGGTGCCAATCCCCATCTACGCGCCGCCCTCGACGCCTTCACCCCGGCCGATATCCGCGCCTGGGCGGCAGACCTCGGCACCGAAACCTTCGTCGGTTCCTCCGGCCGGGTCTTTCCCAATGTCATGAAGGCCTCGCCGTTGCTGCGCGCCTGGCTCGCCCGTCTGGAAGCCCGCGGCGTCAGCTTCTTCACCCGCCACCGATGGATCGACTTTGCAGAAGGCGGCCATGTTTTCGAAACGCCCGACGGCTGCAAGACCATATCCTGCGACGCCACACTGCTCGCACTCGGCGGTGCCAGCTATCCGCGTCTCGGCTCGGATGCAGGTTGGGTGCCGCTACTCTCCGAACGCGGCATAGCGATCGCGCCGTTTCGCCCCGCCAATTGCGGTTTCGATGTCCCCTGGAGTGAACTCTTCCGTGATCGCTTCGCCGGAGAGCCGCTGAAATCGGTGACGGCAACATCAGGCGCCGGGACATTTCCAGGCGAATTCGTCATTAGTAAACACGGCATCGAAGGCAGCCTCGTCTATGCCCACTCGGCCGCTTTGCGTGACGACCTGCTGCAGCATGGCAAGGCAACCCTCTCGATCGACCTTGCTCCCGGCCGCACGCTCGAACGCCTGTCTCGTGATCTCGCCCGGCAGGATACCAAGACAAGTTTCTCCAACCGCCTGCGCAAGGCCGCCGGCCTCGACGGCGTAAAGGCAGCACTTCTGCGCGAGCTCATGCCGGAGACCGATCGCAACGATCCTCAAAAACTCGCCGCCGCCATCAAGGCCCTGCCTGTTCCATTGCTGCGCCCACGCCCCATCGCCGAGGTCATATCCTCTGCCGGCGGCATCGCCTTCAGCGAAATCGACGAGAGCTACATGCTGAAATATCTCCCCGGCACTTTTGCAGCCGGAGAGATGCTGGATTGGGAGGCGCCGACGGGCGGCTATCTGCTGACGGCCTGTTTCGCCACGGGACAAGCCGCGGCGAAAGGGATAGAGGACTGGCTCAGCCAAATGTGAAGGCGAAAGCCTGCACGCGGGGATCGAGGAAGTGGATCTCGAACGTGTGGTCGCCGACCGGCCCGGCTTCACGCACCAGCTGGTAGAGCCGCTGTCCCGTCACCATGCCATTGCCGTCGGCATCCGTATCCACGCCATGCCCGTCGCCCGGCGCCTTGCCGTCGACCGTCACCTTGAAGCGCACCGGCTTGCCATCCGCACCAGGTCCGAGAACCAGGTGCAGGTCGCGGGCATGGAAGCGGTAGTAGATGCTGCCATCGGCGCCGTTCAGCGTTGCCTGTTCAGGGCCGACCGTCCAGTTGCCGGTGAGACCCCACTCATTGAGCTTGGGCGTTGCGGCGACATAATCATGAGCAGCATCGTTGACCATGCCCTTGTCATCGACGAAATTCTGCGAGCGGGAATAACCAACATAGGTTTCCGGAGACTGCACATTCGCTGTATCGGAGGCAGCTTCGGCACCGCTCGCCTTCACATCGACGATGTCGCTGGAAATGCCGGTCTTGCCGGCTTCGGCCAACAGTTGCTGGATTACCCGTTCGGACTGGTCGTAATCGCCCTCGCCGAAATGATGGTGGCGTATCTCACCCTTCGCATCGATGAAATAATGCGCCGGCCAGTATTCATTGTCGAAGGCCCGCCAGATCGCGTAGTTGTTGTCGACGGCGACCGGATAGGTGATGCCGAGATCGGAAATCGCCTTCTTCACATTGTCGACATTCTTCTCGAAGGCGAATTCCGGCGAATGCACGCCGATGACAACGAGGCCTTGATCCTTGTACTTTTCAGCCCAGGCTTCGACATAGGGAATGGCGCGCAGGCAGTTGATGCAGGAATAGGTCCAGAAGTCGACGAGCACGACCTTGCCCTTTAACTGCTCGGCCGTCAGCGGCCCCGAATTCAGCCATTGCACCGCGCCGTCGAGCGGCGGCATCTGTCCCTCGACCGGCAGCTGCTGGGCAGCACCCTTCGGCTTCATCGCCATCACCATAGAATTGCCGTTCATGGCGGCTGGGTTTCCGGACATCATCATCTGATTGTTGCCGCTCATAGCCATCGAGCCGCCACCGCCAGCCGGCATGACGACAGACTTCATCGCGCCGCCCGCATTGTCGGCCGTCTGCTGCTGCGTATGGAACCGATCGACCAGCCCCTGTTCCAGAACATTGGTGCTGGCAAGCGAAGCCTGTGTCAGGAAACCGGTATCGAGGCCAAGCGCGATCGCCACGACAGCGACGAGAACAGCCACGCCGACGCCACGCCGCAGCCATTCGCCGACTCCAAGAGATCGCTTCATGGCCTGATAGACCTGGCCGCCGATCAGAAGCGCAAGCGCAAGCGAGGTCGCGGCCCCGAGCGCATAGGCAAGCAGCAACAACGTCGTGCCGACATTCGCACCCCGCAGCGCCGCACCGGTGAGGATGAGGCCGAGGACCGGCCCGGCGCAAGGCGCCCAGAGCAAGCCGGTCGCAACGCCGAGCAACAGCGAGGCGGCAACAGCCGAGCCGCCGCCACGCGTGCTTTTATCGGCTGACTGTGACAGGCGCGCACCGAGCGAAACGAGCGGCCGCGTCAGATAGTCGGACAGCGCCGGAAAGAGCAGGATGACGCCGAAGATCGCAAGCAGCACGATGGCGGCATAGCGGCCATATTCATTGGCCTGCACGGCCCATCCGCCGCCGACGGCCGCCAGTGTCGCGACCCCGGCAAATGTCGCGGCCATGCCGACGAGCATCGGCAGCGTGCTGCGCAGGACAGGCTGGCCGGCACGGGCGAAAACGAAGGGCAGCACCGGCAGGATGCAGGGGCTGACAATCGTCAGCACCCCACCGAGATAGGCAAGGACGAAGAGAAGCATCGCAATAATCCGTCTATCAGGCAGAAGCCGGGTGGAATGTCATGGCCACGCCGTTCATGCAGTAGCGCAATCCAGTCGGCTTCGGTCCGTCGTTGAAGACGTGACCCAGATGCCCACCGCAACGGCCGCAATGGACGGCATCGCGCACCATGCCGAAGGAGGTATCGTGCGTCGTGCCGACGACCTTGTCGTCAAGCGGCGCCCAGAAACTCGGCCAGCCAGTACCGCTGTCGAATTTCGTGGTCGAGGAAAATGCCTCCTGATCGCAGCCCGCACAGGCGAAATTGCCCTTGCGTTCTTCGTGCAGCAACGGGCTGGTGAAGGGATATTCCGTTCCCTCCTGCCGCAGCACCGAATATTGATCCGGCGTCAGAAGCTTGCGCCACTCTTCGTCGGTATGGGTAACGGCGAAGCTCTCCTCCGCCATGGCGTGGCTGCCAAAACCGAAGCGCAGGGCAAAGGCGCCAAGTCCGGCAGTGGTCAGCAGCAATCGTCTGTTCATCATCGCTTTGCTCTCCTAGTCAGCAGCTGCGACAGGTTCTCTTGTCTGGTAGACAACGCCGGGCGGGACTTATTCCCGGCATAGCGATTTTTCTTTCGGTGTTGCCTACTGAGGAAACTACGAAGCCGCGCTGCGATCTGTTTCACTGTCGCCAGCGCAAACACTGAAATGTGAAGTCCGCGATATCAGCAGCCAGCACCCGCCGGTCGTTGTATCCATGGAAATACGACGCTATTCCGTAAAATCAGCCTCGGCAAGCAGCCGGCTGGTCAGATTATCGCGATCACGATGCTCGGACGGCCAGCGCAACTGTCTCAGAAATGCGACACCCGTCATCGGGCGTCATGCCGGCCTGATTGCAAAGCTGCCATATTTACATCAGAATATGCGCAAGTTCTGGGAGGAGCCTCTATGCACGAACAATCCGCGCATGCGGAGCATGTCTATACGTGCGCCCAGCAAAATTCCGCTGCGGCCAGCTCTCCAATCGTGGCTTCCTGGCGGCGCTGCATGACAATGTACCAGCTGGCGCCAGAGGATAAGCGCGTGCCGCTGCGCCTCACCGAACAGGAATTCGGCCTGGCGCGGGAGCAATCCGAACAATTGATCGCCGATGCCCGGGAGGAACTCGACCGCCTCTTTGCAACCGTCGGCAAGGCAGGCTGCTGCCTGCTGCTGACGGATCGCAATGGCATTGCGCTGGAGCGCCGCGGAGCCGCCGGCAATGATAAGGAATTCCACGATCTCGGCCTCTGGACCGGTTCCGTCTGGACCGAAGCCAGCATCGGCACCAACGGCATCGGCACGGCACTCGCCGACGACCGCGCCGTCGCCGTTTTCCGCGACCAGCATTTCTATTGCTCCAACATCAAGCTGAGCTGCACCACTGCGCCGATCCGCGATCACCGCGGCCTGCTGGCCGCTGCGCTGGACATTTCTACCTGCCGCGGCGACGTCAATGAGATGACGCTGAGCATCCTCTCGCAAGCCGTGCGTGATGCGGCGATGCGCATCGAGCTCAACCTCTTCCGTTCCGCCTTTGCAGGTGCCCGCTTCGTCATGGTGCCGGCCGGCGTCAATTCCGCCAATGCGCTGCTCGCCGTCGACCGACATGACCTCGTTCTCGGCGCTACGCGTGCCGCTCGCCTTGCGCTCAAGCTGGACGACAGGCACATCGCCGCCGGCATTCCGGCCTCCGATGCGCTGCATGAAGGCCGCGTCTCGCAGGAAGAAGAGATGGCCGAAGCCGAAAAGGCGGCGCTCCTGCGCGCGCTGTCGCGCACGCATGGCAATGTCTCCCAGGCCGCCGCAGCCCTTGGCATCAGCCGTGCTACACTGCACCGGAAGATGAAGAAACTCGACCTGCACTGACATCAGGCCAAAGGTTCAATCACGAATTCGTGGTACCACCGGAACCTGTCGCAACTCTGCGACACTGTGCGCTGCGGTATTGCGGAGCGACCCTGTTCCATCAGCCAAAAGCGACACAGATTTCCTCTCACTGGTTCGATCCGGAACCCGTTCATCAAGGGAGGATGACATGCTTCATCAGAAAATCGTCGAGTCGCCGTACAAGCTGAGATACGGCAACTATATCGGTGGCGAATGGCGTGAGCCGATCGGCGGCAAATATTTCGACAACGTTACGCCCGTCACCGGCGGCAAGCTCTGCGAAATCCCGCGCTCGGATGAAAAGGACATCAACGCCGCGCTCGATGCCGCCCATGCCGCGAAGGAAAAATGGGGCCGCACTTCCACAACCGAGCGTTCCAACATCCTTATGAAGATCGCCCAGCGCATGGAAGACAAGCTGGAGCTTCTGGCCCAGGCCGAGACCTGGGACAACGGCAAGCCGATCCGCGAAACCATGGCGGCCGACATCCCGCTCGCCATCGACCACTTCCGCTATTTTGCTTCCTGCATCCGTGCTCAGGAAGGCACGATCGGCGAAATCGACCATGACACCGTCGCCTATCACTTCCATGAGCCGCTCGGCGTCGTCGGCCAGATCATTCCCTGGAACTTCCCGATCCTGATGGCGACCTGGAAGCTGGCCCCGGCTCTCGCCGCCGGCAATTGCGTCGTCATCAAGCCGGCAGAACAGACGCCCGCCTCGCTCTTGCTCTGGGCAGAACTCGTCGGCGATCTCCTGCCGCCCGGCGTGCTCAACATCGTCAACGGTTTTGGTCTCGAAGCCGGCAAACCGCTCGCTTCCAGCCCGCGCATCGCCAAGATCGCCTTCACCGGCGAGACGACGACGGGCCGCCTCATCATGCAATATGCCAGCCAGAACCTCATTCCGGTCACGCTGGAACTCGGCGGCAAGTCGCCCAACATCTTCTTCGCCGATGTGGCAGCCGAGGATGACGACTTCCTCGACAAGGCTCTCGAAGGCTTCGCCATGTTTGCGCTGAACCAAGGCGAAGTTTGCACCTGCCCGAGCCGCGCCCTTATCCAGGAATCGATCTATGACCGCTTCATGGAAAGGGCCGTCAAACGCGTCGAAGCCATCACGCAGGGCAACCCGCTCGACCCTGCAACGATGATCGGCGCCCAGGCCTCCACAGAGCAGATGGAAAAGATCCTCGCTTACCTCGATATTGGTAAGCAGGAAGGCGCGCAGGTCCTTACCGGCGGCTCGCGCAACGACCTCGGCGGCGAGTTGTCTGAGGGCTATTACATCAAGCCGACCATCTTCAAGGGCCACAACAAGATGCGTGTGTTCCAGGAAGAAATCTTCGGCCCTGTTGTCTCGGTCACCACCTTCAAGGATGAGAAGGAAGCGCTCGAGATCGCCAATGACACGCTCTACGGCCTCGGCGCCGGTGTCTGGACCCGCGACGGCAACCGCGCCTATCGCTTCGGCCGGGAAATCCAGGCCGGTCGCGTCTGGACCAACTGCTATCACGCCTATCCGGCCCATGCGGCCTTCGGTGGCTACAAGCAGTCCGGCATCGGCCGTGAAACGCACAAGATGATGCTCGACCACTACCAGCAGACCAAGAACATGCTGGTCAGCTACAGCCCGAAGAAGCTCGGCTTCTTCTGAGAAGCAACTGATCGTGCTATTATCGCACCTCCTCCCTTCACGGGGAGGAGGTATTGTCTTGGAGGAGGCAATCATGGAACAAATGCTCAATGGCGAACCGCGCGTGCTCGCAACCGATGCAGCGCTAGACCTCATCAAGGAAATCCAGCGGGATTATCCTGAGATCCTCTTCCATCAGTCCGGCGGCTGCTGCGATGGCTCTTCGCCCATGTGCTACCCCACGGACGATTTCATTGTCGGCGACCAGGACGTGAAACTCGGTGAAATCGGCGGTGTGCCCCTCTATATCAGCGCCAGCCAGTTCGAGGCCTGGAAACATACCCAGCTCATCATCGACGTCGTGCCCGGCCGCGGCGGCATGTTTTCGCTCGATAACGGCCGCGAGAAACGCTTCCTCACTCGTTCGCGCATGTTCGGTGGCGGTGAGGCCTGCGCCGTCCCCGATGAGAACCCACGCGACCACCTGATCGGGAATTCCGTGTAGTATTCCCTTAGTACCCGCGGCCCGCGATCCTTTGTTAAAGTCCATCTGTTGGTTTTTACGGGAGGAAGAAATGCCAGCGTCCAAAATACTGATGATTACAGGTGATTTCACCGAAGATTATGAAACCATGGTGCCGTTCCAGACGCTGCTTGCCTGCGGCTATACGGTCCATGCCGTCTGCCCCGGCAAGACTGCCGGCCAGACAGTTGCCACCGCCATCCACGATTTCGAAGGCGACCAGACCTATTCGGAAAAGCGTGGTCACAACTTCGCACTGAACGCCACATTCGAAAGCATTCGCGCCGAGGATTACGATGCGCTCGTCATTCCGGGCGGCCGTGCGCCGGAATATCTGCGCCTCAACCCCGATGTCATCAAGGCTGTGAGGCATTTCTTCGATGCCAACAAGCCGGTCGCCGCGATCTGCCACGGCGCGCAGCTTTTGGCCGCTGCCGGCGTGCTGAAGGGCCGCACCTGCTCAGCCTATCCCGCCTGCCGCCCGGAAGTCGAGCTTGCCGGTGGTACCTATGCCGATATCGCCATTACCGATGCCGTCTCCGACGGCAATCTCGTTACAGCACCGGCATGGCCGGCCCACCCCTCGTGGCTGCGCCAGTTCATGACGGTGCTTGATGCGGCAACGACCCTGGAGACCAATGCCGCCTGAGTGGACCCGCGGGAGGAACGTGATGTGTGAACTGTTCATTAGGGCCGATGCGCGGCTCTGGGAAAGCACAACCCGGTCGTTGCGCATCGACGGCATGGTCACCAGCGTGAGGCTGGAGAATTTCTTCTGGTCAAAGCTGGAGGAAATTGCCACCCGCGACGGCATGAATGTGGTCCAGCTGATCACCAGGCTACCCCACGAGTCGATCGACGCCGGCCATGACCTTGGCAACTTCACCTCGTTCCTCCGCGTCTGCTGCGCCCGCTATCTGGATCTCCAGCTCGCCGGGGATATCCCTGCCGATCTCTCGAGGCCGATTGCCGGCCTCAATGCCCCGGAAATTCTGGGGCGAGAGAAGCGGAAATATCATTGAATCGTCCCAAGCCGGAGGCGATGATTTTTAGATAGGCGGAATGCCCCTCTGCGTGAGACAATCGCTCGCAGCCGCCGCCAAGCCGCACCGCTCGGTTTGCCCACGCGGCGGAGAGAGCGGAGAGGAAAATGGCAGCGCGCTTAGTTGTAGTGCGAGGATACTCCGTGGCCGGTAGTGGTCCCGATGACTGACAGTTCCGCATTGCGCACCACCAGTATGGCGGGCATCGTCCGCGAGGAATGGTTCTTTGGCGTGAGCGTCGCGACCAGCCTCGCCTTCCTTGCTTTCTCTGAAGCAATCTTCGCGAAACTATCTCAACCCTTCTGGTTCACCCTCATTTTCCTGTGGCTTTTTGGCGTTGTGCTCGGGTCAGCCCTGTCGGTCGTTCGCCACGCCGATCATCTGGCAGAGCAGCTTCGGGAGCCCTACGGGACCCTCATCCTGACCCTTGCGATTACCTCAATCGAAGTGATGGCGATCTCGGCTGTCATGCTGCATGGGGAAAACAATCCAACGCTCGCACGCGACACGCTGTTTGCCGTCGTCATGATCATCCTGAACGGCATGGTTGGCCTGTCGCTGCTCTTCGGCGCCTGGCGGCGGGAAGATCAGCAGCACAATCTGCATGGCGCCAATGCCTATCTCGGCGTCATCGTGCCGCTCGCGACCCTCAGCCTCGTCATGCCGACTTTTCTCGCCGGCCCGGATGGTCCGCACCCCTCGGCCCCGAGGCAGATGTTTCTCGGCATCGTCTCGATTGGTCTCTACAGCATATTCCTGCTGCTGCAGGCCGGCCGCCATCAGCGCTACTTCGCCGAAGACGGCAACCACCATGAACAGCACATCGTCAACATGCGGCACCATCGGGCGGTATGGCATCATGCCGTTCTGCTGCTTGCCTACATGGGACCGGTCGTCTTCCTGGTTGAACAGCTTGCCAGGCCGATTGACTACGTCATCGAAACCCTGCACGCACCGACAGCCTTTGGAGGTGTGGTCATGGCGGTGCTTGTCGCGACACCCGAGGCGATCAGCGCCGTGCGCGCCTCCGTCGCCAACCATCTGCAGCGTTCCATCAACATCTTCCTCGGCTCAGTCCTGTCGACGATCGGCCTGACCGTGCCGGCCATGCTGGCAATCAGCCACTTCTACGGGCATCCCGTCACGTTGGGGCTTCAGGGCCCGGATCTCGTAATGTTCGTGCTGACGCTCACCGTCAGCATCATTACCTTTTCAAGCGGCCGCACCAATCTCATGCAAGGCGCGGTTCATCTGGTGCTGTTTGTGGCTTACGTACTGCTCATTACTCAGCAGTGAGCACAAATCTGCGAACTGAACTGTTACCGGGATTACGCGGTCACCAATCATTTAGGCACAGCTAAATTGCGTGCCGGGAACTATTGCAATTTCGGACAATCCCGCGACATAGTACCACACGCCTGAAACCACCCGGCGGCTTATGGGGGTCACCGCAAAGGCGCAGGAAGACCGGGGCATATAGATCGTCGGGGCAGCAGCAATGCGTGAGGGATTGCATCGGGGTCTGCAGATTTTCGTAACGCTCATCGGCACGGCAGCGCTCACTGCATGCGATGGAAGCAGCAATACCTACGTCCCGCCTCCGCCGCCAGCCGTTCGCGTCGCCCAGCCGGTCCAAGAGCCAATCACCCTCTATTTCGAGCTGACCGGCAATACCGCACCGCTGAACTCGGTCGATATCGAAGCACGCGTCCAAGGCTATCTTCAATCGATCGATTATCAGGATGGCACGACGGTGACGAAGGGCACCAAGCTCTTCGGCATCGAGCGCGATACCTATCAGGCGCAGCTCGACCAGGCAAAGGCATCGCTCGCCTCACAACAGGCGTCCCAGGTCGGCGCCAAGCAGGAATATGACCGTCAGGTCAATCTGATGAAGCAACAGGTCACCACGCAGACAGCCGTCGACAGCGCCAAGGCGACGCTCGATGAAGCGAACGCGTCCATCCTCAACGCCCAGGCCAATCTCGAACTCGCGACGATCAACCTCGGCTATACCGAAGTGCTTGCCCCCTTCGAGGGCACGGCGACCAACCACCTCGTCGATATCGGCACGCTGGTCGGCGTGTCAGGCCCGACCAAACTTGCGAGCATCGTCCAGACGGACCCGATCTATGCCTATTTCAACGTCAGCGAAACCCAGGTGCTGCTGATCAAGGATATGCTGAGAAAGCAGGGACGCACGTTCAAGCAGACGGACCTGCCGAGCATCCCTGCCGAACTCGGCCTGCAATCCGAGGAAGGCTATCCGCACAAGGGACATCTCGACTATGTCTCGCCGCAACTCGATGCATCGACCGGCACGCTTCAGGTCCGGGCTCTGTTCGACAACAAGGACAAGGCCATGCTGCCCGGCCTCTTCGTGCGCGTTCGCGTACCGATCGGCCAGAATGAGAAGGCGCTGCTCGTGCGCGACGATGCGATCGCCACCAACCAGCTCGGCAGCTACCTGCTCGTTCTCGGCAAGGATGACGCTGTCGAGCAGAAACAGGTCAAAACGGGCCAACGCGAAGGCGCTCTTCGCGTCATCGAATCCGGCCTCGATCCGGCTGACTGGGTTGTCATCCAAGGCATCCAACAGGCGATACCCGGCAGCAAGGTTGCACCCGAGAAAATCGATATGAAAACGCAGCCGGCCGAAGCCGGCGCCGATGCAAAGGCCACGGCGACGACACAGTAAATCCGCCACCACGCTTCATCTGAACGTCCAAGGACAACAGCATGATCTCGCGCTTCTTCATCGAACGGCCGGTGCTCGCCAATGTTCTGGCATTGGTCTTTGTTCTCATCGGCGCGGTGGCTCTCTTCCAACTCCCGGTGGCGCAATATCCGAATGTCGTTCCGCCGACCGTACAGGTGACGACCCGCTTTCCCGGCGCCAGTGCCAAGACGCTCGTCGATACAGTCGCCCTGCCGATCGAGCAGCAGGTCAACGGCGTGCAGGACATGCTCTACATGCAGTCCACCAGCGCAAGCGACGGCACCTACTCACTGACCGTGACCTTCGCCATCGGTACCGATCCCGATCAGGCACAGGTCCTGGTGCAAAACCGTGTTGCGATCGCCATGTCGTCGCTTCCGCAATCGGTTCAGATTCAGGGTGTCAGCACCCAGAAGAAATCGACAGCGATCCTCGGCTTCGTCAGCCTGACTTCGCCGGACAGCCGCTATGACAGCCTGTTCCTCTCCAACTACGCCGTCATCAACCTGCAGAACGAACTTGCCCGCCTGCCCGGCGTCGGCAACGTCACGGTCTTCGGCGCCGGCCAATATGCCATGCGCATCTGGATGGATCCGAACCTGCTGCAGGCCCGTGGGCTGACGCCGCAGGATATCGTCAATGTCGTGCAGCAACAGAGCCAGGAGGTCACGGCCGGCCAGATCGGCATTCCACCGGTTCCCCAAGGGCAGACATTTCAATACACGCTGAACATCAATGGCCGGCTGAATGATGCCGTCGACTATGAGAACATCATCGTCAAGGTCGATGGTGCGGACGGCGGCCGGGTGACGCGCATCCGCGATATCGGCCGGGTAGAATTGGGTGCGCAGACCTATAGCCAGACCTTCATGCAGAATGGCCGACCGGCTGCGGGCATCGGTATCTCCCAATTGCCGGAAGCAAACGCCATTGCTGTGGCCCAGGCAGTCGATGTGAAGATGGCGGAACTGGCGAAGGCCTTCCCCCCGGGCCTCGAATATCATCTCCCCTTCGACACGACGAAATTCGTCAAAGCGTCGATCAACGAAGTCTATGTCACGCTGATCGAGGCAGGCGTTCTCGTTCTCATCGTCATTCTGCTGTTTCTGCAGGACTGGCGAGCCATGCTCGTGCCGGCGACGACTGTTCCCGTCACCATCATCGGCGCCTTTGCCGCGATGGCGGCCATGGGCTTTACCGTCAACCTCTCCACTCTGTTCGCAATCGTCCTCGCCATCGGCATCGTCGTCGATGACGCCATCGTCATTGTGGAAGGTGTCGCGAGACATATCGAGGCGGGCATGTCCGGCAGGCAGGCAGCCGAAAAGGCGATGGAAGAACTGCTCGGCCCCGTCATCGGTATCACTCTGGTGCTGATGGCCGTCTTCATTCCAGCCGCCTTCCTGCCGGGGCTGACGGGCCAGCTTTATCGCCAGTTTGCTCTCGTGATCGCCGCCACGGCGCTGATCAGCGCCATCAACGCCGTGACGCTGAAACCGACGCAATGCGCCCTCTGGCTGCGCACACCGGTGCCTCCCGAGAAGCGGAACTTCGTCTATCGCGGCTTCAACCGGATCTACGGCTGGGGCGAACACGGATACGTCCGGCTGATCGGCTCGATGACGCGCCACGCCGCCGCGATGGTCATCCTTGCGCTGGCGCTGATGGGCATCGCCGTCTGGGGGCTGACACGCGTGCCGACTGCATTCCTGCCGATTGAGGACCAGGGCTACGTGCTGATCGGCGCGCAGCTGCCGGATGGCGCCTCCAAGGAGCGCACCGACGCAGTCATGGCGGAGGTCGGCAAGATCGCCCAGGCGACACCAGGCGTCGATCAGGTATTGACGATCAGTGGCATATCCGTTCTCGACAGCAATGCCAGCCTGCAGAATGCCGGCGTTGCCTATGTCGTGCTGAAGGACTGGGACGAAAGGCTCAAGGAAAAGGGTCAGGATCTCCTGTCCATCTACCAGCATCTGAACGGCGCGCTGCAAAACGTACTGGTTGCGAAAACCCTGGTCATCGTGCCGCCCCCGATCCAGGGTGTCGGCAATGCCAGCGGCTTCACGATGCAAGTAGAGCTCAAGAATGGTGTTTCCGACTATGCACTGTTGCAGTCCCTTACCGATACGATTGTGAAAAATGGCGAAGCCCAGTCATCACTGCAAAGGCTGAGCACGTCGTTCCGCTCGAATGTGCCGCAGTTTGAGGTCGTGGTCGACCGTATCAAGGCCGAGACGTTGGGCGTCACTGTCGGACAGGTTTTCTCCGTGCTGTCGGGCTACGTCGGATCGAGCTACGTGACACAGTTCAACAAGTTTGGCCGCACCTTCCAGGTCTATGCCCAGGCATCTCCGGAATTCCGCGTCAGTCCTGACGATATCCGCAATCTGGAGGTCAAGGCCGGCGATGGCACGATGGTGCCGCTCGGAACCGTTGTCGATATCAAGCCGATGCAAGGCCCCTCACTGATCAGCCTCTACAACCTCTACCCGTCAGCAACCATCGTTGGCGGACCTGCCGCCGGCTTCAGCTCCGGCCAGGCACTCGACGTCATGGAGCAGATCGCCGACCAGACCTTGCCGACAGGAACCGGCTACGAGTGGACGGCGCTCTCCTACCAGGAAAAGGCGGTCGGCGGACAGATCTACTATATCTTCGCGCTCGGCATGCTGCTCGTCTACTTCGTGCTTGCGGGCCAATATGAAAGCTGGATCCTGCCGCTTGCCGTGCTGCTGGCCGTCCCGCTTGCCCTGCTCGGCACCGTCGGCGCGCTGATGGCGGCGGGTGTCGCCAACAACCTCTACACCCAGATCGGCTTGATCCTTTTGATCGCGCTGGCATCGAAGAACGCCATCCTGATCGTCGAATATGCGCGTGAAAAGCGTGAGGAAGGCATGGAGATACTGGATGCCGCGGTCGAGGCGGCCCGCCTGCGCTTCCGCCCGATCCTCATGACATCTTTCGCCTTCATTCTCGGCGTACTGCCGCTCGTCCTGGCAACGGGGGCCGGCGCATCCGCCCGCAAGTCGATCGGCATATCGGTCTTCAGCGGCATGATCGCATCGACCTGCCTTGCCGTGCTGTTCGTTCCGTCCTTTTATGTCGTGCTGCAGCGCCTCGAAGAATTCAGAAGGCGCCGCAGCAAAGCTCCGGCGGTCGCAGATGCGGAAATGAAGGTGCAATAGAGCAATTCCAGCAATAGTGTGCAGCGGTTTGTGTCCGGAAATGCTCCAGCCTCGGATGGGAGCCTATTGCACGATCACTTGCACGTAAACGCCACCGCTCTTGGCGTAGTACAAACCGCCGCAGCGGTAATAATAGCCGCCATAATAAGGGCCGTAGAGACAGCCGGGAGGCAGGACGGCAATGGTCGTCGCCGTTCGCCGGACAACCCGACGCGTCGTCCGGCGGGCAACGCCAGCATAGGAGAGCGGCGTTAGAGGCCGACCGATGACGGCACCCGCCGGTGTGGCAAAGCCGATCGACACTGGCAGCGGACCTTGCCCCTCTATACGAAAATCCGTGAAAGTCATCACGCCGGCAAGGCAGAAGGCGAAAAAGAGCTTGCTGCGGGTCATTGCATCTCTCCTTTAACGGCAGGCGCGGGAAGCTCATCGATCGATTGGAGTTCGCTCAGATCCACGGTCTTGGCATTGGCCGGGATCTTGATGTTGTAGGACGTGGCAGCAACGTCCGCTCCGCTTTTGAAGTCGCTGATTTCAAGCGTGTATTGCGGTGCCTGGACGACGTGTTTGCTGGTGATCACATAGCGCCGCGGTATCGGCTGCGGTCCCGTCTGTATCCAGATCTGCCAGTCGAGTTCCGGCGTACGGAAAGCCAGATATTCGCATTCCACGCCATCCACGAAAGCGCTGGAAATGTGCTTCGCCTCGGTCACGTCAGTCATCAGGATATCGTAGACATGCGCCGACAAAAGATCGGCGCCCGGCGCCTCGACGCCAGCATCGGCGAGCCTGTCGATCAGCTCATCTAGCGAGCCTTTACCGTCGATCTTCGCGTAAGCGTCGAGGTTTTTGCCATGTACGGTCAGCGTTGAACCGTCGAAGCTGACATCGATATCGGCAAAGCCGCCGGTTCTCGTAACGCGCAGTTTGTCAGGCCGGGTGATATTGGCCGTACCCGAACTGACGAATTGCAGCTTCTCGAAGTCCGGCGTCACCGCCTCGAGTGAGGACTGGTAGTTGAAGGATATTGTCTTCTGCGCCACCAGAAAATCGGACATGGCCTTCAGAAGATCTTTTGCATCATCCGCCCATGCATGGGTTGGCAGAACGAGGCCGGCGACAACAGCGGAATAGCTCAATATTCGTTTCAATCGCGATAGATGAGAAGTCGATGACATGGCAACTGCCTTTCATTTGTGTCGTCATTGAATTCATCGAATGCGGAGATTTCGGATCGTGCTGTGACGATCCCGGAATGGCTGTGCAGACCATCAGAAGAATGCCTGACGCTCAGACATTCCCGGCGAAACCGGATACGAATTGGAAGGCCGCTACAGCCCCGAGGTCAGCACCCTGTGGCAGGCTGGCGATACGCGCTGCAGATTGTCCCGCAGGCACGAGATGACCCGCCCGCCACCAATCGGCACCATTCGGCAAAAAGCCCGGAAGTCAGGCCCGCAGGTTTCGCGCACGATCATCATTTCCTCGCGTGGAGAGAAGACAGGCATGGCAGCTGGCCGGGTTGCCGGCGGCGTGGCAGCTGTTGCAGCACCTGCACCGGCTGCGGGCGCGCCTGCTGCACCGATGGCCGCAACGGCCTGCTGGCAAGGTGCCGACAGGCGGGCGCTATGCTGCTGCAGGCAGGAGAGTGCCGCAGCACCTCCCGGGGTCACTCCGGAGCATTGCGCCATGAAATCGGAACGGCAGGCTGACTTGACGGCATCGCGTTGCGCCTCGGTCGGTTGAGCCGCCGTCTGAGCACCGGCTGTCGGTGCCGGTGCCGGCGTCGCCGCCCCTGTCGTAACAGGCGCCGTTTGAGATGGTTCTGCAGATGTCGATTTCGGCTTGGCGGTGATCGCTGACACCGCCTTGCGGCAGGCGGCGGAAAGAGTGGAATCATGTTGCTGCAGGCAGGTCAGCGCCTCCACGCCGCCCGGCTGCACGCCGGAGCATTGTGTGATGAAATCGGAACGGCATGCCGCCCTGACCTCGTTGCGCTGCTCTTCGGTGGGTGCCTGCGCAACGGCAATGCCGGTAAGAAGACCGACTGCGCAGAAGACGCTCGATATCGATAGCCCGAACGAAAACCAACGCCCCCCGCGCCGTATTGCCGATCGAGAAAATGCATATTTTCGCATTGTTCCCCTCCCTGGAAAGTTCATCGATTTACGGCATGAAAACAAATACTCCGGCTGAACGAGACAGCAGACCTGTAAAGACCAATAGAAATCTGTGCGTGGAAACTTAAAGCAGCACGCGAAATTACTTTAGCACATTCGAAATTGTGATAGTAGAGTTGAATATTCGGATAAGGATTAGCCCACTATGCTTACGACGGACCAAAGCACCGGCGGCATTGGCGTTGGTATTTTGTAGAGCTGGAATTGCTTGGGAAGGTTTTCGTTTTGGGATTTGTAGCTTCCCGTCCCGCTTATCGGCTTTGCCTTGTGCATGCCGCTTGTGCGGGGTTAGGTCCTGGGCTGATTAGCAACAAAAAAGCCCGCATGTGTGCGGGCTTGATTTGGTTTCGTTGGCAGGCTTTGGCCCGTTCGCTGCGCTCACCCTTCAGGTTATGGTGAGCTTTGCGAACGAGGAGGTAGCGTCGCCAAGGGAGAGCGCAGCTTTTCCGCCAGCGAAAGACCTCCCGCAGCGAGATATCCAGATATTGCTACCGGGGAAGTTTAGTAAGGTTTTGGTTGCGGGGGCAGGATTTGAACCTGCGGCCTTCAGGTTATGAGCCTGACGAGCTACCGGGCTGCTCCACCCCGCGTTATCCAGGCGACGCTAGCGTCGTCCGTCCAGGTTTTTGCCTATTGGCAAAATACCGACCGATTTTTGCCTTTGGCAAAATATCGTCTGCATAAATCGCTTTTGCGATTTACGTATACTGCCGAGCAAATTGCGAWGCAATTTGTCTCGTGTTCCTGTGGCCCCAAACACAAAAGGCCGCTTTGCGAGCGGCCCTTTGATCGGCTTTGGGCCGTAAGTTTCGTAATGAGAAGATTTACACGAGTTGCGTTTTGCAGACCTGGCAGCGACCGACTCTCCCGCGTCTTAAGACGAAGTACCATAGGCGCTGGGGCGTTTCACGGCCGTGTTCGGAAAGGGAACGGGTGCAGCCACCCCGCCATGACCACCAGGTCAGCGAAGCGCAACTTGTGTTGAGAAGCTGGTGGATGTTTTCACATCCTTTTATTTGAACACGTCTTACCTTTCGCGAGGCACCTTCGGCCAGAAGGCCGCAAGCGCAAAGCGCGTCGCCGGTTGTCCGGCGCGCCGTCCGCAGCGCCTATGGCGCGTGAGGACAAAAGGTCAGGCTTATCGAACTTTGTTCGATGAGCATAGTCAATGAGAACGATCAAGCCAATCGAGCTATTAGTACCGGTAAGCTTCATGCGTTGCCGCACTTCCACACCCGGCCTATCAACGTGGTCGTCTTCCACGGCTCTGATAGGGAATACTCGTTTCCAGGTGGGTTTCCCGCTTAGATGCCTTCAGCGGTTATCCCGTCCATATATAGCTACCCTGCTATGCCCTTGGCAGGACAACAGGTCCACCAGAGATATGTCCATCCCGGTCCTCTCGTACTAGGGACAGATCCTGTCAATATTCCTACACCCACGGCAGATAGGGACCGAACTGTCTCACGACGTTCTGAACCCAGCTCACGTACCGCTTTAATTGGCGAACAGCCAAACCCTTGGGACCTGCTCCAGCCCCAGGATGCGATGAGCCGACATCGAGGTGCCAAACAACCCCGTCGATATGGACTCTTGGGGGTCATCAGCCTGTTATCCCCGGCGTACCTTTTATCCGTTGAGCGATGGCCCTTCCACGCGGGACCACCGGATCACTATGACCGACTTTCGTCTCTGCTCGACTTGTCAGTCTCGCAGTCAGGCGGGCTTATGCCATTGCACTCGACGACCGATTTCCGACCGGTCTGAGCCCACCATCGCGCGCCTCCGTTACTCTTTCGGAGGCGACCGCCCCAGTCAAACTACCCACCATACACTGTCCCGGACCCGGATAACGGGCCGCGGTTAGACATCCATGACGATAAGGGTGGTATTTCAAGGATGGCTCCACAGAAACTGGCGTCCCTGCTTCAAAGCCTACCACCTATCCTACACATGCCGACACGAATGCCAGTGTAAAGCTATAGTAAAGGTGCACGGGGTCTTTCCGTCTGACCGCAGGAACCCCGCATCTTCACGGGGAATTCAATTTCACTGAGTCTATGTTGGAGACAGCGGGGAAGTCGTTACGCCATTCGTGCAGGTCGGAACTTACCCGACAAGGAATTTCGCTACCTTAGGACCGTTATAGTTACGGCCGCCGTTTACTGGGGCTTCGATTCAAAGCTTGCACCTCTCCTCTTAACCTTCCAGCACCGGGCAGGCGTCAGACCCTATACGTCGTCTTGCGACTTCGCAGAGCCCTGTGTTTTTGATAAACAGTCGCTACCCCCTGGTCTGTGCCACCCCACAATAGTTGCCTACTATGGGGTCACGCTTCTTCCGAAGTTACGCGTGCAATTTGCCGAGTTCCTTCAACATAGTTCTCTCAAGCGCCTTGGTATACTCTACCTGACCACCTGTGTCGGTTTCGGGTACGGTCTATACGGTGGAGCTATTTCCTGGAACCGCTCCGCTGCCCAYCCAATCCAATAAGAATGAACAACTTGTGCGATCCGTCACTACCACCAGGCCCACGAATATTAACGTGGTTCCCATCGACTACGCGTGTCCGCCTCGTCTTAGGGGCCGGCTAACCCTGCTCAGATTAACTTTAAGCAGGAACCCTTGGTCTTTCGGCGAGAGGGTCTCTCACCCTCTTTATCGTTACTCATGTCAACATTCGCACTTCCGATACCTCCAGGAGCCCTCACRGGTCTCCCTTCATCAGCTTACGGAACGCTCCGCTACCACTCCTCAAAGAGGAATCCTCAGCTTCGGTGCATGGCTTTAGCCCCGTTACATTTTCGGCGCAAAGACCCTTATTTAGACCAGTGAGCTGTTACGCTTTCTTTAAATGATGGCTGCTTCTAAGCCAACATCCTGGTTGTTTTGGGATCCTC